>JAZQVL010000115.1:0-96113 GCA_045631805.1 Bacteroidales bacterium | reverse complement strand
TTTGTGTATCCTCGTTACAAACTTGGCAATGTGAAAGAATCATCTTTGAGGGAAATTGTTTCTTCTGAAAATGCGGCACGTTTTGGTATTGATAAAAGGAATGCCCTTCCTGCTCAATGTCTTAGATGTGAGTATTATTTTGCTTGCCACGGGGAATGCCCTAAACATAGATTCGCTAAGTCTGATAAAAATGAATCGGGATTGAATTCTTTGTGCGAAGGTTTGTATTATTTCTTCTCTCATGTCGATCCGTATATGCAGACGATGAAGAATCTGGTCTTGGAAGGTAAGGAAGCAAAACTTATAATGAATCGCGATTTATAAAGATTTTAAATGTATCTTTGCCGCTAGGTTTTTATGATTAAATAATTAAAATTTATATACAATGAAAATTGCAGTTCCAACAAGAGACGAACGTGTCGATGATCATTTCGGACATTGTGACCATTACACTATTTTTACTATAGAAGATAACAATATTGTAAATCGTGAGACAATGGCATCGCCTCAAGGATGTGGGTGCAAATCAGGAATCGCAGCCGACTTGCAAGAACTCGGAGTCGTTATGATGCTTGCTGGTAATATGGGAGAAGGAGCTAAAAGTAAGCTTAATGCTCATAATATCAATGTTATTAGAGGGTGTTCTGGTAATGTTGATGAGCTTGTCAAATCATACCTCGAAGGTAAAATATCTGATTCTGGAATAGGATGCTCAGAACATGAGTGCGGCGATAAATCTGATAAAATAGATACACATAATATAAAACTCAAAATATAAATTATGGCATTAATTAAGGAATTGAATGGTTGTAAACCCAAAATTGGTAACAATTGTTTTATAGCAGAGACTGCTGCTGTTGTTGGTGACGTGACAATGGGCGATGATTGCAGTATATGGTATGGCGCAGTCCTGAGAGGCGATGTTAATACCATTAAGATTGGCGATAGAGTTAACATACAAGATGGAGCGGTATTACATACTTTATATCAGAAATCAGTGTGTGAGATTGGCAATGATGTATCTGTAGGTCACAATGCTATCATACATGGTGCAAAAGTAGGCAATAATGTGCTTGTCGGAATGGGCGCTATTCTTATGGATAATGCGGTTATACCTGATAATACTGTGATTGCAGCTGGAAGTGTGGTGTTGAGTAATAGCGTTTTGGAACCAGGTGTGTATGCTGGCGTGCCTGCAAAAAAAGTGAAAGACGCTTCTGAGACAGTAGGTCAGATGGCTCATTCAAATGCACAAGGTTATCTCATGTATAAAGAGTGGTTCCTTGATGAGAATAACTATAAATAAAAAATTGCTGAGAATAGTCTCAGCAATTTTTTATTTTAACTTTGTATCCTTCAAATTCGATGGTGTCGCCCGATACTATCTTGGCTCGCTTGCGTAATTCTATTTCGCCATTGCGTTTCACAAGACCTGCGGTCACGACTTCTTGAGCCATACTTCCTGAATCGACAAGTCCGGTAGCTTTCAATAAGGCAATCAATGGGATAAATTCGTCGCCTTCTCTTAATTCAAATATGATTTCTTGCATAACTTACTTTTTTCGCAAAGATAGTGTTTTTATAGTTTGTTTTTAAATAGATTTATTCCTTTTTCATGTAATTAAATTGCTGTCAAATCGGCAAATTAAGAAGAAAAAGTGGAAAATTCGGCATCTTCATTAGTGATAATTTTGCATTGTCAAAATAATATTAACAATTAAATTATCATTAAAATGAGTGAGTACAAATTAAAAAATACAAAGGTGGAAGACAAAGTGGTCGGCACCTACAAGAAAATCGAAGAAACAGTAGTTAACACTTACCAGAAAATTGAAGATGACGTTGTGAATGCTTATCAAAAAGTAGAAGACAAATTCGTCGAAAAGTTTTTAGATGAGAAGAAGGAGGAAACAAAATGAAGACATTAGGCTTGACAAAAAGATGTGTGGTGAAATTATTGTTCTCACTATTAGTGTTGGTATCTCCAATGTTCTCCAATGCTCAAGAGTCAAACATTCAATACAAAAAAGGTTACCGTCCAGATGTGGAATTGTCGTGGGCTAACAACGGACAATTTAGTATCAACACAACACAGGCTTATTCTTTTGGTAATGGTATGTCTGCTGGTTTAGGTGTCGGTTTTGCTGCCGATTTCTTAGGAAACGATTTTAACAATGAATATGTTGAAGAACCAACTTATCTGATACCATTATTTCTTAATTTTAATTATTCTTTCCTTGATAATAATGTAAGCCCGATGGTGGGTGCACGTATCGGTGAGATGTTCGATGTTACAAACTCTGGACTTATTGTGACAGCATCGCCATACGTAGGAATTGATTTCTCAAGATTTACTTTCGCAGTAGGATATGAGATTCAAAAAGCTGTCGCAAAATTATCTGACTATTGTCCAGCCGATTATCTCGATAAAGGATGTTTGAGTAAAATAAGGCTTAGTTTTGGATTCACATTTTAAATTGAGCAGGGGCCTTTGTGAGGCTCCTGCTTTTTGATTAATTCATTTACTTTTTGCGTTTTCTACTTTTGCTTTAGCTGCTTCAACTCTTTGGTTCGCTGCTTCTAATTCGTTGAGTTGTCTCTCTCTTTCAGCGGCGCTGCGAACCTTTGGATTAGACATTCTCTTTTGTTCTTGGAAGAATGCCTTTGATTCTAATTTCGTCGCTTGATAGTTGGCCTTGTCGATTTGACGTTGGAGCTTCGCACTTTCTTTCATGTCGCGGAATGCTCTTTTTAAGAAGTTGTCTTTTCCTTTTTCGTCAACAGCGTTTTGTGCACTGGCTGTCATGCTGCATCCTAATAAAGCAGAGATGCCTAAAAATTTTGCTAATTTTTTCATTCTGTTAGTTATGTGTGTTATAAATTTATTTTTTTGACATAGCAAAATTATAGAGAATATAAATGTTGCTTTTTCTGATATTTCTTACAAATTGGTCAAAATGTCTGATGTTTGTGCTTTATCTTACATAGAATCTAAAATTGTAGGTATATTTGCGAAAAAAAGAAAATGATACCATATTTGAAATGGCGAGAGCGCTTGAATGAGATAACACCTCAAGACCATCGTATAGGAACAGATATAATGTTGATAGATGACGCTGATAATTCTCGTCTTGATTTGGATTTATATTCAGAGCCGTTCAAGGTTGATATGACGATGGCGATAATCTATGAAAAGGGTTTTATGAGAGCTAAAATTAATATGGTTGAGTATAAAATAGAAGCTCCATCGGTGGTTATAATTGTCAATGATAGCATTTTTCAGCCCTTGGAATATTCGGAGGATTTGAAAAGCAAGATAATAGTTATGTCGCAAGAATTCTCCAATTCCATGTTTTCAAATTTGACAGAGATACGTTCAATTCGTAACTCTCTTTATGCTAATTCTGTTTTTATAATGGATAATAGTAATTTTGTGTTTGACAAATATTATGATTTGCTTTTAAATCTTGTATCTTCTCCAAAAATAAAATTTAAAGTGGAAGCGGCTCGTCACATGACCTTGGCTATGTTTTATGGCTATACTTTTGATGAGCATGGCGTTGATGACAATAAAAATAAATCATCAAGACAGGAAATGTTGCATTCGAAATTTATTGATTTGCTTTCGAGGAATTTTAGGACAGAACGAGAGGTTAAGTTTTATGCCGAAAAATTATGTGTGACGCCAAAATATTTGTCGCAGGTAGTCAGTGGTTTGACGGGAAGGACGCCATCCGACTATATTGAGGAGTTTGTTGTAATGGAATCGAAAGCCTTGCTTAATTCCACTCCAATGACGATACAGCAGATAAGCGATGAGATGCATTTTCCTTCGCAGTCGTTTTTTGGAAAATATTTTAAGAGAATAGTAGGAATGTCTCCTAAAGAATATAGAACTTCTGCAAAAAATCAAATCTCTATCACAAGTCCGTCGTAGGCAAGCATCATATTTTCAGGTAGCGTCGGGTTGACATCGGCGGCTTTCCCCATCTCATGGCTGACATGAGTGAACCATGCTTTCTTGACGTTCAGCCTTTGTGCAATCTCTATCGCTTGTGCGAGATTGATGTGCGAATAATGTTCTTTTTTTCTTAATGCTTCTATTATAAGATATTCAACGCCAATGAGTTTTTGAAACGCTTCTTCAGAAAGCTCGCTTAAATCAGTGACATATGCGAAATTGTTTATCCGAAAACCGTATGATTTTAAGATATAATGTCTTAGCTCTATTGGCTCTATTGTTAAGTCTTTGATTTTTATTGGGCTGCCGTCAATTGTGATTAGTTCAAAAGCAGGCGCTCCTGGGTATCTATCGTCTTCGTTCGCAAAAGCGTATGAATATTCTCTTTTTATTTCTTCCTGGGCTTCCGCTGAGGCGTAAATGGTCATAGGTTTCCCTTGTACAAAAATCAAAGGACGTGCGTCGTCTAAACCTCCTATGTGGTCTTTGTGTTCGTGAGTGATTAATATGGCGTCTAATTTCGTGACATTGGCTCTCAGCATTTGGTAACGAAAGTCAGGACCAGCGTCAACGCAAATTGTGGTCTCTCCCGATTCGATAAGGATGGAGGTGCGTAAACGTTTGTCTTTGTGGTCGTTGGAGTGACAGACGTCGCAGCCGCAAGTGATGATTGGAACTCCTTGGGAAGTGCCGCTGCCTAAAATGGTAACTTTCATAATCATGATGTTTAAGACATCGCAAATATAAAAAAAATAGGAAAAAAATCTGTGGATATTAAATATTAATAATGTATATTTGCATGTTAAATGCTAAAAAATGTTAAAGTCGTTAATACTTTTTTTCAGGAGAAAGAACATTAAGAGAAATTCGCAGCAAAAAAGATTGTTGCACTTTCCTGATATAAAAAAGTCTCCTATAATGACAATCCTGCTCGACGATAATCAAAAAAAAGACATTAAATCGGTAGAACAATTTGTCGTAAACTCATTGAAACCTCAAAAACTAAGATTTGTTGTTTTAAGTGAAACCTCACTGAACGAGCAGCTCCCAAATGATTCAATGATTATTAATAAAAAAGATTTTAACATTTTTGGTGTCCTGAAAAAAGAAAAAGAAGTTCTTCTGAAGTCTTTTCCTGATGAGTTGTTCGTGAATCTTTCTGACAATAATAAGAATCTGCTTAACGATTATCTTGTTTCATGCATTGGTTCTTCATTCAAAATCGGACATTCTAAAATTAATATGCAGTTGCACGACCTTGTCATTGACTGTGGAAATGAAAAAGATGAAGTGGAACGCATGAAAATTATATATAAATATTTATTGATGTTATCTGGAAATAAAAATGAAAAATAATCCTTTTATCGGCACAGGAGTAGCCCTTATCACTCCGTTTAATGAAGATTTTTCCGTTGATTATAAGTCACTTGAAAATATTGTAGAATTCACTTTGTCGAACGGCGCTGACTTCATGGTTGCGCTTGGAACTACTTCGGAAGCGCCTACGCTGACTCAAGAAGAGAAGGATAATGTGTTGAGGACAATCGTAAAGGTCGCTAAAGGACGCTGCCCAATTATGATGGGAATGGGCGGAAATAACACTATGGCTTTGCTCCAAAATATCAAAAACCAAGATTTTACTGACATCGACGGAATTTTGAGCGTCGTGCCATATTACAACAAACCAAACCAAAGAGGCATGAAAGCGCATTTTGAAGCTGTTGCTGACAACTCTCCTGTGCCTGTTGTTTTGTACAATGTACCTGGTAGAGTAGGAGTTAACCTTCAAGCATCTACTTGCGTTGAACTTGCAAAACATAAAAATATAATAGCGGTAAAAGAAGCATCGGGCAACATGCAGCAGATAATGGAAATATTACATGATAAACCGTCCGACTTCGATGTGCTTTCTGGTGACGACGGTTTGACTCAGCCAATGATGGCTCTTGGCGCAAAAGGTGTTATCTCTGTCGCCGCTAATGGCTATCCTGATATTTTCTGCAAAATGGTCAAGTCTATGTTGAACGATGATGCAAAAACAGCGCTCCCACTTCATTATAAGATGCTTAACATGAATAGCCTTATTTTTGCTGATGGCAATCCTGCTGGTATCAAATGTCTTATGGCTCAGCAAAATCTTTGTAAAAATGTTCTTCGTCTTCCATTGGTGACTGTAAATGAAAAACTTAAAGATGATTTGGAGAATGAATATAAAATTATGTATAACAAATAATTGCTAACTATGAAAACTATATTTGCTTTTTTGTTCTTGACTATATTTTCATTGAATGTATTTGCTCAAGAAAATGACTTGCATTCGATGATGAAGGAACGTAATGAGTTTTATTTCAGCTTCGAAACAAAAGATGATAAATCGTTAAAGGAAATTGCAAAAGTCGTTTCTGTTGATAATGTGAATGGTGCTACGGTGTTCGCTTACGCTAATAATGAGCAATATGGCGAGTTCTTGAAGCTCGGACTTGAATCGACATTGCTGACACCTCCTTCAATGTTGGAAGAACATAAAATGTTTGATGGCAGAACACGCACCGAATATGAATGGAACGAATATCCAACTTACGAAGCGTACGTCGCTATGATGGAAGATTTCGCCGAAACATATTCTGAGAATTGCTCATTGATAGAACTTGGAACACTTCCAAGCGGACGTAAGATTCTCTTGGTGAGGATAAACAATGGAGAAAGCGATGGCAAACCAAAATTCTTGTATGGCTCAACAATTCATGGCGATGAAACTACAGGTTATGTGATGATGCTTCGTCTCATCGATTATCTTCTCACAAATCAAGATTTGCCAGAGGTTGAAAATATCATAAACAATCTCGATTTGTTTATTTGTCCTAATGCTAATCCTGACGGAACATATAAAAATGGTAATCATACTGTTAGTGGCGCAAGTCGTTATAATGCCAACGGCATAGACATGAACCGCAACTATCCTGATCCTGTTGATGGAGCTCATCCTGACAATAGCAATTATGCAAAAGAAACGGAGTGGTTTATGCAACTTGCAGAAGATTATCAATTTACTATGGCGGCTCATTATCATGGTGGAGCTGAATTGATGAATTATCCTTGGGATAACGATTATGCTCGTCATGCCGACGACGCTTGGTGGCAACTCGTTAGTCGTGAATATGCCGACATGGCGCAAGAAGCGGCTAAGCCAACAGATCCATCGTATATGACAGATGAAGAAAATGGCATTACCAATGGCGCTGATTGGTACAGAATCGGAGGAGGCCGCCAGGATTATATGAACTATTATCGTCAATGCCGTGAAGTTACAATAGAATGTTCAACAATAAAATGTCCTTCAGCGTCACAGCTTCCTTCTTTCTGGGATTATAATTTCAATTCTATTTTCGCATATATGAATCAGGCTTTGTATGGTATTCATGGAACGGTGAAAGACGCAGCTACAAAACAGCCATTGAAAGCTACAATAGAAATTTTGAATCACGACCAGAATTACTCTAAGGTCGATTCGCAGCTTCCTCTCGGTAATTTCCATCGTCCAATAAAAGCCGGAACATATACCGTTGAAGTCAAGTCGGAAGGTTATTTTCCTGCGCAATATGTTGTGACAGTGTCTGATGGAGAGACTGTTACGTTGAATGTGGAACTCGAAGCTGGCGAAAGTTTGGTTCCTGACTTCAGCGTTACCGACACAAATGTTTCTTTGGGTTCTAATGTGAAATTTACTGATGAGTCATGGGGCGATGTCGTCAGTTGGTGCTGGTCGTTCGAAGGCGGAACACCATCAACGTCAAGTGAAGAAAATCCAACGATAAAATATAGTGAAGTAGGAAGATATGACGTTACACTCACGGTGTCGAATGCTGAAGGTGAGCTTGAGACAATAACAAAGAGAGATTATATCAATGTTATTGAGTCGTATAATATGTATGACGGAACAGTGACTACATGCAATGCTTTGTTCTTCGATTCGGGCGGTCCGTCTAACAACTATCCTGATAATGACGTTCATGTCATGACATTCAAGCCAGGAACAGAAGGTGCGAAAATACAAGTCGAATTTGTTGAGTTCTCGACAGAAAAAGATTACGACATCCTTAGAGTTTATGACGGCAACGCAGTGGCGACATCTCCATGTTTGGCAGAATTGAGCGGTGGCGAGGCTGGAACATACACAGCAACAAATGCAGAAGGCACTCTTACATTCCGATTCCTCTCCGATTATGCAATGAACAATGCTGGATGGAAAGCAATAATAAGATGCGTCGGCGGTGAGATGATAGTGTCGGCAGAAGCAAGCAACGATACTATTTGTCTTGGAGAAAGTGTGAACTTATATGCAAATGCGTCAGGCGGTTCGGGAAATTATACATATTCATGGACACCAGCAGAATTGTTTGACAATCCTAATATGGCAACAGCCAAAGCAACTCCAACAGAATTGGGAGAAAATGTTTTTACAGTGACAGTCAACGATGGAGAAAATACAAAAGAAGTAACAGTCAGCGTTTATGTCGTGAATTGCGAAAGCGTCGATGAGCAGGTGCTTGATAATGTCACTATTTATCCAAATCCGGCAAATGGTTTTGTTAAGATTTTGTTGGATGTTGAATGTGACAAACTTAACTGGACATTGTTAAATGTCAATGGCCAAATCGTTAAGGAATCTGATGAACATACTGCTGTTTTTGAAATAAAACTTGACGATGTCAACAGTGGACTTTACTTCTTAAATATCAATGTTGACGGAAAACAGATGATGAAAAAAATTGTTGTAGAATAAATGTGATTTTGTAATAATATTTTATTGGAAAATACGTTTTTTGAATGATAAAATAATGTATTTTTGCACTATGCGAAAGAATTGGTTTTTTATAACGGTAATAATGTGTTTTTTGATGGCATTCGTGTCATGCAGCAACTTCAGCAAATTGCTTAAAAGTACTGATAATGAATATAAATACAATGCAGCGATGTTGTATTATAAACAGCAGGATTATAACAGAGCGTTACAATTGTTTGATATTCTGCAATCAGCTTATAGAGGCAAGCCAGAAGGCGAAGATATAGCATATTATACTGCGGAATGTTACTACAACATGAAAGATTATAATATCGCAAGTCATTATTACAAACGTTATGTAGTGAATTATCCGTTTGGCAAAAGAACAGAATTCGCTCTTTTCAGGAGCGCTTGCTGTTATTATCTCGAATCACCAAACATTACGCTCGACCAGACAGAATCCTACACAGCTATAAGTGAATTCCAAAATTTCGTTGATTTGTATCCAAAGAGCGTATATGTAGATAGCGCAAACCAACTTATTGATACACTTAGATATAAAATTGTAGAAAAAGACTTTAATACATGCATGTTGTATTATAAGATGGAGGAGTTTCAGGCTGCAATAACAAGCTTTGAAAGCTTCATGAAAGAGAATCCAGCTACACATCATCGTGAAGATATAATGAATTATATGGTTTTGACTTACTATAAATATGCTGAGCAAAGTGTTAAGGAAAAACAACGCGAACGCTATGAATTGGCGTTGGAGAAATATAACACATTGACTTACATATATCCAGAAAGTAAATATATTGTTGAGTTGGAACCTGTAATAGAAAAAATAAAATTAGAATTATCAAATATAAAAACTAAATAAATGGATTTTAAAAAAATTAACACCGAGACAACTTGTGTCACTCGTCAAAAAGACCAATTTTATATAGGCACAGGTAACATTTATGAAACAGTAGCTATCATGGCAAAAAGATCAGACCAAATTGCTGCTGAAATGAAGAGTGAACTCAATAAAAAAATCGAAGAGTACACCACAGTCAGCGATAGTCTTGAAGAAGTCTTCGAAAATAAAGAACAAATCGAAGTGGCAAAATATTATGAAAAATTGCCAAAGCCAACATTGATTGCTGTCAATGAATTTTTAAACGATCGTATATATTATCGTAATCCTAACAAGGAAAACGAAGGCGATTTCTAAGATAAGGAGTTACAATGCTAACCGGAAAGAAAATTCTATTAGGAATTACAGGTAGCATTGCCGCCTACAAAATTCCTTTGTTGGTGCGCCTGTTGAAAAAGGACGGCGCAGATGTGAGAGTCGTGATGACACCTTCAGCAAGAGATTTCGTCACGCCTCTTACTTTATCAACACTCAGCGGTAATCCTGTGTTAACCTACGGCTTCGATGAGAAAACTGGCAAGTGGGACAGTCATGTTGACCTTGGCCTTTGGGCCGACCTTTTTGTAGTGGCCCCAGCCTCGGCAAATACAATGGCGAAAATGGCTTACGGCATAGCCGACAACTATTTGCTTACAGTATGCCTCTCGGCAAAATGCCCTATCATGTTTGCTCCAGCGATGGACCTCGATATGTATAAACATCAGGCTACCCAACAAAATATCAAAACCTTAATTGAAAGAGGATGTATCTTCGTGGCACCATCATCGGGAGAACTCGCAAGTGGCTTGTGCGGTGAAGGCAGAATGGAAGAGCCTCAAAAGATTTACGAAAGAATAAAAGCATTCTTTCAGACCAAACGTAACTTCGTAGGAAAAAAAGTCCTCATAACAGCAGGACCAACCTATGAGGCTATAGACCCCGTCAGATTCATAGGAAATCATAGCTCAGGATTGATGGGCATTGAAATAGCCAGAGCCTTCGCCGACCAGGGCGCAGAGGTGACACTCGTATTAGGCCCATCTAATATTACACCTAATAGAAATAATGTCAAGGTGTTGCCTGTGACATCTGCAAAAGAAATGTATGAGGCTGTGATGTCATTGTTCCCTAAAACTGATATTGCAGTGCTTAGCGCAGCAGTGGCAGACTTCAGACCAGAAACAGCAGCGGAACAAAAAATTAAGAAAAATCCAGATAACGATACTCTTACTTTAAAACTTGTAAAAACAGAAGATATACTTAAATCTGTCGGAAGTAAAAAGTCTGATACTCAAGTAGTAGTAGGTTTCGCATTGGAAACAGAAAATGGTTTGGATAACGCTAAAAAGAAATTACATACCAAAAACATAGATCTTATCGTTCTTAATGTAATGAACGAATCAGGTGTTGGCTTTAAGACAAAAACTAATAAGATTTCTATCATCACTAAAGATGACAAAGTTACTGATTTTGAACTTAAACCTAAAAACGAAGTGGCATTAGATGTCTTGGACGCCATCCATCAATATATGAACTAAATTATGAAAAGAAAAATTTGTGCTTTATTGATTTTGTTATGCTCTTTGGTAGGACTTGATTCCCTTAAAGCTCAGGAGTTTAACATCGACGTGACAGTCTCTTCTGCAAGAGTGGAAGGTACTGACCAACGTGCTTTCGAATCTCTGAAAGAAGGAATACTTAACTTTATGAACAACAGGGTTTGGACTAATGTTAAGTTGGAACCAGAAGAAAGAATTGAAGGCGCAATAGTGGTTAATGTTACTAAAAAAGACGGTAATATGATTGAAGCTGAGCTGAATATAGCTTTGCGACGTCCTACTTACAAAACGAACTACAACACTCCTTTATTTAATTATTTGGATGATGATTTCGTATTCGAATATATAGAATCTCAACCTCTCGATTTCTCTGAAAATACTTATATGTCAAATCTGACATCTACTCTCGCTTTTTATGCATATTATTCACTCGGATTGTATTTCGATAGCTTCGGACTTTATGGCGGTGACCCTTTCTTTAAAATAACCGACCAAATCGTAACAGCAGCTCAAAGCGCAGACGAATCTGGATGGAAAGCCTTCGATGATAAAAAAAATCGTTACTGGTTGAACGAAAATATGATGAATTCTACATATAAGCTATTACGTCAGTTTATGTACGAGTATCACCGCCTTGGCTTGGATGTGATGTCAACAAAACAAGATGAGGGTAAAGCTGCAATAACAAAATCTTTGGAATATTTAAAACAAATTTATTCTGAAAGACCAAACTTGTTATTCATACAAGTACTTAATGATACAAAACGTAGTGAGTGGAAAAGTATTTATTCTGAAGGCACACAGCAGGAAAAGACTAAGGCTGTTAATGTTTTAAGAGAAATAGATCCTTCTCATGCTTCAGAATATGAAGAACTTTTGTCAGGAAGAAAATAATCATGCTGCGAAAATTATCAATATCCAACTATGCATTAATAGCGTCATTATCAGTTGAATTTGATGATGGATTCACTGTCATAACAGGTGAGACAGGCGCAGGTAAGT
Organism: Bacteroidales bacterium; assembly: GCA_045631805.1. Taxonomy (GTDB): domain Bacteria; phylum Bacteroidota; class Bacteroidia; order Bacteroidales; family F082; genus Limimorpha. The sequence goes on along the minus strand of JAZQVL010000115.1, from coordinate 83,910 downwards.
CTATATTACTTGGCGCATTGGGCTTCGTCCTCGGTAATCGTGCCGACTCTAATATCCTTTTTGATGATACTAAAAAATGTATCGTTGAAGCAACGTTTCTTTTGAAAGAAAACAAGACTACAGGACAACAAGATAACGAGAGATTGAGATTGTTCTTTGAAGATAATGATATTGATTTTGAAGAAGAATGTATCATACGTCGTGAACTTAATCCTCAGAAGAAATCACGTTCTTTCGTAAATGATACTCCTGTTTCTTTACAGGTTTTAAAAGAACTCGGTTCTTATCTTGTTGATATTCATTCACAACATGATTCTCTTTTGTTGTGTAATCCTGATTTTCAACTTTCGTTGTTAGATGATGCAGCTAATAACCAAGAACTGCTTTCTGAATATAAAAAGTCGTATAAAGAATATACATCTGCCAAAAATGAACTCGAGTATCTTCGTAAAAAAGCGTTAAATAATATTGACGAAAACGATTATCTGAAATTCCAACTCGATGAACTCGTGAAATCGGAACTTCAAGATAACGAATATGATGAACTTGCTCAACGTATCGAGATACTGGAAAATCAAGAGGAGATAAGCCGACTTCTTAATGAATCGACAATGATTCTTGAAAATAGCGAGACTTCTGTTCTTGACGGTGTCAATACCTTATTATATAATGTAGATAAGCTGAAAAGATATATCTCCGAACTCGATTCAATGTCGGAACGTCTTAATTCGGTCAAGATTGAACTCAAAGACATCTGTTCAGATTTGAATAACCTTCAAGATGATTCAATGGATATTTCTTCTCTTGAGACACTTCAAGAGCGTTTCGATATGATTCAGCGTCTTATGATGAAACATCATCTTAATGATTATTCACAATTGCTTCAACTTAGAGAAGAGATAAGACGTAAGGTCGATGAGTTTTCTAATATAGATGAAATCGTCGCTGACAAGGAAAAAGAAGTCAAGGCGATGGAAAAGGCTTTGTGTCAAAAGGCTAAAGAATTGAACAAGAGACGTCTTACTGCTAAAGTTATTTTTGAGAAAGATGTCACTGAGGTCATTCGTCAGCTTGCGATGCCTCACGGCGTATTTGAAATCAAATGCGAAAATGTCGGGGAACTTACTTCAAACGGAACTGATGCCGTGACATTTATGTTCTCAGCAAACAAAGGTTATGCTCCAGAAAATATGGCGAAAGCTGCTTCTGGCGGTGAATTGTCACGTCTTATGTTAGCGATTAAGAGCATTGCGGCTAAAAACAATTATATCCCTACTTTGATATTTGATGAGATTGACACTGGCGTTTCAGGTGAAGTGGCATCAAAACTCGGTGACATCATGAAGGTGATGGGAGAGACGTTGCAACTCGTAAGCATCACTCACTTGCCACAAGTCGCAAGTAAAGCAAAGAATCATTTCTTTGTATATAAAGACGTCGTTGATGAAAAGACACGTTCGAACATCAGAACACTGACACGCGAAGAACGCATTATGGAAATAGCGAAGATGCTTTCCAACGCTGAAGTCACAGAAGAAGCGAAGAGAGCAGCGGAAGTTTTGATTAGTTAGGAATGTAGGATTTTTTTTCTTAATTTTTCATTACTCTTTTTTAACAATTTTTTCTGTGACTTTTGTTATATGATTTGAGAAAAAAACTATATCTTTGCAAGCAATATGACCTTCCACGCTTCTCGTAGATCAGCGCACCAGGAAGGTCTTCGAGTATATAAGAACTATGAATTACCAAAAGAAACCTTTGCCTATTTTAGAACAAATAGATAAATTGCAAAGTAGAGGCCTGATATTTGACGATAAAATAGTCGCAAATAATTATTTGTCAAATATTAGTTATTACAGACTTCGTGCTTATACATATCCGTTTCAGAATAATAAAGATGAAACAGCAGATCATCAATTTATAATTGATAATATTCATTTTTCGGATATTATAGATTTATATTGTTTTGATAGACGGTTAAGAAGTCTGATGTTTAATGCAATTGAAAAAATTGAAATAGCAGTTAGAACTAAAATCGTACAGATATATAGTGAATCTACGAATGATAGTCATTGGTTTGTTAATCCTTTGTTATATAGAGAAAAGTTTGTGAAAACTAAAGGCGGAGAAGAAATTGATGCGTTTGATGTTTTGATGAAAGATATAAAATCAGAAATTAATAGAAGTAATGAGGATTTTATAAAACATTATTTTTCAAAGTATGATAATCCAGAATTACCACCAGCTTGGATGACTCTTGAGGTATTGTCGTTGGGAACGCTCAGCAGAATGTATGACTTATTGCAGAAATCCCATGAAAAGACAGAGATAGCAAAGGAGTTCGGTCTTCCTAATGATTTTATTTTTACAAATTGGCTTCATGCAATTGCGGTGTTAAGAAATTGTTGTGCTCATCATAGCAGGATTTGGAATAGAAGATATATTGTTAATGTAATATTACCATATAATACAAAATACCCATTTATTGATAAGAAAACAATAAAGATAATAAGGTCAAATAAATTATTTGCATTATTATGTTGTGTAAAATATTTGTCTGATGTAATTAGTCCAGGAAATGATTTAAAAAAGAATCTTATGTTAATAATGAATAAAGGAGGAAAACTTTTAAGTTATAAAGAAATGGGATTCTGTTTAGACTGGAAAGAATTGCCAGTTTGGAGTATATGATTAAAAGAATCAGTGTTTGAAGATATGATTAGATGTTTCTAAAATTCACAAAAAAAAGCGCGTCAACATTGAGAAGTGACACGCTTTTTGTCTTAATAAGACGCCATAAATAAAGTCTCTACATTTTTTATTTCTTAATGCTCAACATCACACCTAAGACAACACCGAGGAATGCAGCGAACAACACTTGGTAATTTCCTGGTAACAAGAATGTGATAGTGTGTGCTGGGTACCAGAACAATGGGATGGTCTTTTTGAAGACGAAGCCGTATTGTAAGTCCCAGTTGATTTTATGAGCTATTGTTTCTTGGATTTTCAATTTGTTTGTGAAGAATCCTTTTAATGTTCCTCCTGTCTCAGCGATGTGGATGTCTGTCACTTTGTGGAATGTCATGAAGACAGGGGCGAAGATGGTGTTCATCAAAACGCTGACTAAGAGAGCAACGAATACCTTGCCTCCGCTGAAATCGCCTTTGAACCATTCGCCTGCTTGTGCTACGCCGAAGCCTTTTTCAAGCAATGTGACAGTGCCGCTCTTGAATATCGTCATGGCTGATGCAATGACGATGCCGAGGAAACCCCAAACTAACATCTTTGGTATGAGACCGAAGCCTTTTTCTACATAGCAGCCTTTACGAATTCTCAAAGCTAACATCTCACCGAAAGTTCCCAAGATAGCGAACTTGAAGAAACTCATTATCATGCCGTGCTCGGCAGTCATTTTGTTGAAACCGTCCATCGCTCCAGGAACGAAAGCGAAGGCTCCGATGACTGCCAAGACAGCTAATGAGGTAATTATATCACCTTTTTTCATCTTATATTATTTTTCAATTCTAATTCTTGCGTCAACAGCGACGACGTTCTTTGGATTACCGAGCAATGGGTTCAAGTCCATTTCTGCGATTTCTGGAGCTACCATAACCAAAGCACTTACTCTTGCTACTTGTTCTGCGTAGATGTCAACGTTGACTGGTTGTTGGCCTCTGACGCCTTCCAAAATCTTGTAACCACGTAACTTGGTTAACATATCTTTAGCTTCGCATGCTGTGATAGGAGCGATAGCGTTTTGAACGTCTTTCAATACTTCGATGAAGATACCACCGAGACCGAAGAATACTTGGTGACCGAATTTTTCGTCGCGGATAGCACCGATGTAAACTTCTGTACCGTCGAGCATTGGATACATTTCAACAGCGTATGTTTCTGGGATAGCCATCAAACGCTCGAATTCTCTGTCAACTGTTTCGATGTCGCGACCGTTCAATGTAACGCCGCCAACGTCTGACTTGTGAAGAGGACCGACGACTTTCATAACGAGTGGATAACCAACTTCGTTAGCGAAGTCTAAAGCTTGTTGTTTTTGATCAACGACGCGGATTTGTTTTTGAGCGATACCTGCTGCGTCTAATAATTCGAAGATTTCATCTGGTCCGATGTAACCGTTTTCACAGCTGTCGATGACCTTGCGGATTCTTGCTTCGTCAACTTTTGGAAGTTCAACAACTTCTGCTTGTGGTTTTGGAGTGTGGTAAATCTTGCACAATGCGTTGCCGAATACACATTCTTCTGGGAAGTTGATTCTGCCTTTATTTGTAATGAAATCGTTGATTTCGTCTTTTACGTTGATGATTGAAGGAAGGATAGGGAAGATAGGCTTTTTGCAAGTCTTCATCTTTTCGTTCAATACTTCGTAAACTTCCCAGTTAGGGAACAAACCTGGAGAACCGAAGATGACGCACATGCAGTCGATGTTGTCGAAGTCGTTTTCGCAAGCGTCGATGATGTGACCTAATTGTTCTGCTGTACCAGTTGCCAAGAAGTCGATTGGGTTACCTACTGAAGAACCTGGGAATAATTTAGCTAATAATTCGTCTGCTTTAGGACCTTCGATGTGAGGAACGTCCATGCCGCCGTTTGAGAGAACGTCAGTCAACATAACTGCAGGACCGCCAGCGTGTGTGATGACAGCGACGTTTTTACCTTTTACTTCTGGGTGCATGAAGATAGCGCATACTGTTGTCAACTCTTGACGGTTGTGGCAACGTACGATGCCAGCTTTACGGAATAATGCGTCAACTACAGCGTCGTCAGTTGCGAGAGCGCCAGTGTGTGATGATGCAGCGCGGCTACCAGCTGCAGAACCGCCTGACTTGATAGCAGCGATGCGGCAACCTTTGTTGATGAGTGAACGTGAGTGTTTCAATAATTTTTGTGGGTTGCCAATCTTTTCCATGTATATCATGATGACGCGAGAGCTTGTCTCAGGATCGAAAGTTGTGTCTAAGTGTTCGAGAACGTCTTCGATACCGACTTGTGCTGAGTTACCGACAGCCCAAACGCTGTTGAATGTAAGACCGTTTGTCATACCGTATTCCTTGATGAATACAGCTGTTGCACCAGAACCTGTTACGAAGTCAACGCCATGAGGATCGAGTGTTGGTATTGGAGAGTCGAAAGCGCCGCAGTAGTTACGGTTCAAGAAACCTGTACAGTTAGGACCGATGAGGCTGCCGCCGACTTTGTTTACTGTTTCAACGATTTGTCTTTCGAATTCAGCGCCTTGTTCGTTTTCTTCGCTGAAACCAGCAGACACGATTATGAAACCTTTTGTGCCTTTTTCAAGAGCCAATGTGTTGACTGTTGCAGGACAATATTTAGCAGCGATTGCAATGATTGCGCAATCAACTTGTGGAAGATCTTCAACTTTTTGATAACATTTAACACCTTGAACCTCTGTTTCTTTAGGGTTTACAGTGTAAACTTCGCCTTTGAAATTGCTGTTGAGGAGGTTTCTTAAAATGCTACCGCCTGGTTTTTGTGTGTCGCCAGAAGCACCGACAACGACGATGCTTTTAGGATTAAGTAATTCTTTTGCTATCATATTTTAAAATATTTGATTTTCAATAAAAATTAATGAAATCTGTGATAATACATTTTTCGCAAATTTATGAAAAAAAAGAATATAAAAGAAATGAAAAATCAACAAATTGAGAATTGAAGAAAATGTAGTGAAATAATCTTTGTCAAGATTCATTTTTACGCTATATCGTTCAAATCATAATAGAGTAGTCTTGTCGCATTATCAGTTTCTTCCTATCTTAACGCTCGTACACATAGGTTACAGAAAGTAGTGCTTTCTGATAATAATGAGATTCGTTTAAAATAAAGTCATTCAGGTCATCGTCTCCGCAATTGAACGAATTTATTTTTTCGTCATTTTTCAATCTACGAATTTGGTATTCAGAGTAATGCTTGAAAAACTCTTTCATGACACTTTAAGTTTTTAGTGTTTTAATTAAAGTGTTGTATATCTCCAAGCGTTTCGCTCTTTTTTCAGGATCTTCGTGACGTTTTTCCTTCATTCTTTTTTCAAATCTCCGAGCGTCTTCTCCATAAAGAATCGGAGTCTCTTTAATAGGTCTTGCCATAACTTTTAGTTTTTATAATTTCTTTGCAAAGATACAAACTCAAACAATACTTGTCAAGGGAAATAAAGTTAAAAATAATTAACAATCAATTTGTTATAGATATATCTTAATTAATAAGAATATATTAATGGAAATTTATGAAAAATAAAAAAAGTGTCAAACATTATATCGAAGTTTGACACTGTATTTAACTTTATTTAATTGGAATTTGAATTATAGAGAGCCATTTCTCAGGATCTTCCTGATTCCAAATGCCGTCTATGTAGCATGTGCGAGGCTTGTCTGCTATCTCGTATCCATGCTCATCCATATAGGCGAATGCTTGTGTGAAAGATTCGTAAAAACGCTCGTATGGACCATAGTGTTTCATGCATAACGCTTTCGGAACTGATGGCAATTTCTTGAATTGTATTATGTTGCTGTCATTGCCCATTTCTTCCACCTGTTCGCAGTATTCTATGTCGATATCTGTCGGTGTGTATTCTTTGTTATGTTCTACTGTGAAACAGTAACCTGGATGAGGACATTTGCAATCGAGTCGCTGCATTTCAGGGCCGATTACATTGCAGCATAACATGCCAAGAGCTGAGTAATTTGGGATAATTTCTCGATGAGAGGCAACAATAATTTCAGGTAATGATTCAATACTAAATTTTTCCATTGTCTTAATTTTTTTACGAGAGTCCATCCATTCGAGCAGCTGATTACGTCTTGACATTAATAACTTAAGTTGTCTTTCTGTTTCTTCAATTTTCTCAGTCAGCTGTTCTACACTTGGAACATGAGATTCATCATCAAATAAATCCTTTATTTCATCAAGTGTAAATCCTAACTGTTGCAACTGACGGATTGAATTCAGTCTCAGCATCTGAGCAATACTATAATAACGATATCCGGTCCACTCATCCACTTCGTTAGGAATAAGCAGTCCTTTCTGCTCATAATGACGCAATGTCTTTACTGTCACCTGCATCAAACGGGAGAACTCTCCGATTTTTAACTTTGTTTTATAACTCATAATCGTACGATGTTTTGCTAGCAGTTGCAAAGATATATCATGACCCAAGGTACGAGTCAAGAGAAAAATGAAATTTTTTTATTTATGATGCAATCGAATGACTTTACCTTTTCGTCATTTATCAATCTACGGATATGAAAATCATAGCCTATTTGAATGTTAATATTGGATTGTTTAATAATGTGTCAACTATTGGATGATAAACTTGGCGGTCTGTTACTTCTGAAATAGTCGTTATTTTGTTTCCTGCATCTTTGGATGATGCTCCACAATGATAGATTCGTTCAAAATCTGAATTGTAATCCAATATTATATATCTATCGTGAAAAATTCCGCATGTTTGACGGAATTTTATTGAGACATCAGGATATTGTTTGCAAAAATCTTCTTGTTCGCATTGATGTAAACATTGGCCAATATTGTCGGTAAAAAATGTAATGGTAATATTTTTTTTGTATTCTTGAGCAAGACAAGAGATTTAATTCCGATATAATTGTCAATTACAAAAATACTTTTTTGTGCAGTCTCATAAATATTCTTATATGCAAGATTTGCATCTATTTTATTACCGTTTAGAATAAGATATTCATGTTTGATATCATGATTGCTAAAGTCGTGTATTACTTTTGTAAGTTCGTTTTTTGTAACCATAGTTTCTTTAATCTAAGCAATATCAACTGTGTTTTTGGAGTTTTGGATGGCAAGTTGTAATAACTCTTGGTTGCCTAATAAATCATGATTGTCAATAATAAAGTCTTTCATTTCTTTGAAAGTTCTTATTAATGCCTTGCTTTGTTTTGTGGCAAGTTCTCCTTTTAAAACAGTCATCAGCATATAAATTCCTTGTTCTGTAAAAACGAAAGGGATTTTTCGTGTGCCACCTCTTTTTGATGTAAAATTTTTTGATATCAAACTTGTTGTCTCCTCCCTATAAATAGAGACGTAATTGTTTGTACTAAATTCGATGCTTGAAATTCTTGATTTTACGATTTCATAGTATTCTTCTTTTGTAAGTTGGAATCTAAAGTCAGCATCGAATTTTTCTATGTTGTTTTTTACTTGTTGATTAAACGCACTTGTTGTATAGCCATAAATTTCTGCGAGATCGGCATCAAGCATTACCTTAACTCCTCGGATAGTAAAGATAAGCTCCTTGAAATTGTTGATAGATTTCATATGTTGATTTTTGGATTGGTGTAATTGCAGTGCTAAATTATGAATAACATTACTTTTGCAAAGATACAAACTAAAACAATGCATGTCAAGGGTTTTAAAGTTGAAAATAATTAACAATCAATGTGTTATAGATGTATTTTATTAATAAGAATATATTAATGGAAATTTATATAAAAAAAAAGTGTCAAACTTTGGGTGTGAAAATTGGATTCTTTTATTGTTATAATTGTTTTAATTCGTTGTTTAGAAATTCTATCAATGATTCCTTTGGTGGCAATTGTAATAAATACTTTGATATAAATAGATTCTCATCCATACCGGCAGTTGCATATTTTACCATTTCTGAAGATGCATCAGTACAAAGCAAAATTCCGATTGGTGCATTATCGTCATTTCTCATTATTTGTTCTCGATAATAAGAAACGTACATGTTGAGTTGTGCGATATCTGCATAATTGAATTTTCTGGTTTTTAACTCAATTAAAATATGACATTTAAGTATTCTGTGGTAGAATACTAAATCAATGAAGAAATATTCGTTGTCGATTAGAATGCGTTTTTGTCTGGATTCAAAGCAAAATCCATCGCCTAATTCTAAAATGAAATTTTGGATATGTGTTATGAGGATGTTTTCAAAATTATTTTCTTCAATAATATCTTGACTCCTAATTCCTAAAAATTCAAAAATGTATGGAGATTTTACTATGTTTGTAACAGTGGAAATGTTAGCTTTGTTATGTGTTGTTGTTAATAATCTTTCAGGATTTTTACTAAAGTTGGAACGTTCATAACATAATGATCCAATTTGGCGACTTAATTCTTTTACGCTCCAGCACCCTTTGATTGTTTCTATTTCGTAAAATATTCTTTTTAAAGGTTCCTCAATGTATATTAATTCAACGAAGTGTGAAAATGATAAATTGTTGAATAATTTTTCTGGTTCAATTTGTGGCAATTTTTCAGACGTCGTCTGAAAAATCTTTGAATTGCGAGATAAACTTTCGTTTATTGTCTTGATGTCAGGGAGTTGTAATTTTTCAGTCATCGACTGAAAAATGTTTTTATAATTTGATAAATAATTTTTAATCTCAAATCCAATGTTTGGATATGTTAAATAGAATTTACGACATTGGCTGAGAATTGTAGTGCCTAAACCTTTAATGGATATTGCTTTTGATATTTTGTATAATAATTTGTCTCCATATTTTGCTCTGTCTTCACCGTTTTGTTCAAATTCTACTATCCAAAGTCCGATTAACCAATTACGTACAGTTATGTTTTGGTTTATTGCACGAACAGTGTTGTTCTGTAATATCTCATGCGTGAATTTAATATTGTTTGTGAGTTGTGGAAATATCATGGTTTTAAAATTTTGGTTTTGCAAAGATACAAACTAAAACATTGCTTGTCAAGGATTTTAAAGTTAAAAATAATTAACAATCAATGTGTTATAGAATATATCTTATTAATAAGAATATATTAATGGAAATTTATAAGAAATAAAAAAAGTGTTATAATATGTGTACTTCACTGTCTCAACCCAATTGTCAATAGTCAAATTGTCTCTGCGTCTTTTGCGCCTTTGCTTGATATTTAAATTTCTAAATAATTTTTAACCAAAACATTCCATATTTTCATAAAAAATCAAGAAAATGAATTTTTAGTTTGTTTTTCTTTTCAATAAGATAGGATAATCTGATTTTGTTTTTATAGTTTTGCAATGCTCAAATCCACAACTCGTGTCTTTAAGCAAAATTAACTAATCCAAAATTGAAATTTATGAAAAATAAAACAATGCCAATTCCTGATCATTCGGAAGAATATAAATCGTGGTTTATTGAATTAAAACAAAAGATTAGACGATGCCAGATTAAAGCTGCTATTAAAGTTAATACAGAATTGCTTAAACTTTATTGGCAGATGGGAAAGGATATCAATGAAAAGTCGATGGTGGCAAAATGGGGTACAGGTTTCTTTGATAAATTAAGCCGTGATCTTAAGACTGAATTCCCTGATATGACAGGGTTCTCTGTGACTAATCTGAAATATATAAAACGCTTTTATATATTTTATAATCAAAGTGTTATAATTCGTCAACAACTTGTTGACGAATTTCGTCAACAACTTGTTGACGAAATTGAATTGTCGAATTTTAAAATTCCTTGGTTATATCAAATCTCCGATATGAATTTCAGAATATGAATTGAATAAGTTTCTTCCTGAATTTGATTCAACAGAAAATACGCCTGATAAATATTTAGATTTTGTTTTAGAAAAGGTTAACAATAAAGGGTGGTCCGTGGAAAGAAATATTTTCCTAACAAACTTATCTTTTATGAAGTTAACAATTTTGATCATGATAAACAAATACGTCCTATAGATACATTTCAAGTTATTGATGCAGGTTCAAGTCAGCGATAAATGAAGTTAAAACATTATTTCGATAAGATATTGCTACATAAAATTTATTTACAAATAAATTAAAGAATCTATGGGTTGATTCTGATTTTGATTAAGAACCGCTGATTTCAGCATCCCATTCTCCAACGCTTAGCTTAGAACCTGCAACCCATAGTTCGTCATAGATTACTGAAGATACGTAGGCTGAAATGTGATATTTTTTTCCCTTATTGAGTATAAATTCTTTTGAGACAGACAGCTCATACCATTCTTCATCTCTGATAATATCAGCAGTGATAAATTTCGTTATCTTATCGGTATAGTAAGTGGATTTTCCGCTTTCAATTTCCTTACATTCAAAAACAAGATCCATATAATTGTCTTGCCATAATGAGTCGTTGATAAAGATGCTGGCATCAAAATTTATCTTTGCTTTAGAAATATTTTCAACTAATACATTCTCAAATAGTTTGAAATGTTTGGCTCCTATCTCACTCGGCTTTTCATTTGGAGTGCTACACACGATTTTTTTATTGTTGTGCAATTTATGGATAACTTTATAATCGTTCTTATTGATAGGATTTTGGGTCAACTTGTTGTTGTGGTATGTGTAACGACAGATGTATTTGTAAAGTTCCAATTTTTTGTTTAGAGCGGATTTAAGTGAGTCGTCATAAACTATTTCTATATTGAGGTTTTCATCAATCTTATTGACGAGTTCGCTTTCCCATTTGTTTTTAGTCCAATATATATAATCGTCATAAACTATTTCACGCATCTGTCGCTCATAATTTACATGAAGCATTTTTTTGTTGAAATTCATTTGTGAAGAAGTGTCCAGTCCATCGCTAATCCAATGTACATGTTGCGGAGTATCAAGATGATACTTGTCTCTTAAGAGTGCGTTTATTGAAGGAGCAATGTCGTTATGTGTAATTATGGAATTGAAAACATGAGATTCTTTTAACATTGGTGACCATATGATTAACGGTACGGTATGATATGATAGTTTATTGTTGATAATCAATCCTGAAGCATGGTCACCTGTTATCACGAAAATGGTGTTTTCATAATTAGGCAGTTTTTTATAGTCGGTGATAAAATCTCTTATGCAATCATCGGTGTAAAGCATTGAGCAGAAACGCATTTTATTTTTGTTATAAGCATCTGCTTTGTCAGGATTCATTGCTGATATTATATTGTCTGCCTTTTCTAAATATTCTTTTTCTTTCTTTTCATCTTTGATGTCTAATGCCTCATGATTTGTAATAGTTATCAACAAGTTAAACATCGGATTATTGATGTCTTTGATTTTTTCAATGCTTTTTTCGAACATCACATGATCAAAATATCCCCACCAATTGCCGAGATTTTTATTGTTTCCAGAGGTAAATTCTTCATAAAAATTTGACATATAATCGATGTCTTGTGCAATGAGATATTCTGAGATGCAATCGAAGTTAAAGTCGCCTCCGTAGAATGCATTAGTTTGATAATCATTAGATTTCAATATTGAGAACAATGAGTTGTGTTGAGGCATGACACCGAACTGAAATCCTTTCGGACCTATCGTAGATGATGTTATGGCAGGCACTGCTCCGTAACTTCTTATTGTTGTGGAAAGACAGTTTTTCCAATAAAGACCTTTGTTTGCGAGAGAGTCGATAAATGGAGCGAAACCATTATTACCCATAACCTCCGAACCTAACGATTCTACTAAAATGAAAACAATATCAGGTCTTACGTCTATGTCTTCAAAATATTGCCCCAATACATCAGGCGTATTGTCAACTCTTTCAAGAGGATAGTACTTGTCGGGAACGATGTGTTCAGGATTTTCCGAAAGGAACTCATCGATGAGTGTTTCATTAAAAGCAATATCTGTATTAACATCTGTATTTTCCAACGTCAAAGTTGTTAAAACCATATACCAGGTCTTGCTTGCCTCGACGTTTCTTGCTTCAATATTATTGTCTAAAATATTATCGATAAAAAATGCGGAAGGCATTGATAATAAGGCAAGAATAATTGTTATTATGTTGCTCGTTTTTCCTTTTGTTTTTTTTCTTACAAAATGTGACAGCAATGAAAATCCTCCAATTATTACGACAATTAACAATAACACGGATGTTATGCTTATTGATGCCAAGATTGTTTGTGTTATTTCTTCCAATGGTCTGATGAATAATTCTGATCCCATCAATTGACCGCTTTCTTGGGTGTAAAAACTTAATGTTAATTCGCTTAGAATTATCGTCCCGAATAATATGGATGAAAAAATATTAGCAGTTTTTTTTGAGAAAAAGCTTATGAAGATGTATGGAATAAATATTAATAAAACTATGAAACTTGAGGTTACAAGACTATGAAGCAAAGATTTTAATAAAACGTTAAAGGAAATAAAATCAAATAGTTTTGTGGCAAGCATTATTAATATGAAACATAATGCAGTTGCAGAGAAATCTCTTGCTATATGTGATTTGTTTTTAAGGAAATTATTTGTCATGGTGCGATAAAAAATATTGCAAATATCAACAAAAAAACAATATCAGTGGACAATACAATAAAGTTTTTCCCATATTTTGTCCACCAAAATAAAATATTTAAAAATCTCAAGAAATGATTTTCTTTATATTTGATTGTTAATTTGCAAGACGAAGAATAATATTATCGCTCAATATGCTCTTGAATCATCAAATTCTCCGATAGGAATTTCAGAATGTGAATCGAGTAAGTTTATTCCTGATAATTTCAAATCTTCATTGCCAACAATTCAGGAAATTGAAGAAAAACTATCCGACTGATATTTCCCGCACCAATCCTCAAGATTTGTGGAAATCTACTTCCTCGGCACAGCAAACCGTATCTTTCTCTCTAAATTCTCGACTTCAATATGTTGGCTCTCGTAAATCTCGCCGTCAATAGAAACACAGAATCCTTCCGGTCCTTCGATGACGACTTTCTTCGCTTGTCTATAGACAACGATATTTTCAAACTTGGGATTGTTGATATGAGTGCCTGCAACGTAATATTTTATCAAGCCGATGAATCTTAATCTCGGAACGGGTTTTACTAAACATACTTCTAACAATCCGTCGTCGTTGAGGGAATTAGGCGCGTTGAAATATGAGCCTCCGACGTATTTGCCATTGCTGACGGTACATAATAAAATGTCGCCATCATTGAGTCGCTCGCCGTCAGCATAAACCGTGCATTGTGTGCGCATGCCGAAAAGAAATCCCCAGACAACAGCAAATGGATAGGCTCGTTTCTTGCCAAAAATGACATTTCTTCTTAACTTATTCATTGCTTTTGCAACGACGCTGTCTAATCCGAAATGGGTAGAGTTTAAGGCGTATTTCTCGTTGACTTTCATAATGTCAACTATTATTTCCTTACCTTGTATTACTGAACATACATTTTTAAATTTCTCCGCAGAACCGTAATATTTTACATAATCGTTGCCGCTGCCGAAAGGAAGCACTGTCATGCTGGCATTGGGAAATCCTACTATTCCTGAAGCAACTTTGTTGACAGTTCCGTCACCGCCGCAAGCATAAAATCGTACGTCTTCGTTTCGATGATTTTGCAAATATGTTCTGATAAATTCTATGGAATCGTCTGCTGATTTGGGCGTATATATTTCGTAGTCAATGGGAGTTTCGCATTGAGCGATGCCTTTTCTTACCATGTCTAAACATGACTCCTTCCCAGCGGTTGTGTTGACTATAAAAATATGCTCCATCTTCTCGTTTCTTTGCTGCAAATGTAATAAATAATTTATCGTGAAGAACAAAATTGAAATATTATTGCTTTTTGTTGAAAGTGTATTTTTGACAAGGTTTTATTTTGTAAATTTGTCACACTAAAATTCTCCACTGTTGACAGCTGTCTGTTGACCGTTGACATAATTAATTACCATGAAAAGAAACGAATTAGTATTAAATACAACAATTTTATCAGGTCAGTGCGACACTCTCATGCGCTTTAAACCAGAAGCTGCTTTTATGACATTTCAGGATGTGGCTGGAACTCATGCTGTGTTTATTGGTGTTGACGATCGTTCTATTTTGGAAAAAGATAATGCTCTTTGGGTTATCTCAAAAACTAAAATGAAAATCAACAAACTTCCTATTTGGGACGATGAGGTTACTGTAAGAACATGGCCTATGGGCGCTGAAGGCGTACGTTGTAATCGTTGCTATCAGATTATAAAAGGTGGTGAGGTGTTGATAAACGCTATCTCGGAATGGGTTATCATCGATGCGACATCTCGTACTCTTCGTAAGGTTGAGACAACATCTTATCCTAACGACATCGACTGGATTCAGGAAAAATCGATAGAGGAGAAGTTCAGAAGATTCAAAGGCGACTTCACAGAAGAAGATTTAATCTATAAAAGACTCGTCCGCTCTGGTGACATCGATGTTACTCATCACACAAATAACGTGACTTATATCACTATGTTGCTCGACACATTCTCGGTGAAAGATTTAGAAGCAAAACAATGGGAAGACGTAGAAGTGTCTTATCTTAACGAGAGTTTCGAAGGCGAGACATTGTCAATCTACAGAAAAGAACGCGAAGACGGATATTATTTCTCAATCAAAAAAGACGACGGCAAAGTCGTTCTCATGGCGTTCTTTAAATAGTTAGGAGTTAGGAATTAGGAGTTAAACTTTAGCCATTTGTCTTTAGCCTTTCGACTTGTAGTCCTGTTGTCTTGTAGTCTTTCTTTTGGGCGTTCCGGCAAGCCGTCGGGCTTTCCGCTATATCTTTGCTTGCTCCGTTATCACTCCGCTCGCAAAGGATGCCGCTCCAATCCCTAACGCGGCAAGGAGTTCTCTAGAACTTTAGAATATCCCAAATCCCTTTACGCCTCAATGACATAAAAAATCAAAACCTCAAAATCCCAAAAAAATATCTGAGATTCTGAGGCTTTTTATTTCTGAGTTTCTATATTCTATTCTTCCATAATAGCAACAGCCACTGCTTTAGGACCGACTTTGCCGGCGAGCATAGGGCTTGCGTCTTCGATATATAATGGTTTCCTGCCGGAAATTTTTTCAATTTCTTTGCTGAGATGTTGCGCGGCTTCTAAATTATCGACGTGTGTGATGCAGTAGTTCCACATCTTTTTGTGTTCGTAGTTTTCTCTCATCAGGTCAAGAATCTTTTTGTAACTGTCTTTGCTTGTGAAAGAAATCTTGTTGAGTTTCAATTCTCCGTCGTTTTGAAGTCCGATGATAGGCTTGATGCCGAATAATTTAAGAGCGAGAGCCTTGAATGTGCTGATACGACCGCTGCTAATTAAGTATTTTGTGTTGACGCAAGAGATGAACAATTTGGTCTTGTTTGCCCATTCTTGAGCTTTTGTCGCCAATTCTTCATGACTCATGCCGTTGATGGCGGCTTCTGCAGCTCTGATTACAGTCAATCCTAATGTTCCGGTTGCGCCGTGACTATCGATGACATCTATTTTTTTGCCTGATGTTTTGCTTACTGCGGCTGCGGCTCTGCGGCTGCTGTTAATCATGCCGCTGAACTTTCCGTTGAGATGTACGCTCAATATTGAGTCGTAATGTGTTGAGAGATAATTGTATCTGTTGGTGAAATCCATCAAGCTCGGTTGTGACGACTTAGGGATTTCTGTAGATTTCTCTAATTTGTCGAGGAACTGTTTTGGTTTTATTGTAAGTTGGTCGAGGTAGAACTCATCGCCGAAACTTACTGTCAAAGGAACAGTTTGTATTTGATATTTCTCTAACAATTCTTTAGGGATGTCGCATGCGCTGTCTGACAATATTCCGATGCTGCTTTTCTTGTTTGACACTAAGTCGTTCTGCATCACCATGTCTTCTACTTTTTGGTAGATGATTCTTCCCACTGTCTGAACTTTTTCGAGTACAATCCAAGGTTCGTCAGTGTGGATGTGGAGGCGCATTTTCTTAGGTGAACCTGCGATTACTAAGCAGTCGCCCATTGTTTCGATAAGAGATGATATTTTTTCTCTGTTGAGATCTTCTCCGATGAGGAGCGCTTCTGTGCAGTAACGGAATGTTATTATTTCATGGTTTACACCGCCTAACCATTCTGAATCTACAATCTCAGCTTCGGCAATCTGAACGGATTTTTCTCCGCTGTTGAAATATTCGCACATGCCTTCCAAGAAAACGGCGAAACCTTTTGCTCCAGCATCAACAATGGTCTTTGCTTTTGCTGCGATGAACTTGCCTGTCTGTTTTAACGATTCCATTGCTACTGTTAATGCGCCGAGCAATAATGTTGTGAAATCGTCTGTGTCGTCTTTGGTCTCGTATATGTTGTTTGCCCAGTCTTTTATGACAGAAATCATAGTTCCTTCTTTAGGATTTGCCAATGCGTAATAAGCGCATTCTGATCCGCTGCGCACGCACTCTGCGAATTCTGCTATCGTCATTGTAGGGCTGTCTTTGATGTCTTTGCTGAAACCGTATAAGAACTGAGCGAAGATTATTCCAGAGTTGCCTCTTGCGCCCATCAAGGCTGCGTCGGCTAACGCTAATGCTGTGTCTTTGATGTTTTCTTGTGGTCTTACGGTGTTGACTATGCTGTGCATAGTAGATGCCAAATTTGTTCCTGTGTCAGCGTCAGGAACAGGGTAAAAGTTTATATTGTTGAGGAGTGTCTGATTTTCAAATATTTTTTGCGCACCGGCAATAAAACTATTGTATAATTGAACTCCGTTTATTTCAGATATTTTATCCACGATAAATAATTTTTCTGCTCAATTTTGCAAATATATAAATAAATTAGACACGAAGAGTAAAAAATATATTAAAGCTGTCAAAATGAGCTTTGAACTCTTCTTTGTCGTATCGCTTCAAAAACGACTATAGCCGTTGTTACAGAGACGTTTAATGAGTCGGCTATGCCGTTCATCGGTATGATTAAATTTTGATCGGCGGCATCAACCCAGATGTCTGAAATTCCAGTGGCTTCTGTTCCCATAACAATTGCAGATCCTTGTCTGAAGTCGGCCTCCAAATAGTCGATAGATGCTTTTAAATATGTGCAATAAATCTTTATCTCATTTTCTCTCAGCCAGTTGATACATTCTTCCGATGAGCACGCAAACAAAGGAACACTGAAAATTGTTCCAATACTTGCACGTATCGCATTGGGATTATATAAATCAGTCCTTGGATCGGCGATGATTACAGCGTCAACGCCAGCGGCATCAGCCGTACGCATTATGGCTCCTAAATTGCCTGGCTTCTCAACTGTCTCTAAAACAATGATGAGCGGATTTTTCTTTGGTTTGAAACTTTTTAAATCAGCGTATTTAGGTATGGCAACAGCCAAAAGTCCGTCGCTGCCTTCACGATAAGCAATCTTTTCAAAAACCTCAAGAGTAACTTCCTCAATATAATTTGCTTCAATATTGACGGATTCTTTCAAAATGTCATTACATATAAATAAGGTGTCAACGATGAATCCGCATGCAACAGCGCGTTCAATCTCACGTCGTCCTTCAATGATGATTCTGTTCTGCTCCCGACGCTCAGACGATTTCTGTAATTTAACGACATTCTTTATCTTTGGGTTGGTTTTGCTCGTAATCATGATTTCTTGAATTTTAATTGTGATAAAATAAGTCCGCCAATGACTAATAAAATTCCTGATATCTTTTGAATGTTCAAGTTCTCACCTATTATTATACAACTGAAAATAGCTGTGAATACTGGTATCAGATTGCTGTAAATGTTGGCTTTTGCCGCTCCTAACTTGCTGAAAGCGAATGCCCATAATGTATAAGCGACAGAACTTGCGAAAACACCTAATGATAATAATGGAATTATGTAATGACTGAATCCCATTATGTTGGAAGGAGTGACTTTTTCCATGATGAAAACCATCGGTATGAAATATATCATTCCTATTGCATTTTGTACGAATGTGATGGTCAATGGTTTATATAACAATGTTAATTTTCTTAAAGAAATGGAATATGCTACCGCAACAATGACTGCACTGAATAAGAATACGACTCCTTTCGTTGAAATGGTTAATTCTAAATTCTTATTAACCAACATAAAAATAACGCCAAAGAATGAGATGATGAAACCTGCTATGTTCCAAGGCGTTAACCTTTCTTTTAAAAAGAAAAATGCTGCGATAGGCGTGAAGAGCGGAATCGTTGCTATTATGGCAGAACTTACTACAGGAGCGGCGTTCAGCAATCCGTAACTCTCGAAAATGAAATATAAAAAAGGCTCGAAAAGAGCCGCTAATGCGAAAAGTTTCAAGTCCTTTCTGTTGACTTTCTCAAATAATCTGAAAATCAAAAGAAGGCTTCCTAAGAAAATGCTTGAAATGATAAGTCGGAAGAAAATAGTGGTGGTTGGATTTAAATATTGGAAAACCTGCGTTGACCATATAAATGACAAACCCCAGAAAACCATAGCGATGATGCCGCTAATATGTACTATAAACTTCTTGTCTTTCATACTGCAAAAATAAGACTTTTTCAAATCTCAGAATCCTAAAATCTCATAATCTCCCCAAAAAAACTTGTTGTCTTATTGTCTTGTTGACTTGTGGTCTTTTTTGGTATAATATTTGAACAAAACAAGTCGTTAAATTTTTAATAACAAATAAAAAACATCATACTATGAAAACATTGAAATCTTTTGCATTATTTATGCTAATGGCTTTATTTGCAATTACTTCTTGTCAAGGTCCTAAAGGTGAACCTGGTCCTCCTGGCAATGCTAACGTACAATCGGCAACAGTAGAGACAATTGCGGCTGATTGGGTCTGGGATGAAAATTCATGCAACTGGTATCTTGACCTTGAATGGGATGCGATAGACCTCGATATGGTTGACTACGGCGCAGTGCTGGTTTATATGGAAAATCCTAATAATGATTTTTACGGATGGCATCAACTTCCTCTTACATTATATCCATCAGATCAATATTCAGCGACTTTAGAGACAATTTATTACGATTACGCATTGACAATCTTCTGGACAAATTCTGACCTTCAAAAACATGATAATCCTTGTGATTTCTATAATACAAACCTCGTTTTTAAAGTGGTTTTGATTGACGCAAGTCTGTATTCTAAATATCAAAATGAAAATCTCAGTGATTATGAAACAGTTGAGAAACTGTTCAATCTTTCAGAAGAAAAATAATTCAAAAATTAAGGAGACGCATTGAATAGATGCGCCTCTTTTTTTATCTTTGCATACTTTATAGTTGAATAAATGCGTGCGATAAAAATATTTCTTAAATCATTATTATACATGTTGTTAACATTTGTTGTTCTTGTTGTGACGACAAGTGTTTTCGTGCCTTCTTATTCATTCGACGAACCAAAACCTTTTTCAGGAACATATCTCCATAATCCATACGAAAATATGAATCCTGACAATTGGATTCAGTCAAATTTCCATGCACATACTCGTCAGTTTGCAGGCTTGACAAACGGACGTCTCAATACTAACGAGATGCTCGATAGCGTTTATTCGGTTCTTGGTTTTCAACATGTTGGTATTTCTGATTATAATAAAATAAATTATTACGACTCGTTAAATCCAAGTTTTATTCCAGCTTATGAACATGGCTACGGAATTTTTAAAATACATCAGCTCTGCTTAGGTGCGGAGAAAGTACGCCGACTCGATTATTTTGCTTTTCAAAATCTTAGCATGAAACAGCATACTTTGAATCGTCTTGAAAAACAAACTCGTTACGCTGTTTTGGCTCATCCTTCTTTTGTAAAAAAAGGCTATCTCGTTGATGATATGAAATATCTGAGCAACTACAAACTCATGGAAGTCTTGAACGGATTCAGAATTTCTACAGCTCATTGGGATACTGCTCTTTCAAACGGCCATCTCGTTTATCTTATTGGTAATGATGATTCTCATGATGTTACGGATATTACCGATGTCGCAACACGTTTCACAATGATTAACGCTCCGGAAAATGAGGCGGAGCAGTTGCTTCTCGCTTTGGAAAACGGTAATGCCATCGGCGTGGATTTTCCTGTGAAATTAGATGAAACTCTTGAGCAAAAAATAGAACGTCTGAAAAAAGACTTGCCCTATATCAAGCAGGTGGAAGTCAAAAACGACACATTATTAATATCAGCATCAAGACCGATAAGGAAGATAAAATTCATAGGACAAAACGGAAAAGAACTCGATGTCCAAAAAGATAAAAAGACGGCGATGTACGTCATTCGGCCAGAAGATAATTATGTGAGATGTGAGCTGAATTTCAAAGGAGGAGCGACATTATACCTCAATCCGATTACACGTCACGAAAACGAAGATATAGTCAAACAACGACTCGATAAAATCAATTATCCAAAGACGATATTGCTTTGGATGGTGTATTCTGTTATTATAGTGATTATAGGTTTGAGAGGGTTGAAAGGAAATAGAGGGTTGAAAGAGTGAGTGAGATAAAAACTTGTTGTCTTGTAGTCTTGTTGACTTGTAGTCTTTTTTTTATATCTTTGTGTTTTATAAAAATTAAAAGTAATGATACAAGAAAATCTAAATACAGTCAGGGCAACGGTCCCTTCAAATGTCACTCTTATAGCGGTTTCAAAAACAAAGCCAATATCTGATTTACAAGAGGCTTACGATGCAGGACAGCGTATCTTTGGCGAAAACAAGGCGCTCGAAATGCGTGATAAGCATCAGGTGCTTCCTGATGATATTCAATGGCATTTCATCGGTCATCTTCAGACTAACAAGATAAAATATATCGCTCCTTTCGTCACTTTGATTCATGCTATCGACAGCTTGTCGCTGCTCGAAGCAGTCAATAAGGAGGCTGCTAAAAACAACCGCATCATCGATTGTCTCCTTCAGTTTCATATTGCTCAGGAAGAGACGAAATTCGGCCTTGATATGAATGAAGCAAGAGCGATGCTGGAATCAGAAAGCTTTAAAAACTTAAATAATATTAACATCTGCGGAGTGATGGGAATGGCGACTTTCACCGATAACGCTGCCCAGATAAGAAACGAATTCAAAAACCTCAAGAATATTTTTGAAACATTAAAGGAAAATTATTTCAAAGGAAATGAATCCTTTAAGGAAATTTCAATGGGAATGTCCGACGATTATCCTATTGCCATCGAAGAAGGAGCTACAATGGTGAGAGTCGGAAGCAAAATTTTCGGAGCAAGAAATTATAATATATAAATGACGAAAGTCTAATGTTAAAAGGCGAATGTTAATTTATCTTTAGACATTAGGCTTTAGTCTTTACTCAATAAAAAATGAAAAAAATCCTCCTTACATTATTGAAGATGTTTATTTTCCTTATAGTGCTGTTTGCAACTATGAGGATTATCTTCGTCATAAAATATTGGTCTCTCGTCACTTTGGGCGAGATTCCTTTTGTTGAAATATTGAAAGGCTTCTGGTCGGCTTTGCCTCTCGACATAGCGACGGCCTCGTTTATGTTGGCTTTGCCTGCAATTTATATATTTATCTCCTATATCATTGATAAAGATACGCTTTTCGCTCCCTTGCGATGGTTTTTTTATTTGATTGTCGCAGTGTATAACCTCACGGCTTTCGGTGATATAGGTATATATGGAGAATGGCGTACTAAATTGTCTTACAGAGCCTTGATGTATTTGCAGAATCCTTCGGAAGTGATAAATACGGCTGAAACAGAACATACCTTATTGTTGATAGTGTTGTGGTCGATTTTTACAGTGTTGTTCTGTTGGCTTTATACAAAATTCGTTGAACCAGGCAATAGTGATGTAAATAAAACAGAATCAAAGCCTAATGTATATGTGCTTTCGGGTAGTTTCGCCTTGATAATAGGTTTTTTGTTTCTCGGGATGCGAGGAGGTTTGAACGAGATTCCAATAACATCGAGCAAGGTGTATTACAGCAGTCATAAATTCGCTAACGAGATGTGTGTGAATCCAGCATATTATCTCGTTGAAAACATCTTGAATTCCAAGAAAGTTGAGACACGCGCCCATTTCAATTATATGGATATGGAAAGCGCAAAACGACGCACGAGAGAATTGCATAATGTTGAATGTGACTCGACGAATAAGATATTAAAGATGGAAAAACCGAATATTATAGTTGTCCTTCTTGAAAGCTGGTCGGCTGATTTGATAGAGTCGCTCGGTGGCGAAACAGGAATAACTCCTAATTTTAAAGAGTTGGAAAAAGACGGTCTGCTGTTTACGAATATCTATGCGAGCGCAAATCGTTCGCAACATGCTATGTCATCTTTGTTCGGCGGATTGCCAGGAATGCCTGTGACAACAATAACCAATCATCCTGATAAATATTATGCTGTTCCATCAATGGTTAAAAAGATGGATTCTATTGGTTATCATACAAGCTTCTACTTCGGTGGCGAATTGAATTATGGAAATATTTTGTCATATCTTAGATATAATGAATTTGATGAAATTGTTGAAGCTAAAGATATTGACGAAGGTTTCCATAAGGGAAAACTCGGTTATCACGACACAGATGTGATGCCTTGGTATGTTGAGCAACTCTCTAAATATGAACAGCCGTTTTTCAGCACATTGTTCACTCAAAGTACGCATTCTCCATACGATTATCCTAAGATTTTTGAGGAAATAGAATGGCCTAAAATTGAAAAATCATACGTCAATTCTGGCCATTATACTGATATCGCTATCGGAATGTTTATGGAGAAAGCTAAAAAACAGGAATGGTACGACAGCACTTTGTTTATATTCGTCGCAGATCATAGCCATACATCATATAAGAATCACAGAATGGAATCTTTCGACCATCATAGAATACCGATGTTGATTTATGGTGAGCCGCTGGTGGATTCTTTGAGAGGCAAGACTTTTGACAAGATATGCGGAAATACTGATTTGCCTGCGACAATCATGGCGCAACTCGGATTAAGCCATGATGAATTTGTATGGAGCAAAGATGTATTCGGAAAATGCTACAGACCATTTGCATTTTTTGAATTGAACAATGGATTGGGATGGAAAACACCTGAAGGAGAATTTGTTTATTCAAATATAGGTAAGTTTATTGAAAATACATTACCCGAAAATATGAAGGATAGTATCGTCGAAGATGGTAAGGCTTATATGCAGTATCATTTTGACTTGTTTAATTCATATTGATGAAGTTGTGAAGTCATTTTGTGCTCTTTATAACCTTTAATGCCAACACAACTTTTCTATAAGTGAAACTTTGAGTTTATAAAAAAAATAATTATCTTTGCGCTCAAAATAAATATAATATGTTTGAAGGATTAAGTGAGAAACTAGAACGCTCGTTCAAGATTTTAAAAGGTCAAGGTCATATTACTGAAATTAACGTAGCAGAAACTTTGAAAGAAGTTCGCAAAGCTCTTTTAGACGCTGACGTTAGCTATAAGATTGCAAAAGATGTTACCAACACAATAAAGGAAAAAGCTTTAGGACAGAAGATTTTAACATCTGTCTCACCAAGCCAGCTCATGGTTAAGATCGTCCATGACGAATTGGCAGAATTGATGGGAGGCGATCACTCTGAAATCAATATCAAAGCAAATCCAGCAGTTGTATTGATGGCTGGTCTTCAAGGTTCTGGTAAGACAACCTTCTCTGCTAAGTTGGCTAACTTCTTGAAGAGCAAGAGAGGAAAACAAGTATTGCTCGTCGCTTGCGACGTTTATCGTCCTGCTGCTATCGATCAATTGAAAGTTTTGGGCGAACAAATAGGAGTGGAAGTCTATTCTGAAATAGACAGCAAAGAACCTGTTAAGATTGCTGAAAACGCAATCCAATATGCAAAAGAACACAATAAGAATGTCGTTATCATAGATACCGCTGGTCGTCTCGCAATTGACGAACAAATGATGAATGAGATTGCAGCTGTCAAGGCTAAAGTCAATCCTCATGAAACATTATTTGTTGTTGACTCAATGACAGGTCAGGATGCTGTCAATACAGCTAAGGCCTTCAACGACCGACTCGATTTCGACGGCGTCGTTCTCACCAAACTCGATGGCGATACTCGCGGCGGTGCTGCTCTTACAATCCGTTCAGTAGTCGATAAACCAATCAAGTTCGTCGGTCTTGGCGAAAAAATGGATGCTCTGGATATATTCTATCCAAAACGTATGGCAGACCGTATCCTCGGTATGGGCGACATCGTCAGTCTTGTTGAGAGAGCTCAGGAGCAATTTGACGCAGAAGAAGCTGCTAAATTAAAGAGAAAACTCGCTAAAAATGAGTTTAATTTCAATGACTTCTTAAAACAAATACAACAGATTAAACGTATGGGTAACATCAAAGAACTCGCAGCGATGATACCTGGCATGAATAAAATCAGTGACGAAGATATCGATGAAGATGCATTCAAGAGTATCGAGGCTATCATCGGTTCAATGACACCTGCAGAACGCGAGAACCCTAAAATCTTGAACGGCAGCCGTCGTAAGAGAATTGCAATGGGTAGCGGTACCGACATTGTTGAAGTCAACAGATTGATAAAACAATTTGAAGAAACATCAAAGATGATGAGAATGATGACAACAGGCGGCGCTAAGAAAATGATGCAGATGATGTCACAAATGAGAAATAGAAGATAAAAATATATTGTTATGGCTGATAATAAAATCATCGATGGCAAACTTGTTGCCGAAACAATGAAAAAAGAAATCGCTGCCGAAGTGGCTGACATGATTGACAACGGACTCGGCGCACCTCATCTCGCTGCTGTTTTGGTAGGAGAGGATGGCGCAAGTATTACTTATGTCGCATCAAAAGAAAAAGCATGCCGCAGCGTCGGAATGATTTCTTCTGTCTATAGATTGAGCGAAAAATCATCAGAAGAGGATGTGCTTAAAACTATCGACTTCTTGAATAATGATCCTGAAATAGATGGTTTTATAGTTCAGCTTCCTTTGCCTAAACATATCAATGAAACAAAAATAATCCAATCAATTAATCCTAATAAAGACGTTGACGGATTCACATTGTATAATATAGGCCTCATGCAGCTCGGCGAACCTTGCTACCTCCCTGCAACTCCTTTCGGAATACTCGAATTGCTTAAACGTAGCAATGTGGAAATAGCTGGCAAACATGTTGTAGTTATGGGACGCTCCAATATCGTCGGCACTCCTGTAAGTGTGATGCTCTCAAGAAAAGGTATTGATGCTACTGTGACAATCTGCCATAGCAAAACTAAAAATATTAAAGAAATAACACGTCAGGCAGATATTCTTATCGTGGCTATAGGTGACCCTGAATTTGTTAAAGCTGACATGGTTAAAGAAGGAGCTGTCGTAGTTGATGTCGGTATTCACCGTATTAAAGACGATTCTGAAAAAGGCTATCATATTGTCGGTGATGTCGATTATGATGAGGTTTATAAAGTGGCTTCTAAAATCACTCCAGTGCCAGGAGGCGTAGGCCCAATGACAATAGTCTCCTTGCTTCATAACACTTTGCTGGCAGCAAAAAACAATAAGAAATAATAACAAGTTTTAATAAAATTTAACAATGAAGATTTTACAAGTTAAAGTCTTCATTGTTTTTATATAGATGTATTCCAATTTTAACAAAATATTGAAACCTTTGTTCTTGATGATATTGCTTGTGTCATCAGAATTGTTGTTGTCGCAATCCGCAAAAACTATTTCTAAGAAAGCGGTCAAATGTTTTGAGAAAGCACGTCAGGAATATCTTGTTGATAATAGTAAAGCTTTGAGATATGTCGAAAAAGCATTGTCGTACGATGAGAATTATATAGATGCTTATTTGCTAAAGGCTGAACTGCATCAGGAAATGTCGAATGATACTTTGGCGTTGATGTCTTACAATCGTATTTTTGAAATAGATTCTATGGCTTATCCTAAATGCGCCATTTCTATGTCTAAACTGTA
Organism: Bacteroidales bacterium; assembly: GCA_045631805.1. Classification (GTDB taxonomy): domain Bacteria; phylum Bacteroidota; class Bacteroidia; order Bacteroidales; family F082; genus Limimorpha. Next base: position 57,283 of record JAZQVL010000115.1, on the reverse strand, counting down.
TATGAAACATTTTCGTTATGATGAAGCTGTTGCTTTGCTGAAGTGGTTCTTGTCATTGCATAATCAAAAAGAAATAATTAGAAAAATAGCAGAGAAAGAATTGAACTTGGCTGTATTTAGAAAAAAACTTTATGAAAGTCCTGTGAATTATGATCCTAAAAATATAGGATGTGTGATTAATTCCTCAGATGATGCATATATAAATCAATATCATCCGTCAGAAGGAAAAATTGTCTTTACGAATTTTCATAAGTTTGAATGTATCGTTACAGAAAATGTTTATGTCAGTATTTTGATGGATACATTGTGGACTATGCCAAAGCCATTGTTGGAAAATATTGATTCGTATGGATATGTAGGCGCTGCCAATATTTCGTTTGATGGCAAGGAAGTGTATTTTTCTGGCTGTGGATGGGAAAATGGTCACGGAAGCTGTGATATTTACCGGGTTCAGTATTTAGGTGGAATATGGAGCGTTCCAGAAAACATAACTTCTATAAATACTGCTGATTGGGAGTCGCAGCCTTGTGTCAGCGCTGATGGAAAAGAGTTGTATTTTGTAAGAAGAGATAAGAAATTAGGCACGTCAGATATTTTTGTTTCGTATAGGAATGAAAATGATAATTGGACAAAGGCGGAACGATTGAGTTCTGTTGTTAACACGGAAGGCAATGAGATGGCGCCTTTTATACATCATGATGGTAAAACTCTTTATTTCTCTTCTGATACGCATTTGGGCATGGGTGGATACGATTTGTTTGTGTCTCGACGTGATGCTTCTGGAAAATGGTCGCAGCCTGTTAATTTGGGCTTCCCTCTTAATTCATCGGGAGATGAGATAAATCTTGTGGTTTCCAATGATGCGGTGCGAGCTTTTATCTCTGCTGAAAGAACGGATGGTTACGGCGGTTATGACATTTATGAATTTGAACTTGATGACAGATTCAGGCCAGATGTTGTTGAAATAGAACAACAGTCCGAAGAAGAGTATTATATTACGGCAATGAAAAAGATGGAAGATGTCACATTAAGAAATATCTATTTTAAGTTTGATAGCGCAGATCTGACATCAGAATCAGATGAAGGAATAAATGAGATTTATTTTTTCTTGATGGATTATCCAGATGTTAAAGTGGAAATCTTGGGACATACAGATGATATGGGCAGCGAGAGCTATAATCAGTCGCTATCGGAAAGAAGGGCTAAAAGTGTGGCGAAGGCTTTAATTGATAGAGGTATATCAGCGGAGCGTATAAAAACAAAAGGCTGCGGTTCAACGCAACCTTTGTTCCCTAATAACTTTGATGAACTAAAAGACTTTAATAGGCGAGTCTCTTTGAGGTTAAGTCGATAATGACTATTCTTTATACATTTTGTCAATAAGGTCTTTGTATTTGCCTAAAATGACATTTCTCTTGACTTTCAATGTTGGTGTTAATAAACCGTTGGCAACGCTCCATTCGTCAGCGATAAGTTCGTAACGTTTGATTTTTTCAGTGTCACCGAAGTTTTCGTTTATCTTCTTGACTTCAGCAGCATAACGAGCTTTGACATCTTTGTCGTTAATCATTTCTTGTGGGGTGGTGAACTTGATTTCATGTTTTTGACACCATGTTTTCAAGAATGCGAAGTCTGGAATGATGATAGCTCCAGCGTATTTTTGGTTTTCGCCTACTACCACGATATTTTCAATAAATCCTGATTCTGTGAATTTTCCTTCAATAACATCAGGATTGATGTATTTGCCTAAAGATGTCTTGAATAAATTCTTGAGACGTCCTGTGATTCTTACCTGACCATATTCATTGATTTCTCCGAGGTCACCAGTATGCATCCAGCCGTCTTCGTCAATAACTTCTCTCGTAAGTTCAGGCTGGTTGTAGTAACCCATCATGACATTGTGTCCGCGGCAAATGATTTCTTTATTGTCGGCTATTTTAACTTCAACGCCAGGTAAAGCAAAACCAACAGTTCCTATTTCACGTCCGTGAGGCAATCTGCAAGAAACAGCGATAACAGGAGAACATTCAGTCATGCCATAACCTTCAAATACAGGCATTTTTATTGCTGAGAAGAAAGCTGCGATGTTTGGTTGAATGCTTGCAGCACCAGAAACAACAATATCGAAGTTTTCTGCGCCGAGGTTTTGACGTATTTTCTTGTAAACTAATGCGTCAGCAATCTTGAGTTTTTGGTTGTATAACCATGTTCTGTTACATGGGTCTATTCTGTATTTTTCTGCTAAGTTCAAAGCCCATAAGAAGATGGCTTTCTTTATGCCTTTGTTGCTTCTGCCGCTTTGTTTGACTTTTGAATAAATCTTTTCGAGGAGACGAGGTACCGCACTCATCATTGTTGGTTGAACGTCTTTTAAGTCAGAAGCGATGGTGGCAAGGCTTTCTGCATAATAGACTGACATTCCAAGGAATTGGTATAAGAAGACTAACATTCTTTCATATGCATGGCATATTGGTAAGAAACTGAAGGCTTTCTTTGACCATGATGATGGAATTTGTTTTAAGTTGTGCAACTGGCTCATTATGTTGTAATGAGAAAGCATTACGCCTTTAGGGTTACCTGTTGTTCCAGATGTGTATATGATAGTTGCACAATCTTTTTCGTCAACGCTTTCTTTGCGGGCCTTTAATTCCTCTGGATTTTGATTCTCTTTGCCTAATTCTACTAATTGTTCGAAAGTAGGAAGTTCGCATTTTGTTGAAAGTGCATATATCGCTTCGAGGTTTGGTGTGTCAGCTTTGACTTCTTCGATTTTTTGCAAAACACCGTTGCCTTCTAAAACTATAAGTTTAACTCCGCAGTCGTTGATGATATAGCGATAATCTTCTTTGCTGATGGTAGGGTAGATTGGAACTGAAATAGCTCCGACTTGCATTGTCGCCATGTCAAGCATATTCCATTCAGGACGGTTGCTGCAAATAATACCAACTTTGTCGTCTTTCTTGATTCCTAATTTTATGAAAGCGTAACTTAAATTGTCTGTTATTTCAACATATTCTTGTATGCTGTATTTTCTCCAGCTTCCGTTTTCTTTTCTTGCTAAAGCGACATCTTGCTCTGGGTATTTTTCTACATACTGTTCTAAGATGTCAAAAAGTCTTTTCACTTCCATGATTTTTTATTGTTTTGTTTGTTTTGCAAATTAAGTAAAATAAATAATAAATAAGTTTTAAAAAATATAAATATGGGGTGAAATGAATTTGAGTATTGTATTTTGGGGTAAAAAGTGATTATATGGTTTAAAATTTTTATCGTTTTTTGCAAGAATGTGGTAAAAGTGCTATTTTAGGGGTGAAAAAATGATGTTTTTTGTACATGAAAAAGTGTTTGCTTGTAGCTTTTTTAATATTTGATGATTTTTTCAGAAAAACTCAACATGCTTTTTTTGTCAATTATTTGGATAATATACATGCCTTTTGAACAGTTTATTTCCATATTGTCGCTGTTGATAATGTCTTTCTCACCAATTAAAATTCCCTCTATGTTATATATTTTGACCTTTATTGATGACTTGTTTTTGCTTTCTATGACTATTTTGTTGTCGTATGGATTGTTACTTATTTCGTAATTTTTGTCATATATTTTTTCTACATTTTCATTATTTCCGTCGTCATTTCCGTCATCATTTCCGTCATCGTTTCCGTCATCGTTTCCGTCGTCGTTTCCGTCGTCATTTCCGTCGTCGTTTATAACAATATTCCATTTTTCCAAATTGTTAAAGACAACGTCATTAGCTATAGTTTGTAAAAATTCCGCTTTTGCAGAATCTATTTGAGAGCTATGGTAAATGCCAATAGGATTTTCTTTCCAGAATACTGAATAAAAAACGCATGCGGTCAAATAGCTTCCTTCGTAAGAAGGATGACTGTCGTCGGCGCTGTGTAAAACCAAATCAGGATCTATTTCTAAAGCGGCTTTCCAAGCATCTCCAGCAGGAGCGACGTAAGAATTTGTTGCGTAAGCGTTTTCGCAATAAGCTGCACTCATGGTGTCTTGCATGTGATTGAAATCCACAAAATCAGCACTGCAGTAGAGGCCTTGTCCGTAATTGACGCATTGTTGTCCGCCATAACGACGACCCCAAGTCATGTAACCGACCACTGTAGCATTAGGATTGTAGTGCATAATTGTATCATAAAGAGATTGGTATGAAGGACGCATGGAGTTGTGGCGGTAAAAATCAATTGATGGAAGTTGGCTTTGTTCTTGTAAGACAACATAATCCCATTCGCCTTGTCTGATTTTTGACATTGAATTTACGCTTGCAACGTGTTGAAACAGAGTGCATCCTCCCGGACATATTGCTTCATAGTTGATGGTTTTGTTTGTATTGGTAGTTAATTCGCTAATCATTAGAGGCAGATTGTTGACAGAGGTGTAGCTGTTGCCGAGAAATAAAACGTTGATTTCGTCTTTTTGTGAAAATGATGTTTTGAAAAATAATAAAATAAATGTTAGTAAAAGTGTTTTTTTCATTGATTGAATTTTTTAATGCAATGAGGCGTACCCTATTATGTACGCCTCATTTATAATGATTACATGTTTGTTTGTTATTTTGCGAGGAAAGGATATCCGTATTCTGTTGCAGGGACGAAAGTTTCTTTGATAGAACGAGGATTTGTCCAACGGATGAGGTTCCACAAACCGCCAGCTTTGTCGTTTGTTCCTGATGCACGTGAGCCTCCAAAAGGTTGGCAGCCAACTTCGGCTCCTGTTGGTTTGTCGTTGATGTAGAAGTTTCCTGCAGCGTATTTTAGTTTGTCGTTGGCGATTTTTTGTGCTTTCAAATCGTATGCGAATATAGCTCCAGTCAATGCGTATGGTGAAGTGCTGTCGCATAATTCAAGTGTCTCAACATAATCTTTGTCATCGTAAACATAGATTGTGATGATTGGTCCAAAGATTTCTTGAGCCATTGACTCGTATTTAGGATTTGTTGTCAGGATGACTGTTGGCTCTACGAAGTAACCAATTGATTTGTCGCAATTTCCGCCAAAGATAACTTCAGCTTCGTTAGAAGCTTTTGCTCTGTCAATGTAGCCTTTGCAATTGTCGAAAGAAGCTTCGTCAATAACAGCGTTAACGAAATTTGTGAAGTCAGTGACATCACCCATTTTAATTGTGCTTAACATTTCGCCTACATGTTGTTTTACGTCGTTCCATAATGATGCAGGTATATATGCACGAGAAGCAGCCGAACATTTTTGTCCTTGGAATTCAAAAGCACCGCGAACTATTGCTGTTGCGACTTCGCGAGGGTTAGCGGAATTGTGAGCAAAGATGAAATCTTTACCGCCTGTTTCACCGACTAATCTTGGATATGATTTATAATTGCTTATGTTAGCACCAACACCTTTCCATAAACCTTGGAATGTTGCTGTTGAGCCAGTGAAGTGGATGCCAGCGAGATTAGGATTGTTAAGAGCTACATTGCCGATGAGAGAGCCTTTGCCTGGCAAGAAGTTGATAACACCAGCAGGAAGTCCGGCTTCCATGAAAATCTGCATGAGGTGATAGTTGGATAACAATGCTGTCGTTGATGGTTTCCAAATAGTAGTGTTGCCCATCAATACAGGAGTCATGTTTAAATTTGATGCTATTGAAGTGAAATTGAATGGAGTAACGGCCATAATGAAGCCTTCTAACGGACGATATTCTACTCTGTTCAATTGGTCTGGTGTTGATGATGGCTGTTCTGAATATAAATTGCCAGCATAATAGTTGTTGAAACGGAAGAAGTCGATTGTTTCACATGCTGAGTCTATTTCTGCTTGGAAAGCGTTTTTGCTTTGTCCTAACATACAAGAAGCGTTGACTCTGGCTCTGTATTTTGTTGCGATTAGTTGTCCTATTCGAGCCAATATGGATGCGCGTTCAACCCAAGGTGTGTTTTCCCATTCTTTTTTTGCCTCTAAAGCAGCTTGAATGGCCATGTTGACTTCCTTTTCGCCAACTTTATGGTACTTGGCAACAACATGTTTGTGATTGTGTGGCATTACAACTTCACCAATATCTCCAGTACGAATTTCTTTTCCACCAATAATAATAGGTATCTCTATGATTTCACTTGATTGTTTTGCGAGTTCTTTTTCCAAAGCTAATCTTTCAGGACTGCCAGGTCTGTATTCTTTTACAGCTTCATTGGCAGGTTTTGCAAATTGAAATAATGCATTGTTCATGGTATTATTTTTTTAGTAGTTAGATTTTTCAAATTATCGGTACAAATATAAACAAATTAAAATGAAAATAAAAGTTAAATTATTTAAGTCTTTTGATTGTGCTTAAAATATGCGTATGTCGTTTGTTTTCTTTGTTGAAAATGCCGGTTTGGTCGAATGTATCGATGCGAACCTTGCCTGAAGCATGTATGATTTTGTCGTTGGAAAGAAGTATTCCGACATGCGTTATTCGTCTGTCTTCGTTTTCAAAAAATGCTAAGTCGCCAGCTTGAGCTTCGGAAAGAAAACTGATGGTCTCGCCGTGATTCACTTGTTGTGAAGCATCTCTCGGGAGTTTGAATCCCGCCACTTTTGCGCATAACTGAACGAAAGCGGAACAGTCGATGCCCATAACGCTTTTGCCGCCCCAACGATATGGAGTGTCGAGAAGCTTTATCGCCGATTCAACCATTATCTTAGGACTGAAACTGTCTCTTAACATGATGGAATTTGGCTTGTTCTCAAATATTTTGCTGCCAAAACTCAACACTTTGAAATTGTAATATGAAACTGGCGAATTGATTATGTATTTGTCTTTAGTGATGTACTCGTTGAGTTTCTCTTGACTCAGTTCGTTGTGTTGTAGTTTTCTGATCCATCCTTCGTAAGAATCGTACATGCATCGAATTTTAAACCATTCGTCGTTCTCTTCTGTTATCTCATAAATGTCGTTGAATAATAATTCTGATACGAGTTCGCTTTCATGCGACGCCTCTTTTCTCATAGGTACAACAGATAAATTGCAAATTCCGTGTCTCATCTTTTATTTATTTCATTTGTTATGCTTGCTAAATTATAAAAAATAATCGTATATTAGCAGATGTTTTTGTTAAAAACATAATTTTTAGTTGTTTAAGTATAAAGTATTGAGTATGAGTAAAATATCGTCTTTTTTGTTGAAAGTTGGCCATTCGTATCAAATGATATTTAGAATTTTGGTTTTTCTTGTCGCAATATTTGTTGTTGTATGGCAAATGCCGAGAACCGTGAAGTTTAAATATGAGTATCAAAAGATGAGACCATGGCAGTATGAGTCTCTTTATGCTCCGTTTAACTTTCCAATTTACAAAACTCCGGATCAGCTGAAAATGGAAGAGGAAAATTCATTGAAAGACTTTTATCCTATTTTTATTTTTGATGTTGCTGCAACAAATGCTAATAAAACCAAGATGCTAAGCGATTTTGAGGAAAAGTGGAACGGTCCGGAAAATGCTAAATTGAAAAATCAGTTGATTCTTGAAAAGTTGTATGATACTATTGAGGACAGAGGCGTTATCGCTAATGTTTCTTTGTTTGAAAATTTAAAACCAGAATCAATGATCGATGTGGTTCGCGACAGGGTGGTTAAAACAAAGCAGCTTCGTGATTTTTATACGATGAAAACAGCAACTGACTTTATTTCAAATTATTTGTCTGATGTGAAGCAGGATATTGATAAAGTGTTGATAAATAGGCTTTTGCTTACATATATAAATCAAAATGTTGTTTATTCGGAAGACTTGACCAAGCAGTCGGAAGAGCAGGCGTTGTCGTCTATTTCACTGACTTTTGGAATGGTTCAAAAAGACGAGCTTATAATTACTGAAGGTGAATTGATAACAGATGAAAAGTATAACATACTCAATTCGTTGGAAAAAGAATATTCTTTGATGGATGAGGGTAATTTCTTCAACAGAAACTTGAATCTTTATGGTCAGGTTATTCTTGTGTTTTTGGTCTTTCTTTCCTTGTTCTATGCGTTGAAACTCATCCGTTCTGACATATTTAAAGAATCACGTTCGCTTAATATGATATTGGTGATGATGTTGATGATGATAATTCCATCATTTTTGGTGATTAAATATTATCCAAACATGATTTACATGATGCCTTTACCGATATTGGCGATGCTCATGGTTACGTTTTTTGATACGAGAGTGGCGATTTACATCCAGATTTTAACATTGATAATCATAAGCCTTGCTGTGCCAAATTCGTTTACCTTCTTTGTGATTCAGTTCTTTGTGTCTTTGGTGGCGATATTTGTTTTGTCAAGAAGCACATCTCGTTCGAGATATTTTGTCACATACGCTTCCATATTTGTCTCATATATAGTGTTGAAGATTGGCTGTGCCTTGATTTTTGATGGAGGTCTTGAGAATTTTACATGGAATGATGTCGGAATTTTTGCTATGAACACCTTGTTCGCAATGTTGACCTTGCCTTTGTCTTTCCTTTTTGAAAGAATTTTCGGATTTGTCACTGATATGACGCTCTTGGAGTTAAGTAATACTAATACGCCATTGTTAAGAAAACTCGCTTCAGAAGCTCCTGGGACTTTCCAGCATGTTATGCAAGTTGCTGATCTTTGTGAAGAAGCCTTGTTTGCTATCGGTGGAAATATGTTGCTTGCTCGTACAGGCGCTATGTATCATGATGTCGGTAAGGTGAAAAATCCTATGTATTTTACTGAAAATCAAAGTGGAAAATATAATCTTCATGAAGATATGTCGTATTATGAAAGTTCTCAGATAATTATAAATCACGTTCTTGATGGAATAGAGATATGTAGAAAATATCATGTTCCGGAGCAGGTTATAGATTTTGTGAGAACTCATCATGGAACAAGAAGGACGGAGTATTTCTATCAGATGGAATTGAAGGAAAATCCTGATGCTGAAATCAATGAAGCCGACTTCCGTTATCATGGACCAATTCCGTTTTCGAAAGAAACTGCAGTTCTTATGATGGCCGACTCGGTGGAAGCTGCTTCAAGAAGTCTTAAAGATAAAACAGAAGAATCTATAAATAAACTCGTTGACGGTATTATTGATGCTCAAACAAAAGATAATCAGTTTATTAATACTGACTTGACCTTCCGTGATATTACGACTATCAAGAAAGTGTTTAAGAAAAAACTGATGAGCATATATCATGTTAGAATAGCTTATCCAGTTTGATTATTGCATAATTCATAATCGATTAGATTTTGATTATGCATTATAAATTATGAATTGAATTAGGTCCTTCGTTGAAGAGCAAATCTATTATTGAAAGATTTGAGATGAAACCGTGTCTGTCGGAAAAAACTTGATAATACTCTTGTAGTCCTTCTTTGTTGATTTCGTTTTTTGACAAAGCGATTCTGTAGTCTTTATCGTCTGTTATTTTCTCGAAGTCTATAGTGTATGAGATTTCTTTCTTGACTTTCAATAATTTTAGAATAGCTTTCATGCTGAATTCATTCAACTCTATTAAAGTGTTGAATTTCTGTTTGTATATTTTTTCCAAATAGGGAAAATAATAATCGAAATATGCTGATTTCCTATAAGCCGATTCTAAACAACGAAGATGGACTTGCTGCCACGATTCTTTATAACTTATTTCAATGTCTTTTGTAAGAGTATGGTTGCCATTGGTTTTGATTACAGGAACTGTTAGTGTCTGAACGCCGTTGGCTGTCATTACGTTACATCTTGTTCTGCATGATTGTTTTTGATAAGTCTCGAATAATTCGATGGTAGGATTCTCTGATTTTAAAAACAAAGAAACGTATTCTATAGACGGAAGATAAGCCGTCGGAAAAATCTGTGACATTAATTAATAAGGTGTTTGTTTATGATGCTGATATATTCTTCTTTAGAAAGTCCGCCTACTTGTGATAATGGCTGCCCGTCTTTAGGGAAAAAGAATACCGTTGGGATGTTTTTTATCTTAAAAACAGTTGAAAGTTTGAGTTCTTTATCGACATTGACTTTATAAACTATTATTTTGCCTTCGTATTCTTTGGCGATTTCTTCCATTATAGGAGCTATTTTTCTGCAAGGTCCGCACCAGTCGGCGTAGAAGTCAATGACGCATGGTAATTTACCTTGATATACAACAGAATCGGGATATGACTCTATATCCCATACGTTCTTGATAAATTTTTTGTAATCTAACGTTTTTACGGCAGTGTTTTCTTCTACTATAATATTTTCTTCTTGAACAACTTCTTTTTTGTTGTCTTTCTTGTCAGATTTACCGCATGAAATCAGCATGAAAACTGATAGAAATATTATGAATGTTTTTCTCATTTTATGTGTTTGTTGGTCTAAATTTAATTTTTTGTAAAAATACAATTTTTTTTGATTAAAATAAAAATTTGTTGTTTGTGAATATGAATAATAAAATGTATCTTTGCACCACAAAATTGAGTTTCAAATTAAAATTTAATAACAATGGAGAAAAAAGATTTATTGAAAGATGTTATTAAACACATCGACATAAAAAGTTACAATTCAACAGAATTAGTTGATGCAATGCGTAATATGTCATTCACATCACGCGACACTGCACGCGCAGCTGACATCTTGATGATGATGTGTAAAGAAAAAGAATGTACAAACATTTTGACATTGGCCGGTTCAACATCAGCAGCAGGTTGTATGCAAGTTTATGTTGACATGGTACGTAACAAGATGATTGACGTTGTTGTTGCAACAGGCGCTTCTATCATCGATATGGACTTGTTTGAAGCTCTCGGTTTTAAACACTACATTGGTGAAAAAGAAAATGTTATCGCTGACACAACATTACGCGACCTTTATATCGACCGTATTTATGACACATATATCGATGAAGAAGAACTTCAAGCATGCGACCACACTACATTCGAAATCGCTAACATGCTAGAAGCTCGCCCTTACTCATCACGCGAATTCATCTATGAAATCGGTAAATGGTTACACGAAGGTCATGCAGTTAAGAAAGACAGCTTGATCCAAACATGTTACGAATGCGGCGTGCCTATCTTCGTTCCAGCATTCAGCGACTCATCAGCTGGTTTCGGTATCGGTAAACACCAATGGGAAAGAATGCAAAAAGGCGAAAAATATTTATCAATCGACTCAGTTAAAGACTTCGTTGAATTGACACAAATCAAGATGCAGGCTCCTGAAACAGGTTTGTTCATGGTCGGCGGCGGCGCTCCTAAAAACTTCGCACAAGATACAGTCGTCTGCGCTGAAATCCTCGGCTACGAAACTCCAATGCACAAATACGCTATCCAAATCACAGTTGCTGATGTTCGCGACGGCGCTTGTTCATCATCAACATTGCTCGAAGCTGGCTCATGGGGTAAGGTAAGCCACCAACTCCAACAAATGGTTTACGCAGAAGGTACAACAGTTATTCCATTGATTGCTTCATACGTTTACCACAACGGCCCATGGCAAGAAAGAGAATATAAAAACTGGCAAAAGATTTACCAAAAATAAGACTATAAGACTATAAGTCAATAAGTCTATAAGAAGGAGTGCTGCTGTTAAAGTGGCGCTCTTTTTTGTTAAACGGATTGAGGATTTTGGAGGCGGAGGCGGATTTTGGAGACGGAAGCGGAAAAAGATATAGCGGAAAGCCCGACGGCTTCGCCGGAACGCCCAAAAGAAAGACTACAAGACAACATGGCTACAAGTCAAAAGGCTAATGGCTAAAGGTTCTTGGTTCAATGGTCCTCAATTTCAAGTCGCTCTAATCCCTTTAGTTCCTCTTGGCCCTCTAAAAAAAACTTTAGCCATTAGCCATTAGCCATTAGCCATTTTTCTTATCTTTGTCAAAATTAAAATCTCGTTACTATGTTAATCATTAATATAAAGGAATTAGTCGGTATCGTGGAAGACGGCAGTCTCATGAAAGCCGGCGCTGCAATGTCGGAAGTCAATCGTATTGAAAATGCGTTCTTATATATAAAAGGTAAGAAGATAGCCGATTATGGCAAGATGGATTCTCCTGAATGTCAAGAATACCTTCAAAAAGAGAGAAAAGTAGTCGATGCAAAAGGAGGCCTTGTCATGCCGACCTTCTGCGACTCGCATACTCATATAGTATATGCCAACTCACGTGAGATGGAATTTGTAGATAAAATCAAAGGCTTGAGCTATGAAGAAATCGCCAAGAGGGGAGGAGGAATCCTCAATTCAGCGAAGGCGACAGCAAACGCAACTGAAGACGAACTCTATGAATCAGCGATGACACGTCTCAACGAGATAATGCGTATGGGAACGGGCGCAGTAGAAATCAAGAGCGGATACGGTCTCACAGTCGAAAGCGAACTTAAGATGTTGCGTGTTATCAAACGTTTGAAGGAAAACTCATCACTTACAATAAAAGCAAACTTCCTTGGAGCTCATGGCATCCCTATGGAATACAGAGGACGTCAGGAAGAATATGTAGATGTTGTTATCAACGAGATGATGCCTTTGGTGGCTACAGAAAATCTCGCTGATTTCGTCGATGTGTTCTGCGACAAAGGATTCTTCACCGTTGAAGATACAGAAAGAGTGTTGATGGCTGGTATCAAATATGGAATGCGTCCAAAGATTCACGCCAACGAAATGGCTATTTCTGGCGGCGTTCAGGTAGGTGTGAAATACGGAGCCATTTCTGTAGATCATCTCGAACAAATGGGAAATGAGGAGATAGAAGCACTCAAAGGCTCTGAGACAATGCCAACAGTATTGCCAGGATGTGCCTTCTTCTTGAATCTTCCATTGTCGCCGGTACGTGATATGATCAACGCTGGACTTCCAGTAGCGATGGCGTCCGACTTCAATCCAGGAACATCGCCATCAGGCAATATGCAGTTCATCATGTCGGCGGCTTGCATCAGATACAAGATGACACCAGAAGAAGCATTCAACGCAACGACATTGAACACGGCATACGCAATGGACGTAAGTCACGAACTCGGTTCAATCACAAAAGGAAAATTAGCCAACGTGATAATAACACAACCGATGAACGGCCTTGAATTCATGCCATATTATTATGGAGCGAATAAGGTTGAGAAGGTGATTTTGCAAGGAAAAATTGTTTGAAGTCAACAAGACTACGAGACCACAAGACTACAAGTTTTTACTGCGCTTGTTGCCTTGTAGTCTTGTTGTCTTGTGGTCTTAAAAAATAATTCCTAATTCCTAATTCCTAATTCCTAATTTTCTTATATTTGCACACGAAAAATAGGGCGGTTATTATGCCCTGATTTTCTTTTAGTTTTGATGATAAATAATTATAAAAAATATACAAATGAAACAAATTATCGAATGTGTTCCTAATATCAGCGAAGGTCGCGATATGAACATCATCAATCAAGTTACAGCTGAGATTGAGAAAGTTGAAGGCGTTAAGTTATTAGACGTCGATCCAGGAGCAACAACAAACAGAACTGTTATTACTTTCGTAGGTGAACCTAAGAACGTTTGTGAAGCAGCATTCCGCGTTGTTAAGAAGGCAGCTGAACTCATCGATATGCGTAACCACCATGGTGACCACCCACGTTTCGGTGCTACTGACGTATGTCCTTTAGTGCCAGTCGCAGGTATCACAATGGAAGAAGTAGTTGAATATGCACGTCAACTCGGTGAAAGAATCGGTAATGAATTAGAAATTCCTGTTTTCTGCTACGAAAACGCAGCTTTCTCTCCAGAAAGACGTAACCTTGCTGTTTGCCGCGCTGGCGAATACGAAGCATTGGCAGAAAGATTCTCATCAGGTTGCACAGCAGACTTCGGTCCTAAAGTATTCAACGAAAGAGTCGCTACAACAGGCGCAACAGCAGTTGGAGCTCGTGACTTCTTGGTCGCTATCAACTACAACTTAAACACAACATCAACACGTCGTGCTAATGCCATCGCTTTCGACGTTAGAGAAAAAGGCCGTCCAATGAGACAAGGTCCTAAAGTGACAGACAAACCTGTCAAGGACGAAAACGGCAACCCAGTCATGATTCCAGGTTCATTGCCAGGAACAAAAGCTATCGGCTGGTTTATCGAAGAATACGGTATCGCTCAGGTATCAATGAACATCACCAACATCGCTAAGACTCCAGTTCACGTTTGCTTTGAAGAAGTATGCGCTAAGGCATCAGCACGTGGCGTTCGCGTTACAGGCTGTGAAATCGTTGGTCTCGTTCCTAAGAGTGTTCTCCTCGATGCAGGTCGTTTCTATCTCGCTAAACAAGAACGTTCATTAGGTGTCAGCGAAGATGAAATCATGAAGATAGCTATCAAGTCAATGGGTCTCGACGACTTGAAACCTTTCAACCCAAAAGAAAAAGTTATCGAATTCTTACTCGAAGACAACACACAAAAGAAATTGGTTGACATGACATGTGCAGCTTTCGCTGATGAAACTGCAAGTGAAAGTCCAGCTCCAGGCGGCGGTTCAATCTCTGCTTATATGGGCGCACTCGGCGCATCATTGGCAACAATGGTGGCTAACTTGTCATCACACAAACCAGGTTGGGACGACAGATGGGAATTCTTCTCACAATGGGCAGAAAAAGGTCAAGCTATAAAGAACCAACTCATCGCTTTAGTTGACGAAGACACAAACGCATTCAACAAGATTATGGATGCTTTCGGTTTGCCTAAGAAGACTGAAGAAGAAAAAGAAGCACGTAAACAAGCTATCGAAGACGCTTCTAAATATGCTATCGAAGTTCCATTCAAGACAATGGAAGTAGCTCTCTCAGCATTTGAAGTAGTTGAAGCTATGGTTAACGACGGTAACCCAGCGTCAGTATCAGACGCAGGCGTTGGCGCAATGTGCTGCAGAAGTGCTGTTATGGGCGCTTATTTAAACGTGAAAATCAACGCTGCAGGTATCAAAGATAGAGCATTTGCAGAAAAAATGGTTCAAGCTGGTGCTGAAATAGAAGCAAAAGCTATCCAAAAAGAAGCAGAACTCTTAGTTAAAGTTAACGAAATTATCAACAAATAATAGGTAAATAATTGAAAATCAGTCGTGATGACTGTTGAATAATAAAAATAAAAATTTGGAAAAAAGTATTGGCATTTATCAAATAAATGTGTATTTTTGCAATCCAAATTCTGAAAGGAGAAAAAAATGGCAAAGAAGACAAAAGACGCACGCGTACAAGTAATTTTGGAATGTACAGAGCATAAAGCAAGCGGTATGCCTGGTACATCTCGTTACATTACAACAAAGAATAAGAAAAACACACCAGAAAGATTGGAACTTAAGAAGTACAACCCAATCTTGAAGAAAATGACAGTTCACAAAGAAATTAAATAAGATTAGGTCATGGCAAAGAAAGTTGTTGCAACATTGCGTACTCTTGGTAAAGAGTATTCAAAGGTTATCAGAATGAAAAGATCAGAAAAAACTGGTGCTTATTATTTCGAAGAAACTATCGTTCCTATGGATTCAGTTCAAGAATTCATCGCAAAGAAATAATATATCCACAGTTTATTTTTGAAACACACAATACAATAGCTTCTTCGAGCAATCGAAGGAGCTTTTTGTGTTTTCTTTTTAAGACTACAAGGCAACAAGACAACAAGACTACAAGTTTTTTTGGTTAGGAATGAGGGATTAGTGTAGAGATGCGTCAATGTAACCATAAAAATGAACACACATTGACACGTCTCAAAAATGAAAAATGACAAATGTCTATGCGTTCCTTTGCGTCTTTGCGAGAGAATATAAATTTAGGTCAAGGCTAACGACTTGGAGTTAGTTGCCTCTAATGCGTTAGGGATTGAAGCGGCATCCTTTGCGAGCGGAGCGAGCAAAGATAAAGCGGAAAGCCCGACGGCAGAGCCGGAACGCCCAATATAAAGTTTATAGTTGAGAGTTTATAGTTAATAGTAGTTGTAAGGGTATAGTTTAAAGTTGATATTGTCACATAACCCCGAGTTTTATTTCATTTTTTATGTTATTCTCTAATTCATGTGGGAGAATGTCAAGCATCTGTATCAGTTATGCTTTTCATCTTTAGAAGAAATAAGATGAAATTCAACAAGCAGAATGAATATTTCAACAATATAATAGCAGACAGCGAATTCAAACATTCTTTGGTTGATGGCAAGATAAAGAAGATGAATGTGTGATTTGATGTTTTATAATGTGCTGATTTATAAAATTATAAAATAAATCTTGCCGTAAAATGTAATAAAATATTTCTTGTCGGTTTTGTTGCAAACATATAATTTTGTGTCATAATTAATTAAAATAATAAGTTATGACACAAAGATTATCTGTAAAATCGCAAACTCCATTTATTGAACCGTCATTGGATTTAGGACTTTTTATATATCTTTGTAAATAAATACTCTTGTTTATGAAAAGGCATTTCGGCATAATATCGGTCATCGCTTTTATTTCATTCTTTATGTTATTCTCTAATTCATGCCATAGAAAAGCATATCAGGATTCATTGGAGCGATTGGAGAAGGCTAAATCTTATCATAGCGAGGCAATCGACTTATATGAAAACGACAGTCTGAAACAAACTTTATCTAAGTTCATAGACGTTCTTGGTTTGATAGAAACATTGCCGGAATATATGACTGAAGAAGAAAAACATCTGGCATCCAAAACATATTGTAATATTTCACGTCTTTGCTTATCTAAGTTGGAAAGTAATATTCGTATGATTGCAATACAAAGAGCACTCTATTATCAAAATATTTCTGAGGAAGTCGATACGATTGTGTTTTCTAATATATGCCTGACAATAGCAAGTATGTTTCAGTCTAAAACAGAAACTGACTCCATATTATACTATCTCAATATGGCAAAACCATACATTGATAGCACTTATAATAACGGTTATGTATATCTTCTGTCGTTGCACGTGTTGTCTACAGTATATTTTAATCAAGAAAAATTCGATTCATGTTTTCAGGTGAAACGTGATATGATTGAATATAAAAGCAGAAATGGATTGGATGCAAAAATAGACTCCATGACATTAGGGATTCAAATGTTTCATTCTCCGTACAGACTTCAGTCGAAACCATATTTGCTAAAAGCACTTGACTATGAATCTGATGATATTACTGCTGGCATGGTAATGCTGTTGCTGGAGAAAATATATCAAAAAGAGAATAATTTAGACAGCGTGGCTTTTTGTCAAAAATATTACAAGTCTTATGCTCAAGCGGAAATAAGCAGAGTGCAGACTACAAATAATTTTTTCAAATTATATGATGATTATGCCGAGAAACGCGACGCTAAACTTGAAGCATTAAGAGAACAAAAAGAGATGAAAAATAAAACGTCATTGATATTGATGGTGATCGTAATATCAGCATTGGTTTCGTTTTTTATTTTTAGAAGACACAGGAAGAAATACCACAAGCAGACGGAACATTTAAATAGTATAATAGCAGACAGCGAGTTCAAACATTCTTTGGTTGATGGCAAGATTAAGAAGATGAATGTGGAAATGCGCAAGAAAGATGAACTCATTAAGGAAAAGGAGATGGAGCTTGATGAGATGAAGCGGAAAATGGAGAGATTGGAAAATGCTCCCGACATTGATGCGTATTACAAATCCGATATATGCCAGAAAATCGTCAATAGAAAAGCCACCGACTTTTCCGCCTTGACCAACGAAGATTTTGCTTTGTTGATACAAGCGGCGGACAAACATTTAAGCAAAATCACAACGAGATTGAAGGAGAAATATCCGAAAATAAACAAAGACGATATGTATTATATATGTCTCATTCTTCTTAATCTTGATCTTAACAAGTTGCAATATCTTTTGGACAGAAATCCGAAAACAGTTTGGTACAGATTGAATAAGATAAAAAGTGCAATGGGTTTGAAATCTGGCGATGATATTCTTATGTTTCTGATGAATAATTTTATCAGTTAGGATTTGTGGAATTATTTGTAAATAAACACACATTGATGCGTCTGAGGTTTTGAGATTCTGAATTTCTTAGATTTAAAAAAAACTTTAGTCTTTAGCCTTTAGTCTTTAGCCTTTTTTATTATCTTTGCAAAAAAGTATAAAATTATGGGCATTTTTTCATTTTTCAAGAGAAACAAGGAAGTCGTAGAAGAACAGAAACAGGAACTCGACAAAGGATTGGAAAAGACACGTACAAGTGTATTTGACAGAATTTCAAAAGCTATCATCGGTAAGTCGAAAGTTGATGATGAGGTGCTTGACAATCTTGAAGAGATTCTGGTCACTTCTGATGTCGGTGTTGACACAACTCTTAAAATCATCGCTCGTATTCAGGAGCGTGTCGCTCGTGACAAATATCTCGGAACAAATGAATTGAACCGTATCCTCAAAGAAGAGATTGCTGCCTTGTTGCAGGAAAATAATTCTGGCGACGGCACTACATTCGATATACCAGCCGATAAGAAACCTTACGTTATCTTGGTCGTCGGTGTCAACGGTGTCGGCAAGACTACAACCATCGGTAAATTAGCCCATAACTTCAAGAAAGCAGGATTGAGCGTTATGCTCGGAGCTTCTGACACCTTCAGAGCTGCAGCTGTTGACCAGCTTACTATCTGGTCGGAACGCGTTGGCGTGCCTATCGTCTCTCACGGCATGAACGCCGACCCTGCGTCAGTGGCTTACGACGCAGTGAAGACTGCCGTAGAACAAAATGTTGACGTCGTCATCATCGACACAGCAGGTCGTCTCCATAACAAAGTCAACCTCATGAACGAGTTGTCGAAGATTAGAAAGGTTTGTCAGAAGGTCATTCCAGACGCACCACACGAAGTGCTCCTCGTTCTCGACGCATCAACAGGTCAGAACGCTATCGAACAAGCACGACAGTTTATGGCTGCCACAGAAGTCAACGCTCTTGCTTTAACAAAATTAGACGGAACAGCAAAAGGCGGCGTGGTCATAGGTATCTCCGACCAGTTCAAGATTCCGGTAAAATATATCGGCGTTGGCGAGGGTATGGATCATCTCCAGATATTCGACAGAAACGATTTCGTTAACAGCCTTTTTGAAGGAAGAAATTAATGACAATGAAAAAGCCTAAACTCAATATCGTTACGCTCGGCTGTTCAAAGAATAAGGTTGACTCAGAACGCCTCGCAGCCTCGCTCGAATACAAATATGACATAGTTCACGACTCCGACAAGAAATCTGACGTGGTGATAATAAACACATGCGGTTTCATCGGCGATGCCAAAGAAGAGTCGATTGATACTATCCTCGAATACGCAGAACTCAGAAAAGCCAAAAAGATAAAGAGACTTTATGTCATTGGTTGTCTCTCGCAACGTTATCGTAAAGACCTACAAGAGGAAATTCACGAAGTGGATGGCTTCTACGGAGTTGAGTCTGTACAAATGATAGCAAAAGATATTTTGACTCAGGAGTCTGCCGACTCTGAGACTTTGCGTCTTTGCGACTCTGTGTCTTACAATCACGAGAGGGTTTTATCAACCCCTGAACATTACGCTTATCTCAAGATTTCTGAAGGTTGCAACAGACGCTGTGCTTTCTGCGCCATCCCTTTGATTCGCGGAGAACATATCTCAGTTCCAATGGACGACCTTATCAAGGAAGCAGAGCTCCTCGCACAAAAAGGCGTCAAGGAACTTATCCTCATCGCTCAAGATCTGACATATTATGGCCGCGACATCGACGGTCAATATCATATAGTGGAACTCGTTAAACGTCTTCTCGAGATAAAAGAATTTGAATGGATAAGACTGCATTACGGCTATCCTCAAGGATTCCCAGACGAGTTGTTAGACCTTATGAACCAAGAGCCTCGAATCTGTAACTACATAGATTTGCCATTGCAACATATCAGTACGCCAATCTTGAAAAACATGAGAAGAGGCGTTGATAAGGAACAGACTATCAACTTTGTGAAAAACGCTCGTAACAGAGTTCCGGGCATCGCGTTCAGAACGACATTCATCGTCGGTTTCCCTGGCGAGACGGAAGAACAATTTGAAGAACTGTGCGATTTCATCAGAGAGATGAAGTTTGAACGCGCCGGCGTTTTTGCTTATTCTCCGGAAGAAGGAACACCAGCTTACGAAATGGAAGACGACGTGCCTCAGAAAGTGAAACAACAGCGCGTAGATGACATAATGGCGATACAGCAGAATATCTCTTTAGAGACAAACGAAAAGAGAGTGGGTACTGTAGAAAAAGTCCTCATCGACAGAATAGAAGGAGATTATTATGTTGGAAGAACTCAATACGATTCACCAGAAGTAGATGATGAAATATTGATTTCTCTTGATGACGCTGAACTTGAAGTCGGAACTTTCGTAAACGCCAAGATTGTAAAAGCAGATTATTTCGATTTATACGCGGAGATTGTTTAAAGACCACAAGACTACATGACCACAAGACTACAAGTTGTGTTTGGATTTAGAACAAAAAAAGAATACGTTGAATGACGTGTTCTTTTTTGTTTATTAAAAAATGGCTTATATGAAAAAAATATTTTTTTTGTAAAACAATAGTTATTTTTCAACGTTTATGGAATAAAACTTGGAAGGATTATTTTGAAAAAAACAACAAACAGCATGACTATAAAACAACAAATCATGATATTTTTAAAGGGGATGGCAATGGGTATTGTCAATGTCATTCCTGTTTCCAGTGGCACTGTATCATTAATAATAGGTGTTTTTGAACGTTTTATCAATTCAATAAAATCGTTGAATTTGAAGGCGTTTAAATTATTGTTTAAAGGAGAGTTTTCTGAGTTTGCAAAGAAAACTGATTTTAGATTTTTCATAACATTGATATTGGGAATATTGGCAGGCATGATTCTGACAGCCATTTCTCTGAAAGCCATATTCAAGAAATATGAAGTTATTGCGTACGCTTTCTTCATCGGATTGATAGTAGCTTCTATCGTATATGTTTATAAAATGATAGGTAAGAAAACGCCTAAGATGATATTGTTGATGATAGCAGCGATTGCTGTTTCGTTTTATCTCTCAATAAAAAGCAATCCATATCCAAACGATAATTTTCTTTATTTGATATTATGTGGTATTGTAGGTTCATTGGGAATGATTGTTCCTGGAATATCCGGTTCGCATCTTATGATGGTAATGGGTAATTATGAGCTTATTGTAACACAGGCACTTCCGGAAATAGCCAAAATGTCAACTTTTATTCAAGGTATGAGTATATTGTTGCCATTTTTAATAGGAGCTGTGATTAGTATAATCTCAATCTCTTATTTATTGTCATGGCTTATGAAAGAATTTAGAAATGAAACATTGTCAGTTCTGACAGGATTTATGATTGGCAGTCTGCCAGTGGTTTATCCGTGGAAAGAAGTGCTTCCTGGGATGTATGATTATAGTTTTCACCTTCCAGCGATGAACGGAGAATTTGTGGCTGCTGTTGTTATGGCAGTAGTAGGAGCTTCTATTGTATTTGTGTTGACATATTATTCCAAGAAAAAAGAAGAAAGGATGATGAGGAGAAAACAAAGAAGGCTTCAAAGGCAGCTTAGAAAAGATGCTTCATGCTAAACTCACATCCGCAATATCTTTGATTGTAGAAGTTATATTCTTTAATTATGGCGATTCTTCTTTCGCTGAGTCCGCCTTTTCGCCAGTTTTGTGTCCAATAAGTGACATCAGGGTAGTGACTTTGAGCAAATAATCCAGCCTCTTCAATTTGTTCTAATGATTTCCATCGGCTTGATGCCAATGTTGTCGTGAATGCTGTTATTCCTCTTTCGTGAGCGTATTTAGCAGATTCCAAGAGTCGTAGTTTAAAACATTTGAGGCAGCGTCCGCCTCTTTCTGGCTCGTTTTCCAAGCCTTTCATTTCAGAGAGCCATCTCTCGTGGTTGTAGTCGGCATCGACTATTTCTAAACCAAGACTATGTGCGTAACGAGTGCATTCGTCTTTTCTTATCAGATATTCTTCTTCTGGATAAATATTGGGGTTGCAATAAAAAATAAGAGGCATGATGCCATTCTGCATCATGCACTCTATTATTGCTGATGAACAAGGCGCACAGCATGTGTGGAGAAGAACTTGCTTAACTCCACCAGGTGCTTCTATGTTCAGTTTCTTGCTCAATTCTTATTATTTTTTAACAACTTTTTGAACTGATGTTGAACCGTTGCTGTGTAATCTTACGAAATAAATACCAGCTTCGTATTCTTTCATGTCAATGATTAGATTTTCACGTACTTTTGTGGCAAATAATTCTCTGCCGCAGATGTCTAATAACTGTACGTATTCGACTTCTTCAGATTCTATTTTGATATAATCGCGTGTTGGATTAGGGTAGATTCTGGTATTGACACTGATATTGTTTACAGATGTTGTATCAGGCTCTTCTGGCTCCTCTGGATCTTCAGGTTCTTCTTCACCTAAATAATCATACAAGAATAAGTAATCCATCGCAAAAACGAGTTGACCTGAGTCTTGGTTTAAAGCCCAATATTCGTAAGAATCTAACTTGTTTTTCATTTGAGGAAGAACAGGGTAGCTGTTTTCAGGATTTGAGAAATGGAAAACTTCTTCATAAGAGACTTCTGTGTCGTATGAATAAATATTTTTCTCTTGAGGGAGTCCGTATGAATTGAATGTCTCATATTCTATACAGTTGCCAACTTCGTCATATTTGTAAGTGGAACGTAGTTGTAATTCCCATTCGTAGTAGTACCATGAATATACCATTGTTTGGCTGACGTAGCCGTTTTCATCGTAATAGTATTCTTTTAATACGCTGTTCTCGAAACTGCCAATGAAAGGGTCAGTCGTTGATTCTTCTGCTGTGATAAGCCCATCTTCGTTGTAATGATATGTGACTTTTTCATATAAATAGCTGTCGAATTCAAGGTTTCTTTGGATTAACTTGCCCTCGTTATCGTAGAGGTAATAGTAAGTTCCGCTGAGTACACCGCCATTGCCGTCGCCGAAGTCATTGTAATTCTTACGTGTAGTTCTTAAACCCATTGGGTTGTAAGTGTAGTCAATCCAACATACTTTGCGCCAATATCCGCCGAAGTTTTGATGTGTTTGTATTGAAATGATTCGACCGGCTTCGTCATAAACGAGAGAGTCGATTACTTCAATGTTATCGTTGATGAAGTTTCTGTGTATTCCATCAAGGTCAGTACCTTCTGAATTACGGTATTGGTAATTGTATGTCTCTGTTCCGTCTGTTGACATGAAAGATGCGATACGGTATTGGTAATCAAGCTGTGCTAATGCAGGCACAGATAATAACACCAATAGTACGAGTACTAACTTTCTCATAGTTGTTTGTATGGATTATTTTTTAACAACTTTTTGAACTGATGTAGCGCCGTTGCTGTGTAATCTTACGAAATAGATGCCTGCTTCGTATTCGTTCATGTCGATAGCCAAAGAATTACGTACTTCAGTAGCGAACAATTCTCTACCGCAGATGTCTAATAATTGTACATACTCAACTTCTTCAGATTCAATCATGATGTAGTCTGATGTTGGGTTAGGGTAGATTCTTGTGTTGATGCTGATGTTATTTACAGATGTTGAATCTGGTTCTTCTGGATCTTCTGTTCCTATAACATCGTATAAGAATAAGTAGTCTCTGAGGTAAACGAGTTGGTTAGTGTTTTGGTTAACGAGCCAGCTTTCGTATGATTCTACTTTGTTTTTCATTGGAGGGAGAGTAGGGTAGCTTCCTTCTGGATTTGGGAATTGGAATACTTTGTCAGCTGATACTTCTAAATCATATTCGTATACTCTCTTTTCTTGAGCTACGCCTTCAGCGCTGAATGTTTTTTCTTCAATACAGTTGCCGAATTCATCATATTCTTGTAAGAAGCTCATTTGTAAATACCAGTCGTATGTCCATGCGTAGATCATAGTTGTGGTACGGTTGCCATTATCGTCGTAGTAATATTCTGTTAACAGGCTGTTTTCGAAAGTGCCGGTGAATGCGTCTGTTTTAGCAACTTCAGCTTCGAGTTGACCTTTGTCGTTGTAATGATATTCTATCATTTCGAAGAGATAGTTGTCGAATTCGAGTTCTCTTCTTGTTATTCTGCCTTCGTCATCGTATGAGTAGTAGTAGGTTCCGCCGAGGATACCGCCGAAGCCGTCGCCGAAGTCGTTGTAGTTTTTACGAGTAGCTCTCAAGCCCATTTCGTTGTATGTGTAATCAATCCAGCATACTTTACGCCATCCGTAGTCGAAATTTTGGTGTGTTTGAATAGAAATGATACGACCTGCTTCGTCATAGACGAGAGAGTCGATTAATTCCATTTGTTCAACTAAGTCGATTTTGTGGATGCTTCTGAGGTCTGTACCAACAACATCTGAATATTGGTAGTTGTAAATTTCAAAACCGTCAATTGCCATGTAAGAAGAAATGCGGTATTGATAATTGTTTTGTGCAAATGCAGGCATTGCTAAAATTACCAACATGATAAGTAAAAATTTTCTCATGATTTTTTGTTTGTTAAATGTGATTTAATAATGATTTTTAATGAATTTGCAAAGGTAATGTTTTTAACGATATGAAATGATGGAAAAGCAAAAAAAAGAGACGTAAAAAATTACGTCTCTATTTGTGTAATTATATTATTTTAATCAGTTTTTAACAACTTTTTGAACTGATGTAGAACCGTTGCTGTGTAATCTTACGAAATAAACGCCAGCTTCGTATTCTTTCATGTTGATTGCTAATGTTCCGCGAACTTCTGTAGCGAACAATTCTCTACCGCAGATGTCTAAAACTTCAACGAAATCAACTTCTTCAGATTCAATCATAACGTAATTTGTTGTTGGGTTAGGATAGATTCTTGTGTTGATGCTTATGTTGTTAACTGAAGTTGAATCTGGTTCTTCTGGATCTTCTGTTCCGATAACGTCATACATGAATAAATAGTCGATAACGAAAACGAGACCGCCAGTTGTTTGGTCTTGTGTCCAATATTCGTATGATTCCAACATGTTGTTCATTTGAGGAAGTGATGGGAAATCGTTTTCTGGGTTTGAATAGTGGAAGATCTTGTCGTTAGAAACTTTTTCATTGTATTTGTAAACTCTCTTTTCTTGAACTGAACCAGTTGCTGTTGCTGTTCTAGCTTCGATGCAGTTACCATTTTCGTCGTATTCTTGTACGAAACTTGTTTGTAAGCCCCATGTTGCGCCGTCCCATGCATAAACGAGAGATTCTGTGAGGTAACCGTTTTCGTCATAATAGTATTCTGTCAAACCGCTGTTTTCATAAACACCTGTAAATGGGTTGATCATAAGGATTTCAGCTTCCATTTGACCTTGAGCGTTGTAGCTGTAAGTAGCTTTTTCGTACATGATACCAGCGAAATCGAGGTCTCTTTGGATTAATTGACCGTTTTCGTTGTATGTGTAGTAATAAACACCACCGATTTGTGGGCCCCAACCATCATTGAAGTCGTTATAGTTTGTACGAGTTGCTCTTAAACCCATTTCGTTGTATGTGTAGTCAACCCAGCAAACTTTAAGCCATTGGCCATCGAGGAGTTGAAATGTTTGTAATGAAGCGATGTTGCCATTTTCATCATAAACGAGTGAGTCGATGCATTCGATTTCTTCGAGTAAGTCGATTTCGTGCATGCCTCTGAGGTCTGTGCCTAATACGTCTGAATACTTGTAGTTGATTGTTTCAAAACCGTCTTCTGACATGAATGTTGCGATACGGAATTGGTAATCATTTTGTGCAAATGCTGGCATTGCTAACACTACCAACAACATAAGTAAAAATTTTCTCATGATTTTTTTGTTTGTTTGATGATTTAATTAATGTTTTTTGAAATTAAAAATTAAAGCCGCAAAGGTAATGTTTTTTTTGTTATGTGATAATAGGAAAATAAATATTTTTTACGATAATTTTAATGATAAAATATAATGTTTTTTGCATAAAAATAGTAGAAAATTTAAAAATGATTTGTTATATTTGTCACATCATACATTCATTAACATAACATTTAACAAAATGGCAAAAATAAAATCATTAGCAGAGCTTAGGGAACTAAAAGGAAAGCTCAAACCAAACCTCGACCTTCGTGAGAAGAGTGAAAATTCGGAAGAGTTGATTCAGATTGAAGATGCCAAGACACATGTGCTTTGTTGTGGCGGTACTGGATGTAAGTCGTCTGAAAGTGACGCAATAGTTGCAAACTTCAATACAATATTAAAGGAGAAAGGTTTGCAAGATAAAGTGATGGTTGTCAAGACTGGCTGTTTTGGTTTCTGCGAAAAAGGGCCGATAGTAAAAATGATACCAGACAATACTTTTTACACACAGGTGAAACCTTCCGATGTTCAGAGAATAGTTGAGGATCATATTATAAATGGCTGTAAGGTGAAAGACCTTTTATATATAGATCCGGAGACCAATCAGCATGTAGCTGACTCCAAGCATATGGGATTTTACAAGAAACAGCTTCGTATAGCTTTGCGTAACTGCGGCTTTATCAATCCTGAAGATATAGGCGAGTCGATAGCGCGTGGCGGTTATGAAGGTCTCGGAAAGGCTTTGTTGGAGATGACACCGGAAGAGGTCGTGGCAGAAGTGACGGCGTCGGGTCTTAGAGGCAGAGGTGGTGCAGGCTTTCCTACTGGCGTTAAATGGGGACTTTGTGCAAGAAACGAAGCCGATCAGAAATATGTGGTCTGTAATGCCGATGAAGGCGACCCTGGCGCATTTATGGATCGCTCCATTATGGAAGGCGACCCTCATTCGATCATTGAGGCTATGGCTATCTGTGGTTATGCTATCGGAGCTACAAAAGGTCTCGTCTATATTCGTGCCGAATATCCTCTTGCTATAGAACGTCTTGAAATAGCGTTGAGTCAGGCGAGAGATTATGGTATGTTGGGAATAGACATCATGGGAAGCGGATTTGATTTTGATATAGAATTGCGTTATGGCGCTGGTGCTTTCGTGTGCGGTGAAGAGACGGCTCTAATCCATTCGATGGAAGGCCATCGTGGCGAACCTACTTTCAAGCCGCCGTTTCCAGCAGTGTCGGGTTATCTGCAAAAACCAACTAATGTTAATAACGTTGAGACATTCGCTAATGTTCCAATCATTATAACAAAAGGCGCTGATTGGTTTGCAAGCATAGGCTCTGAAAAATCTAAAGGTACAAAGGTATTCGCTTTGGCAGGACAAATCAATAATGTAGGTTTGATAGAAGTGCCTATGGGAACCACGCTTCGTGATATAGTATATGAAATAGGTGGTGGTATCAAGAATAATCGTCAGTTTAAGGCGGTTCAGACCGGCGGACCTTCTGGAGGCTGTTTGACAAGCAAACATCTTGACACGCCAATAGATTATGAAAGTTTGATGGCGGCTGGTTCTATGATGGGCTCGGGCGGTATGGTCGTCATGGACGAGACGTCTTGCATGGTGGCTATCGCTAAGTTTTATCTTGAATTCACTTGCGAAGAAAGCTGCGGCAAATGTACTCCTTGCCGTGTGGGTAACAAACGTATGCTCGAAATACTCGACAAGATTACTAAAGGTAATGGAACAATGCAAGACCTTCAGGAATTACGCAACCTCGCTGATGTTATCAAAGATACAGCATTATGCGGCTTAGGTCAGACATCACCAAATCCAATTCTATCTACATTAGATAACTTCTGGGATGAATATGTAGAACACGTCGTTGACAAGAAATGTCGTGCTGGAGCATGTAAGTCGTTGATGAGCTATGAAATAGATTCTGCTAAATGTATAGGCTGTGGCGCATGTAAACGTGTATGTCCACAAGACGCTATCTCAGGAGAAAAGAAAATGGCGCATCATATAGATAACCTCAAGTGTATCAAGTGCGGCGCATGTTATGAAAAATGTAAGTTCGGTGCAATATCAATAAAATAATATTAGAAAGGAACATTAAAATGATAAGACTCACTATAGATAACAAACCGGTAGAAGTTGCAGAAGGCACAACAATATTGAAAGCAGCTCGTCAAGCCGGCATTCATATTCCTACCTTATGTTATTTTGAATTGGCGGGAATGAATTTTGAAAACAAGCCGGGAGGCTGCCGTGTATGTGTTGTTGAAGTCGTTAAGGATTTTAACGGCAGACCACGTCGCAATCTCGCTCCAGCATGTGCTACCGAATGCGTAGAAGGCATGGAAGTGTTGACACACTCACAACGCGTCATCAACGCTCGTCGTACTGTCGTTGAATTGATTCTTTCCGACCATCCTACAGATTGTCTCACTTGTGCCAAATCAGGTCAATGCGAATTGCAGAAATTAGCGCAAAACCTCGGTATTCGTGAGATACCTTATAAAGGTGAACAATCAACATATCGTGTAGATATGTCACCTTCTATAATTCGTGATGTTGACAAATGTATAATGTGCCGTCGTTGCGAAAACGTATGTAACAACATCCAGAGCGTTGGTGCTTTGTCAGCGGTGAATCGTGGTTTTCAGGCAGTTGTGGCTCCAGCGTTCGAACAAGATATGGTTGACTCGCCATGCGTGATGTGCGGTCAATGTGTTCAAGTATGTCCAGTGGGCGCTTTGAGCGAAGTGGATGACACACGCAATGTGATGATGGCTATCAACGACCCTAAGAAAACTGTCGTTGTTCAGACAGCTCCAGCGGTACGTGTCGCTATCGGTGAAGAATTCGGCATGGAGCCTGGTACAATAGTAACAGGTCAGCTTGCAGCAGTGTTGCGTCAAGTAGGTTTCGATTATGTGTTCGATACAGATTTCGCTGCCGACCTTACAATCATGGAAGAAGGTACAGAATTGCTCGACCGTATCAAGAGATTTACAGAAGGCGACAAATCAGTTCGTCTCCCTATATTGACATCATGCTGTCCTGGTTGGGTCAATTTCTTTGAACATAACTTCCCTGATATGCTCGATGTTCCATCAACGGCAAAATCACCTCAACAAATGTTCGGCGCTATAGCTAAGAGCTATTGGGCAGAGAAGATGGGCATTAAACGTGAAGATTTGGTGGTCGTTTCTATCATGCCATGTTTGGCTAAGAAATACGAATGCAAACGTGAAGAGTTCTATGTAAATGGCAATCCAGATGTTGATTACGTTCTCTCAACTCGTGAGTTGGCTCGTTTGATAAAGCAATTTAATTTGGATTTGAAGGAAATGCCATCGGCCGACTTCGACAATCCTCTCGGAGAATCAACGGGAGCGGCTGTCATTTTCGGAGTGACAGGCGGCGTTATCGAAGCGGCAACCCGCACTGCATACGAGGTGTTCACAGGAAAGAAATTAGAAAGAATAGAATTCACAGAGTTGCGCGGATTGGAAGGCATACGTGATGCTTGGGTTGACTTCAACGGAACACCAATACATATCGGCATCGCTCACGGATTGAAGAACGCTCGTACATTGCTCGAAAGAGTTCGCAAAGGCGAAGAGCAATTCCATGCCATAGAAGTGATGGCTTGCCCTGGAGGCTGTATAGGCGGCGCAGGTCAGCCTTATCATCATGGTAACAGTGAGATTATCAAGAAACGTTTTGACGCTACATACGAAGAAGACCGTAACAAACCTATCCGTAAGTCTCATGAAAATCCGGCGGTTATCAAGCTGTATGAAGAGTTCCTTGGTGAACCATGTGGACACAAATCGCATGAATTGTTGCATACACACTATTTCGATAAGTCGGATCATGTCGAGATTGGCGAATAAAAATGTTGTTTGTTTAACGATTAAAATGTAAATATTATGGCAGTTATAAAATTATCAGAATCCAAGATAAACTTCGTAAAAGATGTATGCAAACGTTATAATAACGAAGCCGGTGAAGTTATCAATGTGCTTCATAAAGTGCAGGGCGAATTTGGTTATCTTTCGGCTGAGGTTCAGGAATTGGTTGCAGAAGAGTTACATATCCCAGTTGCGAGAGTTTACGGCATAGTTTCATTCTACTCATTTTTCACCATGACTCCCAAAGGACGTTATCCTATTTCGGTATGTTTGGGCACTGCTTGTTATGTCCGTGGCGCAGAAAAGGTTATCGATGAGCTGAAACGTCAGCTCTCTATTCAAGTGGGTGGAACGACGCCAGACGGCAAGTTCTCCTTGAATTGCTTGCGTTGCGTCGGAGCATGTGGCTTGGCTCCAGTCATGATGATTGGCGACAAAGTCTATGGTCGCGTAACACCTGATAAAGTGGCAGGCATATTGGCTGAATACAATAGTTAAGATACTGAGATATTTAGATGCTGGGATGCTGAGATATTTTTCTGCATCTCAGCATTTCAGTTTCTAACTACTCACTCCTAATTCCTCATCCTAACTAAAAAAAACTTGTAGTCATGTAGTCTTGTTGACATGTGGTCTTTTTTTATATCTTTGTGACTTGAAAAATAAATCGATATGAGAAAGATTGCATTAATTTACATTTTGCTGTCAGTGTTGGTGACTGGCAGTTTGAAAGCACAGAATTTCGTTACAACAGAGATTCAAAAAAGAAACGTTATCATTGAAGAATATACCGGCAAGCATTGTAGCTGGTGCCCTGAAGGTCAGGTGATGGCAAATGCCATAGCCAAGGCTAACCCAGGAAAAGTGTTTCTCATGAACATTCATGCGGGACCTTTCTCTCCAACAACATTCCCTAACCTCAATACTGATGATGGAACCACAATGGTGGAAGATTATGGCGTTACAGCTTATCCTGCTGGCTTTGTTAACAGAACATCGACTTATGAAATAGCTCGTGAACAATGGTCGTCATACACTTTGCAGCAGCTCCAACAAAATGCAGAATGTAATATTGATGGTCAGGTTGTTATCAATCCAACAACTCGTGAGGCTGCAATTACAGTGGAGATTTATTATACGGCAAACAGTAATGAATCATTCAACTATCTCACAATAGCGATGTTGCAAGACAGCATCATGGGTGACCAAGACGGAGGCTTTGCAAATCCAGAACAATATATCAACGGAGAATATTGCCATCTTCATATTATGCGCGACATCATAACATCGACATGGGGTGATGTTATCAGTCCGACAACAGAAGGTACTCTTATAACAAAGACTTACAGCTATACAATACCTGAAATGATTGGCGACCCTAATGGAGTAGGAGTTGTCTTAGAGAATCTGTCATTCGTGGCATTCGTGTCTGAAAGCGACGATGGAATCCAAACATGTCCAATACTTAACGTCAATGAATTGGTGACAATAGTTGACAAGAATGAAGAAGTGAGACCATTAATTAATAAGGTGTATCCAAAATCAACAATTTTATGTTCAGAAAGCAATACCATAATGACGAATATTGTCAATGCGGGAAATCAAGAAATCACTTCTTTGTTGCTTAAAGCGTCGTCGTCTGATAATGCAGCTGAGTTTTTATGGGAAGGAAATATACTTTCTCATCATGAGGTTATGATAGAAAACGAAATGGATTTTCCAGTTGGCGAAAATGAAGTGAAAGTTGAAATACTTGAAGTTAACGGAAGCGAATATCATAATTCGAAAACATCATCATTTATATATGAAGAATGGACAGACGTGGAAATGTCTGCAGAAGAAGAGATATTCAATATTGAAATAATGCAGGATAAATACGGCAATCAAATAAGATGGTTCGTATTGACGTCGGATTATGAGGTCTTGGCTTCGGGTGGTCCATATCAGATGTTGTCGTCGCCAGGAACAGAGTTGCGTCAGGAAACGGTAAGTGTTAAAGATGGCGACTGCGTGAAATTTGTCATAACCGACGCTGCCGGAAACGGAATATGCTGTAGTAATGGAGACGGATATTATAGAATATTGAATTCAAAAGGCGATGTCATAATTGATGGAAGCGGTGAGTTTGGCGCTGAAGCATATCATCTTTTGTCGATGAAATATGACGGAAATGATGAAGATGACGATGAAGGTGTGGAAGAAGAAAATGCATTTGTTCCAGCGAAGATTTATCCAAATCCAACACAGAACGAACTTTACATTGAATGTGAAGGAATGAAAGAAATAAGTTTAATGACAGTTAACGGACAGATTGTCAATGAAAATATCGTTGATGACAATAGCTTTGTCGTTGATATGCAAAAATATGCTCCAGGAGTTTATTTCTTGAGAATAAAAACAGAAGAAAGCAATTTTGTAATGAAAGTAGTTCGTACAAAATGATATTAGGTTTTGTGAACAACATTAAAAATATTTAATATGAAAAGAAAATTATTTGTTGCAGCATTGATGTCATTGCTGTTTTTGAGTGACAATATATTTGCGCAGAATTTTGTCTCTACGGCTCCGCAAAAGAAAAACGTTCTCATAGAAGAGTTTACTGGAAGAAATTGCGGTTATTGTCCGGATGGACACATAATAGCGAATGATATTGTTCATGACAATCCAGATAGAGCTTGGGCTGTCAATGTTCATGCTGGCGGTTATGCTCCTACATCTTATCCTAACTTCAATGTGATAGAAAGCGAGCAGATTATGTATGCCTTCAACGTGACAGGTTTTCCTTCAGGTGTCGTGAATCGTAGCACTGCTGATGCTGTTAGTAGAGGCTCATGGCAATCATACGCAAACCAAGAACTTAATCAGTCGGCTATATGTAATGTCGGTGGCCAAGTCGTTATTGATGAAGAAAACCGTATTGCGAATATTACCGTAGAGGTTTATTATACAGCAAGTAGCGGCTACGGTACAAATTATCTTAATATCATAATGTTGCAAGATAGTATTTTCGGTACACAGTCGGGAGGATATTCTAATCCAGAACAATATGTGAACGGAACTTATTGCCACATGCACATACTTCGTGATGCGGTGACTTCAATGTGGGGCGACCAGATTTCTCCAACAAACGTTGGTTCTTTGATTACAAAGCAATATACTTATGAAATTCCACAGTCGATAGGTTCTCCTAATGGTGTAGAAGTTGATTTGGACAATATTTATTTCTTGGCATTTGTCACCGAGAGATATCAAGGAACACCGACACGACCAATTTTAAATGTTAATGAATTATATAAAATAGAAGGTTCTGCACAAAACATCTCTCCTAAAATCGTCTCTATAATACCTTCTTCAAAATTTTCCTGTTCAAACGAAAAACTTATAACAGTGTCTGTAAATAATGCTGGTACAGAGAAAATAACTTCTATGGAACTTGAAGTAAGTGTAAATAATGGAACACCGGTAAAACAGACATGGCAGGGTTCGATGCCTCAATATCAAACAAAAAGCATAGATGTTGAAGTTGACTTGGAACCAGGAACAAACACAATAAAGGTTGATATTGTTAAAGCAAATAATATAAATTGCGAAGTTACATCAACAATAACCATTGAAAATGAAGGATGGTCGGATGCTGAAATCAATTCGATGGAAGAGGAAGTGACTATAGAAATAATGCAGGATAAATATGGTGCTCAAATAACATGGAAACTTTTGGCGTCGGATGAATCAGTTATAGCGTCTGGTGGTCCATATACCAATTTGTCGGGAGCGTCAGCTACTGAGTTACATGAAGTTAAAGCCGTTTTACCAGCCGGAGAATGTATCAAGTTTGTCATAGAAGACTCAAATGGTAATGGCATTTGTTGTAATTATGGTGATGGTTATTACAGAATTGTAAATGCGAACGGCAAAGTTATTTTAGATGGCGATGGTTCGTTTGGAAGTAAGGCTGAGCATGTTATGTCGGTGGTTTATAGTGAGATGACTATTGAAAATATAGAGGCTCAAATTTGCGAAGGTGAAAGTTATACCGAGTATGGCTTTGAATTGATAGAACTCGAAGCTGGAATATATCACGAACAAAACTTTTATAATGACATATTGTATAAATTGACTCTTACAGTCGTTTCAAATCCTGAAATTGTAATTGAAGGTGATACTCAGATTTCTATCATAGGTGAAACTGCTACTTTGACAGCGAGCGGCGCTGATTCATATCTTTGGTCAACAGGGGAGATGACGGCTACGATTACAGTCGCTCCAGAAGAAACAACATCGTATTCTGTTATAGGAACAAAAGACGGCTGCGAGGGAAGTGCGGAAGTTACTGTTGAAGTGACAGTCGGTTTAGAGGAAAATGAAATTTCAGCAAAAATATATCCTAATCCTACAAACGGAAACATCCAAATTGAAAGCAAAGACATGAAAGAAATTGCCGTATTCATGCCAAACGGGCAATGCTTGAAAAATATTAATGTTGATGAAGATGTTTATACATTAGATATTAGCGCTTGCAAATCTGGTGTTTATTATTTGAGGATAACGAGTGAAAAATCAATAAAGATTCATAAAATTGTAAAAATGTAATTTTGGTAAGGAAGACGTCGCTTTAAAGTGACGTCTTTTTTTGTTATAAACAATCTTTTTTTAACGATATTTTTTAAATTAAAATGTTAAAAATATGGTTAAAAATCACTATATTTGCGAGATTGTATTTTGAATAAATTTCGTTCTTTAATAATATTGTTTTTTTATTTTTTGAAAACTATTTTAATAGTTCTATATAAATCTTATTATTAACTAAATTTTATCATTATGAAAAGGTTTCTAACTTTTCTTATGCTGTTGGTGCTATTAGCTCCGCATGCATTACGAGCTGATGAGCTCATCATAGGAGATGGTACTAAATCTACCAACAATGCTCCTTTTGCGAATTACTATAGTAATTCGTGGGTTGAGGCCATTTATTCTGCCAGTGAAATAGGCGGTGCAGGTCTCATCACTTCAATCTCTTACTACAATGTTAGTCAGGGTTACAGTCTTTACACAACAGACTTGAGATTCTACCTTGCTGAGACAAGTAGAAATACAATGTCTGGTAAGACAGACTGGACACCATTGGCAGAATTAGAGATGGTTTATGAACATAGCGGCGTTACTCTCGGTGGTGATGCTGGCTGGCAAAAATTTGAATTGGACACACCTTACTTGTATGAAGGTAAAGACAATCTCGTTGTTGTCGTTGCTAAAAAAGCTCCAAGTTACAGCTCAATGCAATGGCAATACACTCCAACACCTAACACATGTTTGGTCCGTCGTAGCGACATGAGTCCTGACAATTTTGCAAATCACCCAGGAACTCAGACAAACTATACATGGGTTACAGATTTCAGATCAAACATTAAATTTGATTTCGAACCTAAAGTAATCGAAAGCTACAAAGTTTTAGGCGTTGATGTAATGGCAGTAACAAAATCAACTGCTACTATCAACTGGACACCAAGTGAAGGCCAAACATCATGGGATGTTTATGCAACAACAGGTGATGCTCCATCAGAATCAACAACTCCTACAGCTTCAAATGTTACAGAAACATCATACACATTCACAAACTTGGCTCCTGGTCAATCATATAAATTGTTTGTCAGAGGTAGAGTAGGTGAATCAGTAAGTAAATGGAGATGCGTTACAGCTTTAACAGACCCTGACTTCACTGGTGAAGGTACAGAAGAAGATCCATATCACATCTATTCAAAGAATGACCTTAAGTTACTTGCTGACGGTATGGTCGCAGGTTTCAATACAAAAGGCAAGCACTTTATCCAAATGGCTGATATTGAAGGCGTCACCTTCTCAATCGGTACAAACGCTAAATATTACTTCAGAGGAACTTACGACGGTAACGGATATTCTGTTGACGTTAACCTTTATAGCAACTACAACCAAGGTTTCTTTGAATCAGTAGGTAATGGTGCTGTTGTCAAGAACCTTACAGTAACAGGTAAAATTGAAACTAAATATTGGCAAGCTGGTGGTATCGTAGCATACGTTGATTTGTCAGCAGTTTCTCCAATCGAAGGCAGTCAACACGTTGTTATCGAAAACTGTGTCAATAAAGCTACTATCAAAGCTGGTGACAACAATGCTGGTGGTATGATCTCTGACTTCAACAGCAATGGAACAGACTATTTATATATCTTAAACTGCGTTAATTACGGTACAATCAATACTGTTTCATCATCAAGCTATGCTGGCGGCATCGCTGGTAGATTGCAAAAAGACGCTATCGTTAAGGGTTGTGTTAACTACGGTGAAGTTAATGGTCAATCATACGCTGGTGGTGTCGTGGCTTATCCAAGATCAAACGTTCATGTCTTAGACTGTTTCAATGCTGGTAACGTTAATGGTTCTGGCGAACGTCTTGGCGGTATCTCTGGATACAGCAGCGGCGGTAGCATCTACAACTGCTTCAACATCGGTACTGTTACAGGTAATACTTACATGGGTGGTATCATCGGTAGAATTAAAAACGGTAATGTTATAAATTCATATAACGCTGGTACAATCGTAAGCTCAAGCAGCAATACAGAAACAACAGGTGCAGCAATAGGTTTAAATGAAGGCGAAGCAAATATTGCTAACGTTTATTATTTAGAAGGTGTTTATGGCAATGCATACGGTTCAACATGTATTGATTCATTGATTACAAATGTTGTATCATTCACACAAAATGAAGAATACCAATATAAATATACTTTAGCAACAGAAGTAGAAGGCACAACAGACTTAGTTGCTGCTTTGAACGCTACAGTTACTGGTAATGTTGGTGAAAACTCATGGTATGAAGACATCTATGGCAACAACAAATATTATCCTACATTCAATGTTGGTAATCCTCCAGGATTGGAATTCGTTCCATCAGTCTTAGCAATGGGTCATCGTCCAATTGGCGTTGCAATGCATCCAGAAATTGTAAAATTAACAAATACAGGTTCATTGCCAATCGAAGTGACACTCGTTGAATTAGACAATACATCATACTTTGAAATAGTAGAAGAACCAGTATTACCTCTTATCCTTGATGCAGGAAAGAGCATCGAACTTGCAATTACAACAAAGACAGATGCTTCAGTTACAGCAGGCGAATATACAACAACTATCGCTGCTATGTGGAACAAACAACAACGTTCAGCTTCTCTCGGTCAAATCACAGCTACAGCTTACAACGCAACAACACCTGACGTTATCTCTGTAGCAGAAGTAGTTACAGGAGTTCCTTATTCAAAGACACAATCTAAAGAAGGTCTCTATCACAACTACAACTTGCCAGGTAGCAATCCTAAAGCTAATGACGCTGTCTATGAATTTACAGTAACACAAGACTTGTTGTTAAATGCAGAAGTAGTAGGTCAAAATACAAAAGTAGCTGTTTATACAGAAGATTTGTATGGCGAAGCTTATCCAGATGTTAATAACAACTATAGAGGCCCAGTCGTTAAAGAAGAAGCAGAAATGAATATCTTCTACTTTGACCAATCACAAATGCTTACACACCCAGGTGGTGGCTATAACGGTGGTGACGCTTCATGTGTTCCTGATGGAATGCAATATTTAGGCGCTAATATGGCTTATCCAACATACTGGATGGCTGACGACTTCAGCAGCGATAAAGACATCACTATCAATGAAATGGAATTCTACGCATTCCAATATAACCTTACATTAGAATCAGAATTCACAGGTTTATATATCCAAATCTATGATGGTAATCCAAGAGAAGGCGGTAAAGTTATTTGGGGTAATGAAACAGACAATCTCATGTCTTACACAGAATGGACAGGTTTGTACAGAGTCTATTCAATCCAATTCGAAGCATCAGGACGTCCAATCATGAGAATCGTTGCTTCTGACCTTGACATCAATTTGCCAGCAGGTGAATACTGGGTAGCAGCTTCATTGACAGCTACAGCACCAGGCGCAGGATTACCACAAGGTATCTGGGCTATCCCTGTAACAAAACCAGGTGAAATTGCAACAGGTAACGCTCTCCAAAAAATTGAAACAGGCGAATGGATCGATTATGAAGATTCAGGCTATGGCTTAGGCGTATCAATGCTCCTCAGAGAAGGTACTTCAATCAGATCAAATACAAGATCTGCTGAAAATAACCGTTCAAGCGCAAGCGTAGGTGGCGACAACCCAATCGCTAACTTGGTTATGACTCCTGGTAAATATTACCTCGTAGCTGCTTCAACAAGCGACGAATTCACAGTCAACGCTTCTGTTGAAACAATCCCAGCTCCAGAAAAAGCTACATTGGTTTATCCAGCATATCAACAAAAAGATGTTGATGGCCCTACAATGTTACAATGGAACTTAGGTAATTATACAACAGAATATCAATTGGTATTTGGTACAAGCTTCCCTCCAACAGAAGTCGTTATCGACTGGACATCAGACTTGGCTAAAGGCTATAAGATGATTGACTTATATAACAATACAAACTACTTCTGGCAAGTCAATGCTCGTAACTCTTCAGGAACAGTTCAAGGTGATGTTTGGGCATTTACAACAACACTTAACGCTCCTCAAAAATTACAAATAGCTAACAACAAACTTTATCCAGGTGAAAAGGCTGTATTGTCATGGCAAGGAATCAACGACCGTTCACACCGTGGTTATAACGTTTACAAAGACGACGTTAAGATTAATAAAGGCCCTGTAACAAGTGCAACATACTCAGTATCAGGTCTTGAATACAACCAAGAAGGCTACCAATTCAAAGTTTCTGCTATTTATGACGAAGGTGAATCTGTATTCACAAACGTTGTTAAAGCTTATATGACAGGCAACGGTACTGTAAACGGTTACACTTACGAACAAGATGGCGTTACTCCAATCGCTGGCGTGAAGGTTATGTTCGAAGGTGTTGACGAATACAACAACTCAGCTGCATTTACATTCACTTCAGACGCTAATGGCTACTACGAAGGTGAAATGTTCGCTGGTACATATTCAGTCTATACAGAAAAAGCTGGTTACCAAAATGCTCAATTAGAAGAAATCGTAGTTACATACGACCAATTAACAGAAGGAGTTAACTTAAATATCAACGAGTTGTATTACCCAGTATTCCAAGTTAATGCAGCTGAAGCTGACGACTCTAATGTTAACGTAGTATGGAGCTGGAATGCTATCGAAGAAGAAATTCCTGCATACGAAGGTTGGATTTACTATGACGATGGCGAATACGCTTCATCAATCGGTACAGGCTCACCATCACCATGCTACTGGGCAGTATCATTCCCAGATACAGAACTCTACGACCGTTCAACTCTTTCAAAAGTTGCTGTATTCGACGCTGGCGCAAGCTATGCTGGTACATACACAGCTAATATCTATGTAGGTGGAACATCAGCTCCTGGTACATTGGTATCAACACAAAGCGTAGAATTGACAGGTATTGGTGACATGGTTGAATTCGACCTCTCAACACCAGTTACAATCGATGGTACACAACCATTGTGGATTACATTCTACACAGCTGACGTAACATATCCAGCAGCAGGTTGCGCATTCGTAGGCGATACAAACAGCGACTGGATTTCATTAGACGGTCAAGCTTGGCAACATGCTAAAGCAGATTACAACTTGAGCTACACATGGATGATCAGAGGTTTATTGACAAATGCTAAGGGTGAAAGAATGGTTCTCAGCCATGAAAATCACAAGGCGGAATTCAAAGGTGGCGTTTCAACAGGTACATTCGTAGCTGACGCTGCTGCTCAAGCTATGTCAGTTGGTCTCCCAACATACGAAGCAGCACAAGAAATGACACGTGAATTACAATCATATAAGGTATATCGTTACAACTACTTCTCAGGCGAATATACAGCTGAAACAGTTGAACTCATCGCTTCAGACGTTATCGACACAACATACATCGATACAAACTGGGGTTCAATTGAAAACGGCGTATATCAATGGGGTGTTGCAGCAGTTTATGAAGGCAACAGAAGATCTTCAATGGTTAATAACGCTAAACCTTTCGCTCCAGAAGCAGGTTTCGTAGCTAACACTACAGAATCAATCCAATACAATGGCGAATTGATGACAGCTAACTTCGACGCAGCAATGCTTCGTGGTGATATAGCTTATGCTAACGTAGCTTATCCAATGAGCATTCCAGCTGGTTATGTAGGCTTCGACCTTGACAACCCACTCGGCGCTACTGTTATCGCAACATCAACAGTAAACAGAGGTGGTGAATACTATGACGGTACATTCTATGGATATAGCTCAGACAATTACTTCCATAAGATCGACCCTGTAACAGGTTCTGTTATAGAATCTAACGCAGTTGCTACAGTTATGACAGAAATGGCTTACGACTATTCAAGAAATACTATGTACGGTATCACAAGTGGTGCTCTCTATACAATCAATCTTGAAAATGGTGAAGCAACAAAAGTTGGCGACCTCGGTCAGTCAGTTATGGCATTCGGTATCAACTTACAAGGTGAAGCTTACGGTGTTGTTCTTTCAACTGGTGACTTCTATTCAATTGACTTAGAAACAGCAGCAACAACATTAGTTGGTTCAACAGGTAAAGGATGTAACTATGTACAATGTGGTGGATTCAACCATTATGATGGTACATTCTACTGGTTCCAATGCTATGATACATCAAACATGAACCTCTATACAATTGATGTTACAACAGGTGTAGCAACATTAGTTGCAGCAAATGTTGGTGAAGTTACATCATGGTTCGTTCCTTACGAAACAATTAACAATGAAATGGCAGGTGAATTCTATCCATTCCAATCAGCTAACGAATCACCAATCATCTGGTCAAATAAAGTTGACAAGAACATGACAACACAAGTTGACGTAGTTGTTACAACAAACAGCAACGATTCAGCTGAAGGTACAACAGTTAAGTTGGTTAACTTGTCAGAACCAGAAATGGGTTACGATTATGAAATCGTATTAGATGAAACAGGTGCTTACACATGGAACGAATTCCGTAAAGGTACATACCAATTGACAATAATGAAGCTTGGTTATGTTTCAGGTGCAACAGGTGAAATTATCGACATCTGGAGTGCAACAACAATTGAAAGCACACTTGAAGAAATCATTGCAGCTGTTAATAATCTCTATGTATCACCAACAGGTTGGGCAATGTGGAAGAACAACGTAGGTTACCTCGGCGATGAATTTGCATATGGCTTTGAAGATGGTTTAGAAGGTTGGACAACAATGGATGCTGACGGCGACGGTCACAACTGGTATCACAGCAGTGAATCATACATGCACGGTGCAAATCCAAGACCATCACACTCAGGCGAAGGTCACATCACATCAGAATCATACTGTTTCATCCAATATGAACTCACACCAGATAACTATGTTGTAGCTCCTGAAAAAGTTAATATTGGTTCTAACTCAGTATTCTCATTCTGGGCATCTGCACAAGACGCTTCATGGGCAGGAGAACACTTCGGTGTTGCTATCTCAACAGGTGATGGTACAACAGTAGAAGAATTCACAACAATCGCTGAATGGGATATGACAGCTAAGGGTCGTCAACAAGACGCTCCAAGAGGCAGCAAAGAAGATGGCTACGGCACATGGTACTTATACACAGTTGACCTCGCCGAATATGCTGGACAAAGCTTATACATCGCTATCCGTCACTTCAACAGCTACAACCAATTCTTCTTGTGCGTTGACGATGTCGCTTTGACAAACGGTGACCCAGAAAGAGGAACAAGATCTGTAGAAAACTTCACAGTATTGTTGAACGGTTATGAAGAAGCTCAAGTATCAACTCCATACTATCAACACGAAAACCTCATCATCGGCGAACTCTACACAACAACAGTTATAGCTAACTATGAAGGCGGTTCAAGTGAACCAATGTCATACACATGGACAGCTGTTAAATGTGACAACTTCGCAGGTCCAACAGAATTTACAGCAGAATATGAAAACGGCAATGCTGTTCTTAATTGGGAACTTCCAGGCCAAAAAGCAGCAAAAGAAGATGATGCTAAAGAAGGCACATGGATGTACTACGATGATGGTAACTACTACGACGGTGTTGGTGGACCAGCTTCATTCCAATGGGGTATCAAGTTGCGTGCAGCTGACTTGGCTCAATATGCTCCAGCAGGCATGACAAAAGTTGCTATCTACGATCGTCTCGCTACAACAGGCAACTTCTACATTTACTTAGGCGGTGACAATGCTCCTGGTACATTAGCTCATACACAAACATACACATTGACATCAAGCAGCGACTTCGTTGAAATCGAATTGACAGAAACTATTGCTGTTGATGGCTCACAAAACGTATGGGTTGTATTTGAAACAAATGACGGCGCTAACTTCCCTGCATCATGTACACAAGATACAG
The DNA here is from genome assembly GCA_045631805.1 of Bacteroidales bacterium. Taxonomy (GTDB): domain Bacteria; phylum Bacteroidota; class Bacteroidia; order Bacteroidales; family F082; genus Limimorpha. Next base: position 15,177 of record JAZQVL010000115.1, on the reverse strand, counting down.
GCGACGCTGACGGACGTTGGATTTCATTAGACGGTACAACATGGGAAGACGTTACAGCTTATGGCTTGAACGACACATGGATGATCCGTGCATACTTAGATGATGCTGCAAATCCTGGTGTAGAAATGGCATATCTCGGAGCAATGTTATACCGTGACGGTGAACTCCTCACTCCAGAACCAATCACAACAGGCGAATTCGTTGAAGCACTCACAGAAGTTGGTGAATATGAATATAGCTTGAGAGTTGTTTATGATGGCGAAAAAGACTCAACATACTATGCAATGTCTTGCCCAGAAACTGTAACACTCGTAAGACCATGTGACGCTCCAACAAACCTCTATGGTGTTCAAGCAACAGAAAACGGTCAAACAGGTGTAAGCCTCGTATGGCCATACTCAGAACCTGTAGCAGAATGGTTATACTATGATGATGGCGTTAACCAAGACGGTATCGGTGGCCCAGCTGAATTTATGTGGGGTATAATGTTCCCAGCTGAATCAATCGGCGGTTACGACGGAAATTACATTACTAAGGTTGCTCTCTTCGACTTCGCACAATCATCTGGTGATATCAACATCTACTACGGTGGTACAACATCACCTGGTACAATGGTTCACACACAACCTTATACAGGTACAGGTACAGGCAACTTCGTTGAATTCAATTTGACAAGCGCTCTCCCAATCGATATTACACAAAATATCTGGGTTGTATTCACAACAACACAAGGTACAAATTACCCAGCATCTTGCTGCGCTAATACTGGCGATCCTAACGGCCGCTGGATTTCATTAGACGGTGCTACATGGGAAGACGTTACAGCTTACGGCTTGAGCAACACATGGATGATCCGTGCTTACGTATCTAACGAGGCTAAGGGTGAAGTATCAGAACTCGCTCCTATAACAGATTACGAATACAATGTAGGCGAAGGCGAATTCAAAGCTAACGGCAAAGCTAGAGGCTCTAACTTCGAACACTATAACATCTATCGTGGCTCTTCAGCTGATAACTTCTCATTAATCGGCGAAAGCAACGAAGGTAAATACTTCGACGCAGTTGAAACAGGTACTTACTACTATCAAGTAACAGCTGTTTATGATGTTGAAGGTGAAGAATGTGAATCAGCACCAGCATCAGCTTACGGAAATGAAACTCAAAACTATGTAGTTGTTGAAGTCGTTTCAATCAACGAAAATGGTGTTAACGGCATGATGATCTATCCTAACCCAACTAAGGATAAATTAAATATCAATGCTGAAGCTATGACACGTATCAGCATCACTAACGCTTTAGGCCAAACAATCTATGATAGCGAAGTCGATTCAGACAACGAAATCATTGACATGGCTCAATACGAAGGCGGTGTTTATATGGTACGCATCGTAACAGAAAACGGAGTAGCAGTAGAACGTGTTACTGTCGTTAAATAATAAATAATTAACTTGTAGAGACGTCGCTTCTTAGTGACGTCTCTACTTTTTTAATATGATAAATCATGAAAAAATATTTATTGTCACTTTTAATTGTACTTTTTTCTTTAGAACTCGTCAATGCTCAACAATATGTTGTAACTACACCTACTAAGAAAAATGTTATTCTTGAAGAATATACAGGAAATTATTGTACTTACTGCCCTGACGGACATCGTATCGCTAATGAAATAGCTGCAAATTATCCTGGCAGAGTTTTCCCTATAAACATTCACGCTGGCGGTTATGCCGCTACATCTTATCCTAACATGACAACTACAGAAGGTAATGAATATAACTACCAAGCAGGTGTTTATAGCTATCCTTCAGGCGTAGTGAACCGCGCTACTGGCGCCATTGGAAGAAACATGTGGGAAGAAAAATCTATTGATCAAATGCATCAAACAGCTATCGTTAACATAGCTGGTGACTACACAATCAATGCTGCTACACGTACAGCTCAGATTACTGTGGAAATTTATTATACTGGCAACAGCGCTTCTTCTTCAAACTATCTTAACATTTTCATGTTGCAAGACAATATTATCGGTTATCAGGCTGGTTCAAACTTGAACCCAACACAAATTGTTGATGGCCAATATTGCCACACTCACGTGTTCCGCTCTGCTGTGACTTCAACATGGGGCGATGCTGTTAGCCCAACAACAGCTGGAACATTAATAACAAAAACATATACATACACAATTCCTGGAACTATTGGTGACCCTAACGGAGTAGCGGTCGATCTTGATAATGTTTATTTTATTGCATTCTTGACAGAGACAAACGATATGTCAAAACCTGTTCTTAACGCTTGCGAACTCGGCGTGCCTTCACCAGAAATGTACGTCATCGACTTATGCCAAGGCGAAAGTTATGTAGAAAACGGTTTCAACTACGACGAACCAGCTCCTGGCTATTATGAAGAAGTTATTGAAGGCAGCAATGGACAAGATGCATATTTGTACCTTACAGTTTTCCCAACTTATACTCGTAATTTGTCAATGGAAATTTGCGAAGGCGAGTCATTCCATTATGGCCCATTCCACTTCGATAATCCTGAAGCTGGCGTACATACTCAAGAAAATGTACTCCAAACTGTTGACGGCTGCGATAGTACAATCGTCATGACTTTGACAGTTTATCCTTCATATAATATTGAAGTTACTGCTGAAATATGCGAAGGCGAAAGCTATACTCAATATGGCTTCAACCTTAACAACCTCGCTCCAGGTTTGTATAATAAAACTAAAGAATATGAAACAGAATACGACTGCGACAGTATCATTAATTTGACGTTGACAGTGAATGAAGCTCCTGAAGTGACAGTTGCTGGCAACAACCAAATCAATGCAGGCGAAAGCACAACATTGACAGCAAGCGGCGCTGATTCATATCTCTGGTCAACAGGCGAAACAACAGCTTCTATCACAGTGTCACCATCTCAAACAACAAAATATTCTGTTGTTGGAACAACAAATGGATGCGATGATGAAGTGGAAGTCACTGTTAACGTAACTGTTGGTGTCAATGAAAATTCATTCGTTGAAACAAAATTATATCCAAATCCAACAGATGCCGACATGAAGATTGAATGCAAAGGAATGAAAGAAATTTCAGTCTTTATGCCAAACGGACAATGCATGGAAAAACTTATAGTAAATGAAGATGTTTATACATTAGACATGAGCGATTATAAATCAGGAGTTTATTACTTGAGAATAACAACTAATAATGGAACTCAAGTATATAAAACAGTGAAGATGTAATCCGAAAGATAATAAGTTTTAAGAAAAAGAACCCTGGAAATTATTCTGGGGTTCTTTTTTTATATCAATGCCATGTGGTTTTACACAATATTAACCTCTGGTTTTATCTCTATTCCGAATTTGTTTTTTACGCTGTCTTGAATCTTATTCATGAGGTTTAGAATCTCTTCTGGCTTGCCGCCTCCGTAATGAACAAGGACGAGCGCTTGTTTGTCCCATACGCCGACATGATTCTCCTTGTAGCCTTTCCAGCCAGCCTTGTCGATGAGCCATCCCGCAGGAATTTTAACGCCTTTATCATTAGGATATGATGGCACTTCGGGATATGTTTCTTTGATGCTTTTGTATTTGTCGGTATCAACGATGGGATTTTGGAAGAAACTGCCTACACTTCCAACAACACCGACCTCTGGCAATTTCTCCGCACGTATCGCCTTGATGGCATTGGCTACATCAGAAAGGGTAGGAGATTCTATATTTTTTTTAACCAAATATTCCTTAATATTTCCATATTCCAACTTCAATTCAGCGTCTTTTTTTAATTTAAAGTCGATGGCGTAGATGAAATATTTCTTGTTTTCTTCTTTTTTGAAAATGCTGTCGCGATAGGCAAAATCACATTCTTTATTTTCAAAGACACGTTCTTCTCCGTTTTCAATGTTTATGGTATAAACTTTCGTGATGCAATCTTTCACTTCGCTGCCGTAAGCGCCGATGTTTTGTACAGGAGCCGCGCCAACGCTGCCAGGGATGTCAACAAGATTCTCTAAACCATAAAGATTGTTTTTTACTGTAAAATCAACGAAATCTTTCCATGTTACACCCGACATACATCTTAGTGTTAGGAACTGAGGAACTGAGGAACTGAGGAACTGAGGAAATTCATCGTTTGTTGTTGGTTGGCTTTCTACAAAAGAAATTCCTTTTAAGTTAGAATGTATTATCATTCCGTCAAAGTATTCATCTGTAAAAAGAATGTTGCTTCCTCCTCCAAGGAAAAGTTTTTTAGATTCCTTAAAAGTCTTGTCGTCAATGAGTTTCTTTATGTCATCTAAGGAGTTTATCTCACAAAAATATTTTGCGATAACATTAAATCCCATTGTGTTTAAGCCTTGAAGAGAATGTTCTTTTTTCATGAATATATTTTTTTTCAAAATTAAGTTTTTTTTGTGAAATCAAGACATAAAAGAAGTAATTTTATAAACTCAAAAAAGATATAAAATTGAAACGTGTTATAGTATCGGTTATCAACGACTTAGTTACAGACCAGAGAGTTAACAAGTCGTGTCTCACACTTCAGAAGGCAGGATTTGAAGTGTTGTTGGTTGGTCGTAAGCAGAGAAAAAGTCCAGAAATGGATGAGCGTCCTTATCGTTCACATCGTATGAAACTTATTTTTGAAAAAGGTCCGTTATTTTATGCCGAATATAATATCAGATTATTTTTCTTTTTGATGTTTCATCGTGCCGATTGTTTCTTATCCAACGACTTAGATACATTGTTGCCTTCATTTTTAGTTTCTAAAATCAAGAGAAAGAAACTCATTTACGATAGCCACGAATATTTTACTGAAGTCCCTGAACTTGTCAGTCGTCCTAAGGTTCAGAAAGTATGGCGTGCTATTGAGGAGTTTGTCTTGCCTAAGATGAATGAGATGATAACTGTAAATGAATCTATTGCGAATTTGTTTAGGGAAAAATACGGAATCAAGGTTCATGTGATTAGAAATATTCCTATGCGTAAGATGTTGCCAGAACCTGCATCACGTGAGAAGTTGAATCTGCCGGAAGGCAAACACATACTCATACTTCAAGGATCAGGAATCAATATTCACAGAGGCTCTGAGGAACTTGTCGAAGCGATGCGTTATCTCGATGATTGTTTGTTATTAATAATAGGTGGAGGTGATGTCTTGCCGCTTTTGAAGAAAAAAGTGGAAGAAAATCATTGGGACGACAGAGTTCGTTTTTATCCGAGAATGCCATATAAAGACATGATGGCGATAACGCGTTTGGCGGAAATAGGCTTTACTCTCGACAAAGCCAACAATCTGAACTATCTTTTCAGTCTGCCAAATAAATTGTTCGATTACATACAAGCCAATGTGCCTGTTGTAGCGTCACATCTTCCTGAAATAGAAAGAATTATAAAAGATTACAATATAGGTACGTTTGTCGATGACCATAATCCTAAGCATATAGCGGAAAAAATAAAAGAAGTTCTTTCTGATGAAAATACTTTGAAAACTTGGAAAAATAATCTTAACTTCGCAGCTCAAGAGTTATGTTGGGAAAACGAAGAAAAAACTTTGATAGAAATATATGAGCAATACATCTGATAAACATTTACATATCGTAAGTTTCGATATTCCATATCCGGCCAATTACGGCGGCGTTATTGATGTTTTTTTCAGGATTAAAGCGCTGTCGGAACGAGGCGTTAAGATTCATTTGCATTGTTTTGAATATGGTCGAGAACACTCAGAATATCTCGAAAGTTTATGCTACTCAGTTAATTATTATAAAAGAGAAACAAAGCTGACAAAGATATTTAGTTCCATGCCATATATCGTTTGTTCGCGCGATTCTGAAGAATTGCTCAATAATCTCAAAAAAGATAATTATCCTATTTTACTTGAAGGATTGCATTGCTGCAAGATTCTTACTTGCGACGATTTGAAGGATAGAAATATAATAGTCAGAGCGCATAATGTTGAACATGAATATTATGAGCATTTGGCGAAGGTGGAAGTCGATTCCAAGAAGAAAATATATCTGAAGCAAGAAGTTGATAAACTCAGAAATTTCGAGTGCGTATTAAATAATGCGAAAGCAATTCTTGCGATTTCGCAGAAAGACTATGAATATTTCTCGGAGAAATATAGTAATGTATATAAAGTTACGGCATACAACGCATATACAGAAGTAGATATCCTTGAAGGCAGCAGTGACTATGTCTTGTATCATGGCAATTTGTCGGTGTCAGAGAATTATAGGGCTGCAGAAATACTTATCGAGACATTCGAGAACTTTGATGTGAAGTTGAAGATTGCGGGTATGAATCCGCCTCCTCACATTGTTAAACTTATTGAAAATGTGCCAAATATTGAGCTTATAGATAGTCCGAGCGATCAGGTGTTGTTCGATTTAATCCGTCATGCTCATATCAATATTCTTGTCACAGAACAAGCTACGGGTTTGAAATTGAAATTATTAAACACACTTTTCAACGGCCGATTCTGTCTCGTTAACGATAAGATGGTTGAAGGTCTTGATGTCAACGGATTATGTTATATTGTCAACGATTCTAATGCGATACGTTTCGCTGTCAGTGAGTTGATGCCTCGTCCTTTCGACAAGCATCAGATAGAACGTCGAAAAAATAATATGAAGAATTTCTACAATATAGAAGAAGCTACTGACTTGTTGATGAAGCTGATAGAGTAGTTGATAAGCATAAATAAAAATGTATTGTTGAGAGTATGTTTAGATATTTAGATAATAAGGAGAAAAGTTTTTTGGTTGGTGGTTATCGTGCTGAAAAACAACATCTTGAATGGATCTTGGGAGAGCAACCTCATAGATATGAAAAACTATATAATATTCGTTACAATAAGGACTTATTTTCACAACGAAAAGGTGGAGCTATAAAAAATAATTTGCCAGATTACATTATTATTTATAATTTTCAAAATCCGCAAGTAAACTATCATCTTTTTCCATGCATTAGCTCGTCAATAAAAGAACAAAGTGATATGGAAACATTGTTGTATCCTGATCCTGATGGAAGTTATATTGTTTATTCAATGGGAGAAGAAATACAATCTGAATCAATAGATATAAAATTGTTGCTTAATCGATTTATTTCAAAAGAGAATGGTGGTGATATTTATGCTCCTATGATTATAAAAGGAGAAGATATAGTTCCTGCTGTGAATGATTCGTTTTCGCAACAAAATGTTGTTGTAAAAAAACAGAATAATGTACTTAGATTTATTGATCTTTTTGCTGGTATTGGTGGAATAAGATATGGATTAGAACAAGCTGCGCAAAACAAGGGAATGATACCAGTTTGTGTGATGACATCTGAAATTAAACCTTATGCTGTGAAAGTACTGCGTGAAAATCATCCTATGGAGACAATTGTAGGTGATATAACAAAGATTGATACGAAAAGCATTCCTGATTTTGATATATTATGTGCAGGCTTTCCTTGTCAGTCATTTAGCTCTGCAGGTAAACGTAAAGGATTTGCCGATACAAGAGGTACTTTGTTTTTTGAAGTTGAAAGGATACTGAGAGATAAAAAACCAAAAGGGTTTATACTTGAAAATGTTGAAGGACTTGTTAATCATGATGGTGGCAAAACTCTGCAGGTGATAATGAATAAACTATCTGCTTTGAATTACAAATTTGATTATAGAGTTCTTAATTCAAAATATTTTGGAGTACCTCAGGAACGTAAGAGAATTTATATTATTGGTAGTCTGTATGAAAAACCAGATCTTGACAATTTTCCAGTAAAAGAAAGTAAGTTGAAAGATATTCTTGAATCAGGTTTGCAAATTTCAAATACGCCGTTTATAAAAACATTACTTGATCATTTCTCATTAGAACAACTTTATGGTAAATCAATAAAAGATAAAAGAGGCGGTAAGTCAAATATACATAGTTGGGATTTAGAGATTAAAGGATTAGTTAGTCAAGAGCAAAAAAAATTGCTTGATACAATATTAACAGAACGACGTAAAAAAAAGTGGGCTGAAATAATAGGTATAGATTGGATGGATGGGATGCCACTGACATTAGAGCAGATAAGAACGTTTTATGATAATCCGCAACTTGAAGATATGCTTGAAGACTTGACCAAAAAAGGCTATTTGAAATTGGAATATCCTAAAAAACTTATTCGACAAATTGATGAAAATGGAATTGTAACTACTTATAGAGATTATGATAAAAATAAGCCAAAGGGATATAATATTGTTGCTGGAAAATTAAGTTTTGAGGTTAACAAAGTATTATCACCAGATGAAATAGCTCCAACGTTGGTCGCTATGGATATGCAAAAGTTATATGTTGGTGACAATGGCGGAATTAGGAGATTGTCGCTTAGAGAAGGTCTTAGACTTTGTGGTTATCCAGATAATATAAAATTTAATGTTACTGAAAAGGAAGGTTTTGACTTATTGGGCAATACAGTTGTTGTTCCAGTAATAAAGGCAGTTGCAGAAAGATTGATAGATACATTATTAAGCAAATAAAAAAATATGAAATTAACAGTCGAAGATATTTACAAAAAGTTAGTTGATGATGATAAAATATTAACTAAACAAGGACGTATTACTTTTTCATTGGGAGATACTGATATTATAGTAAAACAACGTGATGTTGTTGGAAACATCATGCAAGAATGGGTTGAAGGATGGATGAGACAGAATGGAATTGAATATGCGTTGAATGAAAATACTCAGATGCCACCAGATTTTTATCTCAATCCTGATAATATGAAAGAGAGTTTGATGGAAATTAAAGCATTTAATTATAAAGCTGGACCAGGATTTGATATCGCAGATTTTCGTATGTATGAACAGGAAATAGCTCAAAAACCATGGATGTTGCATGTTACATATTTAATATTTGGCTATGAAATGTCAGAAGAAGGTGTTGTTACAATCAAAAAAGTATGGATGAATAAAGTGTGGGAAATGTCAAGACCAATGTCTTCTGGAAAAAATAAAACAATTTGGCCAATTAATCTTCAAATAAAAAAAGGTACTGTCCAAAAAATTAGACCTGCAAAGTGGTATGGAAAAACAGCCAAGTTTAAGGTCTTTGAATGCTTGGAAGACTTTTTGTCGGCTATGGAAGAAGCTGTGTATAAGAATAAAGATACACGTGACGATGGCGCAGATTGGTTGTCGATACTTGTTGATAATTATAAAAAGCATTATGGAATTGAACTGAAAGTTCCAAGATGGAATGATATTGTGAATAAGTATGTTTTAAAAAAATAACTTCGTGTTTTTGAGATGTTAGAATGGTTTTAATAAGTAATCGATGGTTGTTCTGATTTTGTTTGATTATGAATAACAAGGTCTCAATTAAATCTGCTGCAGAGCAATTGAATGTTTCGGTTGTAAGTATTCATAATTGGATTAAGGATGGGTCTTTGCAAAAGACAGATGATGTTCTTACCCAGAAAGATCTCGATGACTTTAGAGATAACATTTTGAATAATAAGAAACTGTCATCTCGAGCCAATAAGCAATATAAAGACATACATAATCATATTTTTTTATCAGAAGAGATAAAGTCTGATTTGCAATCTTCTATGTCGGGTGATGATATTTCTTCTAAATATGAGTCGTTGTTGTCGGAATCATATAAAAATAAGGAAGGAATTTACTATACGCCTCAATATATTGTTGAGGATATGTTAAAATCTATTGACATAACACAAGGTAAATTATTTTTAGATCCATGTTGTGGCTCTGGCAATTTCATTATTGAAGCTATTAAAAAAGGCATTTCTCCTGAAAATGTATATGGTTTTGATATTGATGAGAATGCGGTGGCTATAACAAAAAAACGTATCAAAGAAATAAGCGGTTACGATAGTAAGAATATCATTTGTGCTGATTTCCTTAGTCAGCAGCCAACAGCCAATAGCCAACAGTATGATTACATCTTCACAAATCCGCCGTGGGGCAAGAAGATTAATAAAAAAGATAAAGTCAGATATTCTTCTTTATATAACTCTGGAAATGTTATAGATACCTCGGCGATATTCTATTTCGCTTGTTTGAAAGTGTTAAAAGAAAATGGTAAAATAGGCTTTTTGTTGCCAGATGCTTTCTTTAATATATCATCTTTTGAAAATGCTCGTAAATCATTGTTGATGTTACAAGTCATTCGTTTTATTGATTATGGCAAAGCTTTCAAAGGATTGATGACCAAAGCGATGGCTTTTGTTGCTGCCAAAGCCAATAGCCAACAGCCAATAGCTAACAGCCAAATAGAATGTGAGATTTATAATGTTAAAAAATATTGTAGAACACAAAGCGGTTTCTTTAATGTTCCCAAGCATATTTTTAATTTTCACATAGAGGAAAAAGATAATGATGTAATATGTCATGTTCTTTCTTTACCTCATATCACTTTGAAAGACAATGCTAAATGGGGTCTTGGAATCATTACTGGTAATAATGATGAGATATGTAAGAAACAAGAAGCAGAAGGATATGTGCCAATATATAGGGGCAAGGATATTATGAAAAATGGATTGGCTGAACCTTCTTTATATATAGATGAAAATCTGAGCGGATGTCGTCAAGTGGCTGATATTGATTTGTATAAGTCCTCTGATAAAATCATTTATCGTTTTATTTCTAATAGAATAGTATGTTTCCACGATACAGAACAGCGATATGTTTTAAATAGTGCTAATCTTTTTATTTTAAATGAAGATTTTCCAGTATCATATTCGCAGCTCGTTGATTTGTTGAATTCCGATTTCATGAATTGGTTTTTCAGAAGCACTTTCAACACCCACAAAATATTACGCAGCGATTTGGAAACCTTGCCTATATTTCATGAATATTTTAAGAAACACGAAAAATTCTCTGAAGAAACACTGAGAAAGTACCTCTCTATCTTGTAGTCTTGTAGTCTTGTTGACTTGTAGTCTTATCTATAACAGTTCCTTCGTCGCATTTTATTATTCTTGACGGATATTTCAGGATAAGGTTATAGTTATGAGTAGCCATGAAGATGGTCTTTCCTTTAGCGCATATCTCTTTAAGAAGATTCATGATGTCGTTGGTTGTCTCTGGGTCGAGGTTGCCGGTAGGCTCGTCGGCTAAGATGAGCGCAGGGTCGTTGAGGAGCGCTCTTGCGATGGCGATGCTCTGTTGTTCGCCTCCAGATAGCTGATGTGGCATCGACTTACGTTTAGTAGGAAGTCCTACCTGTTTCAAAACCTCGTCAATTCTTTTTGACATGGCAGCCTTGTCTTTCCATCCGGTAGCGTCTAACACGAAATATAGATTGTCTTCTACATTACGGTCAAAAAGAAGCTGAAAGTCTTGGAACACAATGCCAATCTTTCTTCTGAGCATAGGAATGTCGCGGTTTTTTATTGTCCTGAGATTATACTCTGCAATGCTTAGTTCGCCTTCTTTGGCAGGAAGGTCGGCGTATAAGGTCTTGAGCAATGATGATTTGCCGCTGCCAGTCTTGCCAATTAAATAAACGAATTCACCTTCTTCTATTTCAAAGTTGACATTTTTAAGAACACACCTTTTATGCTGATAAATAGCAGCTTCTTTTAATGATATGACGCTTCTTGAATTCATAATTTACAATTCATAATTCCTAATGCAAATATATAAAAAAGGCTAAAGGCAAACGACAAAAGTCTAAAGGAAAAACTCCTGACAATTACTGAACCTATGATTTCCTAATTACTAAGACGCTTCAATGTTTGTTTATTTTTGTAGGAATCATTGAAACGTCTCTACAAATTCCTAATTATCACCAACTTCCACCAGCGCCTCCGCCTCCGAAGCTGCCGCCTCCGAAGCCGCTGAAACCTCCTCCGCCACCGAATCCTCCCGAACCGCCAGAGAATCCGTTCCAGTGATTATGATGATGGTGATGACGATGTGTGCTGTTATTTAACAGACTTAACCAAAATAGTGTTCTCCAGAAAGAAGAACTGTCTTTTTTTGAAGATATGGTGGTGCCTATTTTATTTGCTAAGCTAATATATAGAATCATTGCTGCCATACCGAAGATGATGATTATCAATGCAGCTGATTCTGAATTTTCGTTATGCTTTCCATCTGAAGAAAAGCCTCCAGATGCTAATTTTATTATTGAATCGATGGCATTATTGACACCTTTGTAATAGTCGTTATATTTGAAAGCTGGAATCATTTGGCTTTCAATGATTCTTTTTGCTAATGCGTCAGGGATATATTGTTCGAGACCATAACCGACGCTGATGAAGACCTCGCCTTTTGTCTCATTTTTTGGTTTTACTAAAATAACTATGCCGTTATTTTCTTTTGTCCCGACACCCCATTTTTCGCCAATTTGATAAGCGAAGTCGGCAGCTGTTGTGCCTTGTAAGTCGTTGACGAAAACGACGGCAATTTGTGTAGATGTGGTGTCGTTGTAGTTTCTGAGTTTGTATTCAAGGTTATTGGCCTGACTTATTGTCAGAGTATTTGTGAAATCGTTGACAAGTCGTGGAGGCGACGGGCGGTTAGGAATCTGCTGGGCGTGGCATGTAAAAACCACGAATAACAATAAAAATAATGTGGTGAACTTCAGTCCACGATTTTTTTGTCCGCCAATCGACACGAATATGTCACTAATATTTTTATTTGCTGTCATTGTATGTTGTTTGTTATTTAGACGTGTCAACGTGTGTTTATTATTGATGTGACGTTGACGCGTCTCTACATGTAACTCTTCAAATCCTCAGATCCTCAATTCCTTAAATCCTAATTAAAAGAAATCTCATCACTAAGTTCATTAATGTCGTCGCTTTGATAAGGGAAGTATGTTTTGAGTTTCTCGCCGCATTTTAATATTCCGCCAATCAGACCTTCTGCGAATCTGTTTTCTTTGAATTTTACGGTCATCTCGTCTTTAATGTCGTTCCAGAAGTCGTGTTCCACGTTTTTGTTGATGCCTTCATCTCCAATAACAGCGAATTTACGGTCTTTGACGGCGAGGTAGAAAAGGATGCCGTTGCGCGCGGCAGTGTGATTCATCTTTAAATCGTAAAATACTTCTGCCGCGCGCTCTAACGCTTCTTCCTTGCAATGATTCTCAATATGCACTCTTATCTCTCCGGATGTGTTAAGTTCCGCTTCCTTGATGGCAGCTACTATATTGTGCTGCTCTTCATTTGAAAAGAATGTTCTTGATGTCATTTTATTTTGTTTTTTAAAATTCAACTTTAGGTGCTACTTCAGAACCAACAGCTGATTCGAAATATGCCTTCTTGTCGAAACCGAACATGTTGGCGACAATGTTGGTTGGGAATCTTCTTAATCCTGTGTTGTATTCTTTTACAGCATCGTTGAAGTTCTTGCGTTCCACTGCGATACGGTTTTCTGTGCCTTCAAGTTGAGCTTGTAACTCCATGAAATTCTGGTTGGCCTTTAAGTCCGGATATTTCTCTACTGTTACCAAAAGTCTTGACAATGCGCCTGACAACTGATCTTGTGCGGCTTGGAATGCTTTGATGTTTTCTTCTGTCATGTTGTCTGCATTAAAGTTGACTGATGTCGCTTTTGCTCTTGCAGAAACAACGTCTGTCAAAACTTGTTGCTCATGTTCTGCGTAACCTTTTACTGTCGCTACGAGATTAGGGATGAGGTCGGCACGACGTTGATATACGTTCTCCACCTGAGCCCATTTTGAGTTTACATTCTCTTCTTTGTTGACCAATCCGTTGTACTTGCCTATAAACCAAAATACAATCAAGACAACGACGCCAACGATTAAAATAATAGTGTTTTTCTTTTTCATATTTTCTCCTTTTTGTAGAGACGCGTCAATGATGTAATTTGTATATAAATACGGATTGTTTTAATCAAAAGACATCATTGACACGTCTGTACTGTTTTTAAATTTCGTTAAAACTTCTCTTTACAAACTCATTCAAATCTTTACCTTTGAGTAAATTCTTTGAAAGGCGAGCCAAGTCGTATAAATGTTTGATGATATTTTTTTGCTCTTCTTCTGTTTTGTCTAAGAGTCCTGCTATCACAGGGTTGTTGGCGTTGAGCATGAGAGTATAGCTGTCTGGCATTGAACCCCACATCTGCATTCCGCCGCCCATAGCGCTCATCTCTTTCATACGACGCATGAACTCGTTTTGAATGACTTCTACAGGAGCGTCGTCTTCGCCTAAGTTGCTGAACTCTACGTTGAAAGTGACTTTGTCGATAATTTCTTCAAAAGCTTTTCTGATGTCGGCTTTTTGTTCATCATTGAGTTTTGACTCTTTGTTGTCTTCTTCTTTCTCGATGAGTTTGTCGATAGAAGCAGAGTCAACACGAGCAAATGAGCAGTCGCCGTACTTTTGTTCCAATGTGCTGATGAAATGTGAGTCGAGGATACCGTCTAATAAAAGAACGTTGTAACCTTTGCTCTTTGCGTTTTCGATGTTGCTGTATTGCTCGTCAGCGTTTGTAGCATAGAGATATACGAGTCTGCCGTCTTTGTTCTTCTGATTCTCTTCGATTAGCTTTTTGTATTCTTCCAAGGTGTAATATTTGCCTTCGGTGTCTTTTACGAGCATGAATTTCTCTGCTCTCTCGAAGAACTTAGGGTCTGCTATCATGCCGTATTCGATGAAGACGCTGATGTCGTCCCATTTCTTTTCATATTCTTCACGGTCTTTCTTGAATAATTCTTCAAGTTTCTCTGCTACTTTCTTGGTGATATAACCTGATATCTTCTTGACATTCTGGTCGTTTTGCAAGAATGAACGGCTTACGTTCAAAGGAATGTCTGGAGAGTCGATTACACCGTGGAGCATTGTCAAGAATTCTGGCAAGATGCCGTCAACTGAGTCAGTTACGAATACTTCGTTGCAATAGAGTTGTATCTTGTTGCGTTGGAACTCGTATCTGTTCTTGATTTTTGGGAAGTATAATATACCTGTCAAGTTGAAAGGATAATCGACGTTGAGATGGATGTGGAACAACGGAGTCTCGAAGTTCATCGGATATAAGACATGATAAAAATCGTCATATTCCTTGTCTTCAATTGATGATGGTGACTTCTTCCAGAGTGGAGCGACGTCGTTGATAATCCAAGGTTTCTCTACTGATTTTGTCTTTGGCGTGCCGTCTTCGTCATTCTCGCCTTCGATGATTTCTTCAACGTTCTTTGTACCGAATTGGATTG
>JAZQVL010000114.1:0-19369 GCA_045631805.1 Bacteroidales bacterium | reverse complement strand
TTCATAATGCATAATGCACAATTTTTTTAATTCATAATTCATAATGCATAATGCACAATTTTTTTAATTCATAATTCATAATGCATAATGCACAATTTTTTTAATTCATAATTCATAATGCATAATGCACAATTTTTTTAATTCATAATGCATAATGCATAATGCACAATTTTTTAATTATGAATTATGAATTGTGAATTATGAATTAACCTCCAAAGCTCCTGTCAAATCGCTTACGTTCTTGATGCCATGGCGTTCGCAATATTCCACGATGCCTTTAGCGACTTTAACAGAGATCGTTGGGTCGATGAAGTTAGCTGTACCTATCTCGATTGCTGAAGCACCAGCGAGCAAGAACTCGATAGCGTCTGTTGCTGATGAGATGCCGCCTAATCCTATTACAGGAATCTTCACTGCCTTAGCCACCTGCCATACCATTCTCAAAGCGATTGGCTTGACACATGCTCCCGACAAACCGCCTGTCACTGTAGATAACTTAGGTCTTCTCTTTTCAGCGTCGATTGCCATGCCGAGAAGTGTGTTAATCAATGATACAGAGTCAGCGCCTGATGCTTCCGCTGCCAATGCCAAGTCGGCGATGCTTGTCACGTTAGGTGAAAGCTTTACGATAAGGTGTTTGTCATAAACCTTTCTCACTGCGCTTACCACCTGCTCAATGCCTGTTGTTGTAACGCCGAATGCCATGCCGCCTTGTTTTACGTTAGGACATGAAACGTTGAGTTCGATAGCTGGGATATTTTCTAAAGCATTGACTTTCTCAGCAACTGCGCAATAGTCTTCTATCGTTGAACCAGAAACGTTTACGATGATATTTGTATCAATATCTTTTATTCTTGGATATATTGTCTCAACGAAATAGTCGATGCCTTTGTTTTGGAGGCCTACAGCGTTGAGCATTCCTGAAGGTGTCTCTGCCATACGAGGATACGGATTTCCTTCACGATGATTCAATGTTGTTCCTTTGACGAGAATGCCGCCAATTTGAGACAAGTCGATGAAATCGGAATATTCTTCTCCATAACCGAATGTTCCTGATGCTGTCATCACCGGATTCTTCAAGGTGAGACCTTTGAGTTGTATCGTTTCGTTTACCATAACAATTTATTTATATTCATGACAGGACCTTCTTTACATACACAAACATTGCCTTCGATGGTGTTTTCCACGCAGCATAAGCAAGCACCGAGACCGCAGGCCATAAGGTTTTCGAGTGAAACCTCACAGCAGATGTTATTTTCTCTCGCCATATTAGCCACAGCCATCATCATTGGCTTAGGACCGCAAGTGTAAATCATATCGAATTTCTTTTCTTTCCAGACAGAATGCTGTGTAACAAAACCTTGTTCGCCGAGACTGCCGTCGTTTGTTGTGACATGAACCTCACCTACTGAAGAAAATTCTTCCAACATTATCAAATCTTCTTTTGAACGACCGCCGAGAACGAATACTGGTTCGAGACCTTTTTCTTTCAACACCTTGCCAAGATAATACATTGGAGCGATACCGATGCCGCCACCAACGAGAACCACTTTTGCATTTTTATCTTCTGGCATTGTGAAGCCGTTGCCGAGAGGATATATTATATTTAATGTGTCGTTGATTTCTGTATCGGAGATTTTGTTTGTTCCCTCGCCTACTCTCTGAACCAACAAAGTTATAGTGCGATTTTGATAATCGACATCATGAATGGAGATTGGACGACGCAAATATGTATGAGCGGCGTCATCAACTTTTACTTGAACAAATTGTCCTGCCTTGATGTCTTCGAGAGGCTCATCAGATTGGAGCAAAAGATATGTCGATTTTGCCCATTCTTTTTTTTCTATTAAGCGAAAGTCGGTGATTTTCTTCATGGCATATATACAAAAAAGGTCGTCAGTGTGACGACCTATGATTAAATCTTTAGGTTATTTTGTTTCTTCTGTGTTTTCTTCTGATTTTTCTTCTTCAACAGTGAAATCTAAGAGACCTTTGTCGTTGAGAAGTTGATACCATTGGAAAACTTTTTTCATATCTGATTGATATACTGAGTCTTCATCATATTCAGGAAGAACTAACATAAATTTTTCTTTGAGTTCAACTGGAGAAACTCTTTTTGGATCGAAACCAATGTTATCACCTAATTTTTCATGAATGCTGACGAAAACTTCTTTAAGAGGTTTGTCGTCGCCTGTTGTGAAAATGCTTATTTCTTCTAAAGAACTGATTTTATCGTTAGCGAAAGCTGGAGTACGTTTTCCATCGAGCAATGACTCAACAACCAATTTACCAGCGCCAGAACTTGTTACTAAAAACAAACCTGGTTTTCCTGAAATAGTTACAACTTTACTTAAATCCATTTCTACTTTATTAAAGTTAAATTTTTAATTTTCTTTTTTAATTATTATTTCGCAAAGATAGTAAAAAGTCTAAAGGCAAAAGACTAAAGGCGAAAGTTTTTTTAATTAAACGACTGCAAATCCGTCAATCTCTTGTAAATGCCACTCTTAGCAATGAGTTCGTCATGTTTTCCCTGTTCAACAATATTACCTTTTGCAAGAACCACAATATTATCAGCATTTTGAATCGTTGAAAGACGGTGTGCAATAACCACTGAAGTCCTATTACTCATAATCTTAGATAGCGCATCTTGCACAAGTTTTTCTGATTCTGTATCAAGTGATGAAGTCGCTTCGTCTAATATTAATATAGGTGGGTTTTTCAATACAGCGCGGGCAATACTCAAACGCTGCCTTTGGCCTCCTGAGAGATTCATGCCTCTATCGCCAATAAAAGTATCATAGCCATTTTCAAGCTGCATGATAAAATCGTGAGCATTAGCCACTTTAGCCGCTTCTATAACTTCTTCACGAGTCGCATTATGCATACCGAACGCTATATTATTATGAACCGTATCGTTGAACAATATACTTTCCTGACTTACAATTCCCATCAAGCTTCTAAGGTCGGCTATTTTGTAATCACGAATGTCAATTCCATCAATTGTTATCGAACCTTCACACACATCATAAAAACGAGGCAAAAGGTCAACCATCGTTGACTTACCGCCGCCGCTCTCTCCAACCAAAGCAATCATCTTACCCTTACCAACAGTCAAATTAATATTTTTCAAGACATCGTCTTTACCGTAACGAAATACTACATTATTATATTTGATTGAATCTTTAAATTCAGCAATACTTTTAGCATTATCTTTTTGAAGTATAACTTCATCAGCGTCAAGGATTTCAAAAACGCGTTCTGCTGACGCCATACCTTTTTGAAGATTATAGAAACCATGTGAAAATGATTTTGCAGGAGGAATAATTTGAGAGAAAACAACGATATATGCAATGAAATTAGCTGCTGTGATAGAGGCGCTCCCCGACAAAATAAGTGTCGAACCGAACCAAAGTACTATGGAAATGACAATCGCAGAGAGCAATTCACTCATAGGAGAACTGAGGTCTCTCTTTCTGTGAACGAATTTTAACAACTTTGAATAACCGTAATTTTGCTCTTCAAATTTTTCGTTTGTATAATCTATCGCATTGAAAGCCTTGATAATACGTAATCCTGATATTGTCTCTTCAATATTAGCGATAATATTTGAAAGACGTGTCATACCTTCTTTAGAGTCTTTTTTCAAAGATTTACCTATTTTTCCAATCACAACTCCTCCTATTGGCAAAACACAAAGAACAAACAAAGTGAGTTCCCAGCTAACTCCAAGCATATAAGCGAAATACGCAATTATTGTAATCGGCGATTTGATGAAAACATCCAAATAATTCATGATAGAGACTTCTATCTCCTGGAGGTCGGTTGTGATTCTTGCGATAATGTCGCCTTTCTTCTGCTTGCTGTAAAACGACAAAG
Organism: Bacteroidales bacterium; assembly: GCA_045631805.1. GTDB lineage: Bacteria > Bacteroidota > Bacteroidia > Bacteroidales > F082 > Limimorpha. The sequence goes on along the minus strand of JAZQVL010000114.1, from coordinate 15,490 downwards.
GCAGAACGAGAATCTTGTTGTAAACCGCTGCTCTTAAATCTTTTATAGAATTGACTCTTACCGCTGCCATATAATAACTCGCCATATAAGTCGTGAGATTTCTCAGGAAGAAAGCAAAGACCAACATTGCGCAAATGAAGAGCAACGCCGTTTTTTGACCTTTTGAAATGATGATGGTACTGATATAATAATTCATTGTCTCGAGAAGCACATCCGAACTCAATGAAAATTCAGGTTTTACTGTAATTAAATTATCTGGATTAAACAAAAGATTCAGAAAAGGAACAATCATCGAAAAAGAAAACAGCGAAAAAATCGTCGCGAGTATAGTAAAAACTATATTCATCGTCACGCTGCCCCAGTATGGCTTCACATAGCCAAGAACTCTATTGAATTTACTGATTTTCATCTAATTAAATTTAAAGGGGAATTTCATTACAAAATCCCCCTGTTAATTTTTCTTTACTTAAAACTTAAAAGCTGTAACCTGTATAATTTTCAGGTGTGATAACGTGCATTTCTGCTTTAACAGAATCACTTACAGGAAGTTCATCGATAAATTTATCTATTGACTCACGTGTAACTTTTTCGTTTGTACGTGTCAAGCCTTTCAACAATTCGTATGCGCCTTCAACCTCTTCACGACGCAAAATTGTCTGGATAGCTTCAGCAACAACAGCATAGTTATTCAACAAGTCTTCTCTGAGTTTTTCTTCATTAAGGATAAGTTTGTCGAGACCTTTCAATAATGAAGCGATAGCTATCATAGTGTGAGCCAATGGCACGCCAACGTTTCTTGTCACTGTTGAGTCTGTGAGGTCGCGTTGCATACGGCTGATAGGAAGTTTCGCACTGAGGTGTTCGAAGATAGCGTTTGCCAATCCGAGATTACCTTCTGCGTTTTCAAAGTCGATAGGATTGACTTTATGAGGCATCGCTGAAGAACCTACTTCACCAGCTTTAATTTTTTGTTTGAAGTATTCCATTGATACATATTGCCATACGTCACGAGAAAGGTCTATCAAGATTGTATTGATACGTTTCACTGCATCGAAATAAGCAGCCATGAAATCGTAATGTTCAATCTGTGTCGTTGTTTGAAGTCGTGTAAGGCCTAAATTATTATTGATGTAATTGTTAGCAAAGTTTTTCCATTCAATCTGTGGATAAGCGATTTTATGAGCATTCATATTACCTGTCGCACCGCCGAATTTTGCACAGAAAGGAATGTTTCTCAAAACATTAAGCTGATTATCGAGACGTTCAACGAAGACATAGACTTCTTTTCCGAGGTGTGTCGGACTTGCTGGTTGTCCGTGAGTATGGGCCAACATTGGAACATCTTTCCATTCTTCTGCCATTGCAAAGAGTTTATCTCTAAGTTCTTGCATTGCAGGCAGATAAATGTTAGCGTTAGCATCTCTCAAAGTAAGAGGCACAGCCACATTATTAATATCTTGTGATGTCAAGCCAAAATGGATGAATTCTTTGAATTTCTTGAGGTCCATTTCATCGAAACGACGTTTGAGGAAATATTCGACTGCTTTAACATCGTGGTTTGTAACCTTTTCTATATCTTTAATTTCTTGAGCATTTTCAACTGTGAAGTCTTTGTAGAAAGAACGAAGTTTTTCAAAATGATTATGATCGAAAGCTGCAAGCTGAGGCAAAGGAAGTTCGCACAATGCTATAAAGTATTCAACTTCAACCATTACGCGATAACGAATCAATGCGTATTCTGAAAAATATTCGTCAAGACCTGCTGCCTTGGAACGGTATCTGCCATCTACAGGAGATACTGCTGTAAGTGAATTTAATGTCATAACTCCTTAATTATTTATGTAAAACGCAAAGATAGAAAATAATTAGGAATTAGGAATTAGGAATCAGGAATTATTTTTCACTTTGAACTTTGGATTTGAAATTATTGGCATTTTTAAACAATATTATTACTATATAATTTGATTTCAGCATTTATTAATTCAATATTACACAAAATCTTTTCTATAACATCATGATTCACATACACTTTTCTCGACAAAATAAAAATATTATTTATTTTTACATCCGACAATATCAATATTCCATATTTTCTATCAAATGTTAATATTTTTAAAGTTTTTCTAAACAATCCCATTTTAAAAACCAAATAATTAGAATCGTTATCTGTTAAAATTTTTAAAGATGCTTTCTTTATAACTTTACTCCCATCCTCTTTAACGCCCACATAAAGCAAATCATCATATTTCTCATAACTAATTGAAATATAATACATAATTTCCACAAAACTTTTTTCATAATGATTAAAAGTTCTTGCAATCTGATACCATTTCCCTGTCAATTGGGAATTAACAATTGATTTCATAAGTAAATATTTTAAGGTTAAAAATCTATCGACTTCGCCACTTAGCGATTATTATGTTTCAAATAAATATTGGATTATTACAGTGCAAAAATACATTTATTCTTACAGGAAAGTCAAGCATTTATCAAAGTTTTTTCGTCAAATTAACAATTTTTAACTTCATGTTAATGAAAACATGAAGTTTATGTTAATAGAAATTAAGACTTAATTCAAGATATTTATAATCACAAAAAAGATTACATTAATATATAAAGGAAGGAGTTTTTTTCTTATCTTCGCAAACCTTGCATAAGGCATTTTTAAACGATTTATTAATTTTAAAAAACATAATAACCATGAATTACGATGTTATTGTAATAGGCAGTGGACCAGGAGGTTACGTTGCTGCTATCAGAGCTTCACAATTAGGCAAGAAAGTTGCTGTTGTCGAAAAATCAGAAATCGGCGGAACATGTTTAAACTGGGGTTGTATTCCAACCAAGGCTCTTTTGAAAAGTGCGCAAGTTTACACATATATGAGACATGCTGAAAACTACGGAATTAAAGTTGAAGGCGAAGTTAAAGCCGACATGGAAGCTGTAGTTCGTCGCAGCCGTGGCGTTGCAGAAGGCATGAGCAAAGGTGTTCAATATCTTTTCAAGAAAAACAATGTAGAACTTATCGCTGGTTTTGGCTCATTGACAGCCGACAAGAAAGTTAAAGTTGTTGATGCAGAAGGTGTTGAAACAATTTACGAAGCAGAACACATTATCCTCGCAACAGGTTGTAGAGTTCGTCAATTGCCAGCTCTTCCTATCGACGGTGAAAAAATCATCAGCTATCGTCAGGCTCTCGTTTTAGACAAACTTCCTGAAACAATGTTAGTTGTTGGCTCTGGCGCAATCGGCTCAGAATTTGCATTCTTCTTCACATCAATGGGCGTTAAAGTCACATTGGTTGAGTTTATGCCAAACATCCTTCCTGTTGAAGACGAAGAAGTTTCAAAACAAGTAGAACGTTGCTTCAAGAAATTGAAGATGACTGTCATGACAGAATCATCAGTAACAAACGTTGACACAACAGGTGAAAAATGCGTTTGTACAATCGAAACTAAAAAAGGTCCTAAAGTCGTTGAAGCTGACATCGTTTTATCAGCTGTAGGCGTTCAGACAAACCTCGAAAACCTTGGACTCGAAGAACTTGGCATCGCAACAGAAAGAGGCAAAGTCATCGTTGACGACTATTACAAAACCAATGTTGAAGGCGTTTACGCTATCGGCGACATCGTTCACGGTCCAGCTTTGGCTCACAAAGCATCGCACGAAGCTATCATCTGCGTCGAAAAATTCTGCGGCTTAGAACCAGAAAAATTGAATTACAACAACATACCAGGCTGTACATACATCACTCCTGAAGTCGCATCAGTTGGTCTCACAGAAGCTAAAGCTATCGCTGCTGGCTATGAAGTCAAAGTAGGCAAGTTCCCATTCACAGCTTCAGGCAAAGCTTCAGCAGCAGGCAACAAAGACGGTTTCATCAAAGTCGTTTTCAATGCAGCTAACGACGAATGGCTTGGCTGTCACATGGTTGGCGACAATGTCACCGAAATGGTCGCAACAGCAGTACTCGGACGCGAGTTAGGCGCAAAAGGCCGCGACATCATCAACACAATCTTCCCTCACCCAACAATGTCGGAAGCTATGATGGAAGCAGCTGCCGCAGCTCATGGCGAAGTGGTTCACTTATAAAAAAGCTTAGAGTTGAGAGTAGCCGCTCTCAACTCTAAACCCTAAACTCTAAACAAAAAAATGGAAATAATAAAAACTTCTATAGAAGGTCTTTTAATACTTAAACCTATTGTCTTTAAAGACGATAGAGGATATTTTTACGAGTCGTACAACAAAAGAAAATTCTCATCATGCGGATTAGAATTGAATTTTGTGCAAGACAATGAATCACAATCTGCGAAAGGTGTTTTGCGAGGATTACATTTTCAAAAACCACCTTACGCACAAGGCAAACTCGTAAGAGTTGTAAAAGGCTCCGTCTTAGATGTAGCCGTCGATTTACGCAGAAACTCACCTACTTACGGAAAATGGGAGTCTCGTATTTTAAGCGCGGAAAACAAAGAAATGTTCTGGATTCCGGAAGGCTTCGCTCACGGATTCTTGACTCTTGAAGACGATACCATATTCAATTATAAATGTACCAATTTCTATAATAAGGAATCGGAATGTAGCATCTTGTGGAACGACCCTGACATCAATATAGAATGGAATATAGAAAATCCAATTTTGTCAGATAAAGACAAAACATCTCCACTATTTAAAAATTTTGTAAGTCCTTTCATTTAAATATTGAACTAAAAAATATGAATACGAAGAAGACAAAAACACTCTTTATAATAGCGGCATCTTCTCTTATATTTATGGTTATCATTGCTTTTACAATGAGTATCATAGCAATAAGAACGGCAAACAAACGTCCTGTCTCTTTAGAACAAATCGTAGTTCAAAGCAACGACATTGAATTTTGCGACGACATTTATTTCGCCGACGAAAGAGTGCCTCTCGAAATGTTCAACATAAGAGAACGTTATGAAAGAGAACTTCTTTCGAACACATATTTTCACAGCAACACAATGGTTCTGATTAAACGTTCAAAACGTTGGTTTCCAGTAATTGAACCTATTTTAAAAAAATACGGCGTCCCTGATGATTTCAAATACCTCTGCGTCATTGAAAGTTATTTAACCAACGCCGTTTCTCCTGCAGGAGCAGCAGGTTTCTGGCAATTCATGAAAGGCACAGCAGAAGACTACGGATTGAAGATAAACAAGGAAGTGGATATGCGTTATAATGTTGAATTAGAGACAGAAGCAGCCTGCAAATACTTCCTTAAAGCTTACGAGAAATTCGGCAACTGGACTCTGACAGCTGCCGCTTATAACGCAGGAACGACAAGAGTAGCGAAATTCATGAAAGAACAAGGCGTAGATTCTTACTACGACCTCTTAATGGCTGAAGAAACAGAACGTTACGTCTTTAGAATATTAGCTATAAAAACCATTTTTGAAAACCCTGAAAAACACGGAATCTTTGTGAGTCCGAAACTTTCTTACGAACCATACAAATACGACATAGTAAAAGTTGACAAAAGCGTCAAAAACTGGGCTGAATTCGCAAAAGAACACGACATCACATATAAACTCTTAAAAACATTCAATCCTTGGCTAAGAAGCAACTCGTTGAAAGTCAACAAGGGTGAAGTTTATGAAATAAAAATACCAAAGAAACCTTTCAATATGACACACGGACATATCATGAATTTGATTGGCGACGAACAATTTTTACTTGAAGATTCTTTAGCATTAGAAGAAATAAATTACTAAGATGAACTCATTTGACAAAAGCAATATTTCAGAAGAAGATTTTTTAGAGATTTACGGTGCTAAAGAAAACAATCTCAAAGATATAAGCCTTAAAATACCACGCAACAAACTCGTTGTCATAACAGGGTTAAGCGGCAGCGGCAAATCCTCATTGGCCTTTGAGACCATTTATGCTGAAGGACAAAGACGCTACATGGAGTCATTGTCGTCATACGCACGTCAATTCATCGGCAATATGGAACGTCCGCAAGTTGATGACATCAAAGGATTAAGTCCTGTAATTTCCATAGAACAAAAATCAGTCAACAAGAACCCACGTTCAACAGTCGGAACAATAACCGAAATATATGATTATCTTAGACTTTTGTACGCACGAGTAGCAGAACCGTTTTCTTATAACACAGGAGAAAAGATGGTTCGTTATTCAGAAGAACAGATATGCGACATAATAGCAAAAACATATAAAAACAAAAGAATCAACATATTAGCGCCTGTAGTAAGAGCCCGTAAAGGTCATTACAGAGAGCTATTCGAAAATATACGTCAGCAAGGATTTCTCAGAGTACGCATCGATGGCGAGTTAAAAGAACTCAGCTATGGCATGCAGGTTGACAGATATAAAACCCATGATATTGAAATAGTTATAGACAGAGTTATCGTCGGAGAAGACAAAAGCAGAATATCTAAGGCCGTAGAACTTGCATTCAAACATGGCAAAGGTTTATTATTAATTATGGAAGAAGGAGATGACAATGTAAGATATTTCAGCCGTCTCCTGATGTGTCCTACTACAGGACTTTCATATCAAGACCCAGAGCCTAACTCATTCTCTTTCAATTCTCCATACGGAGCTTGTCCTAAATGCAACGGACTCGGCGAGATAACTGTAATCGACATGAACAAGATAATTCCTGATATGGAGAAAAGCATCCGCAAAGGAGGTCTCGCTCCAATTGGCGAATATAAAAACTCATGGATTTTCAACCAGTTAGAAACATTAGGACTTCATTACGGTTTCAATTTAGACACTCCTTTAAACGAACTTAGCGAAGAAGCCTTGAATGCAATATTATATGGCAGCAGCGAAGGCTTCACCGTAACGAAAGAATTATACGGAACGATGTCAACATTCACCGCCACTTTCGACGGAATAATCAATTTTATCATCAGCCAAAATGATGAGAACGCATCCACAGCTATAAAACGCTGGGCTACAAGTTTCATGAACGAGACACAATGTCCTGAATGTCACGGCGCTCGCTTGAAAAAAGAAGCTCTATATTTCAAACTTAACGATAAAAACATAGCCGAACTGGCAGAAATGGACATCGTTAATCTCGCACAATGGTTCGAAGAACTACCTAATCATCTCAACAAAAAACAAAAGGAAATTTCTGTCGATATTTTATCCGAAATAAAAAAACGTATCAATTTCCTTTTAAACGTAGGCATTGATTATCTGAACCTTAATCGTCCAGCCAAGAGCCTATCAGGAGGTGAAGCACAACGTATTCGTCTCGCAACACAGATAGGTTCATTGCTCACAGGCATCTTATATATTTTGGACGAACCAAGCATCGGACTACATCAACGCGACAACCAACGTCTTATTGAATCGCTAAAGGAATTGCGCGACATCGGCAACTCAATTATCGTTGTTGAACACGACAAAGATACCATGATGGCAGCCGACCATATCGTTGACATAGGACCAGGCGCTGGTTCTTACGGAGGTGAAATCACTTTTGAAGGCTCTCCTAAAGAAGTGAAAAAAGGCCACAGCCTCACTTGCGATTATCTTAACGGCAAAAAGAAAATCGAAGTACCAAAGAAAAGGCGTAAAGTCGTTGACGACAAATATATTATTATAAAAGGTGCAACAGGCCACAATCTTAAAAACGTCACCTTGAAATTACCTTTAGGCGTAATGATTTGTGTCACAGGTGTCTCCGGTTCCGGAAAATCAAGCCTCATCAACGAAACCCTCTACCCTATTTTAAGCAAACATTTCTACCGTTCGTTGAAAGAGCCTTTGCCATACAAATCAATAGAAGGCTTGGAACATATCGACAAAGTCATAGAAATAGACCAAGCTCCAATAGGAAGAACACCTCGTTCAAACCCAGCGACATATACCAAAGTCTTTGACGAGATAAGAAAGTTATTCGGCGAGTTGCCTGAGTCAAAAATACGAGGCTACAAAGCTGGAAGATTCTCCTTCAACGTAAAAGGCGGAAGATGTGAGACATGCTGCGGCGCAGGAGTTAGACTCATTGAGATGAACTTCCTCCCCGACGTACAAGTGCTATGCGAAACATGCCAAGGAAAACGCTACAACAGAGAAACTTTGGAAGTGCGCTATAAAGGCAAATCTATCAACGATGTATTGAACTTGACAATAAGCGAAGCCCTCATATTCTTCGAAAACACACCTATGATAACACAAAAAATCAAGGCTTTGGAAGATGTAGGACTCGGTTATCTCACACTCGGACAAGCATCAACGACATTGTCGGGAGGCGAAGCTCAACGTGTCAAATTAGCCGCCGAACTATCTAAAAAAGATACCGGCAAAACACTATATATCTTGGACGAACCAACGACAGGTCTTCATTTCGAAGACATAAAAGTACTGATGGACGTACTGAATAAATTGGTCGAAAAAGGCAACACAGTGCTTATCATCGAACATAATTTAGATGTAATAAAATTAGCAGATTATATCATAGACATGGGCCCAGATGGCGGAGTGAAAGGCGGAACTATAATCGGAGAAGGCACACCAGAAAGCATTGTGAAAAAAGGGAAAGGATTTACAGCTAAATACCTTGCGGAGGAACTAAGGAACTAAGGATTTGAGGATTTGAGGATCTAAGGATTTGGATATTCTTTAATTCCTCAGTTCCTCAAGTCCTCAATTCCATAAAAATCACCTCAGTTTGATATTATCACCAACATGAAGAATAGTATTTTCATCCATACCATTCATTTTGTAAATTGATTTCAACTTGACGCCATAAAGACGAGACACATACGACAAAGTCTCTCCTTTTTGTATTGTGTGATATTTGTATTTCCGTGAAGCTTTATTCTTTTTAGGTTCAATATAAATGATTTCGTTCTCTTTTAAAGAACGGCGTTTGCCAAGATTATTATATTTCACCAACTGATACTCATACATTTCCAACTCATTAGCTAATACATGAACATTATCGCCAGCTTTGGCATATATGAATTTCACTCCATTATTTTCTCGTATATATCTTCCGTCGTAAGCCTTACCAACTATTTCAGCATTAGTGATTTTAAACGGAATATATTCTATAGCTGTTGGCTCTTGGCTTTTGGCTCTTGGCTCTTGGCTTTTGGCTTTTGGTTTTGTATCATTAGCTTTCTTGTTGTCTTGTTGTACTGTCGGCTTGTTGTCTTCATACTTGAACTTACCTTTAACAACCATTTGGTCATATTGCGTAAGATTGTAATCCTCAATAAGTTTTATCAAGACGTTAGCATAAACAGGCAATGTGGCGTAGCCAGCTTTTTTTAAGCCTTTAGCCCAACCTTTATAATCCGTTATCTGCAGATCAAACAAAAAAGCATATCTCTGGCCGTTGGCGAGAAACTTAGAGTGGTCTCTGTAAGAATCAGCGGGAGAGTCATATACACGAAAACATTCGCCTTTTTCATCATCGTCGTGATAAGTACGTTTGCCTTTCCACGTGCTATGACATTTTATTCCGAAATGATTATTTGATTTCTTTGCAAGTTCGCTGTTGCCGTTGCCCGATTCGAGCAGACCTTGAGCCAATGTTATGGAAGCAGGTATTTTATACACCTTCATCTCCCTCATTGCAATGTCCTTATATTTATCGACATAATCCAAAACAGCCTTAGACTTTTCCTGCGACAAAACGTCATCATGCCATAACAGCATGAGCATCACAAACAAGAAATATCTAAGCGTTTTTATCATCAAAAAAATTTTTGTAAAAATACAAAATTAACGTTTACAATAAATAATTATTATCTAAACTATTTTCTAATATTATTAAGGTATATTTATCTTTTTTTCTTACTTTTGCGTAATTTAAGATAATTGTAAATGGACCACACGATAATAAAGAAGTACTTTCCTGAACTCACTGAGTGTCAGATGAATCAATATCAATCTTTATTACCACTTTATGAAGATTGGAATAGCAAGATTAACGTCATTTCACGCAAAGACATGGATTGTTTCTACGAGCACCATGTATTGCATTCATTAGCCATTGCAAAATACTTCACATTTTTACCAGGCATGAAGGTAATGGACGTAGGCACTGGCGGAGGTTTCCCTGGCATACCATTAGCCATCATGTTTCCACAGACCGACTTCATGCTCGTCGATAGCATAGGAAAGAAAATCAAGGTAGTCCAAGCTGTAGCAGAATCATTAGGATTGACCAATGTTGTTGCAGTTCAAGAACGTGTCGAGAAAATAAAAGACAAATTCGACATCATCACAAGTCGAGCTGTGACACGTCTTCCTGAGATAGCTGGTTGGGTCGGAAACAAGCTTCGCATCCACAACGACATCGAAGCTGGCGGCATCTTATATCTCAAAGGCGGCGACATTGAAGAAGAGTTGCGCGAAGTTCCTAAGAATTGGAAACGCAAGACGACATCAATAACGAAATGGTACACCGAACCTTATTTCGTAGAAAAATACGTAGTGCATTTATATTAAACAAATTAAAAAATCAATAATAATTCATTAAACAACATTTTTATGAGAAAGCATTTATTATCGCTATTGATTATCATGATGTTTGGTATCAATAGTTTTGCCCAAATGGCAATGCCTCTTCCAATGGACCCTAACGTAAGATACGGAAAATTGGACAACGGAATGACTTATTACATCCGTCACAATGAAAAACCAGACAACAGAGCTGACTTCTACATCGCTCAAAAAGTAGGTGCTGTACTCGAAGAAGAAAACCAACGCGGTCTCGCTCACTTCCTCGAACACATGGCATTCAACGGAACAACAAACCTTCCAGGAATGACACTGAGAAACTACCTCCAAAGCAGAGGTGTTAAATTCGGTGAAAACCTTAACGCTTACACAGCAATCGACGAAACAGTTTACATGGTCACAAACGTTCAAACAGACCTCCCAGGTTTGGTTGACACATGTCTCCTCATCCTCCACGACTGGTCAAGTTTCATCGCTCTTGAAGAAGCAGAAATAGACAACGAACGTGGCGTCATCCTCGAAGAAGAACGTACAACAGGCGGCGCTAACAGACGCGTTTGGGAAGGAATTCTTCCAAAAATGTACCCTAACAGCCCTTACGGAGCACGTCTCCCAATCGGTACAAAAGAAGTTATCGCTAACTTCACATACCAAGAGCTCCGCGACTACTACGAAAAATGGTATCGTCCTGACCTCCAAGGTTTGATTATCGTTGGTGACATCGACGTTGACGCTATCGAAGCTCGCATCAAAGAAATGTTCGCCGACATCCCAGCTCCAGTAAACCCAGCTGAAAGAACTCGATTCATGATTGAAGACAACGAAGAACCTATCGTTGCTATCGCTTCTGACCCAGAATTGACATCAATGAGCTTGCAAATATTCTACAAACACGACGCTACACCAAACGAATTAAAGAATGACGCTAGCTACTGGGTAACAGATTATATCCTTTCTTTAATCTCTAACATGCAAATCAACAGATTACAAGAACTCACACAAAAACCTAACCCTCCATTCGTTTATGGTTACAGCTACTACGGTGACTATTATTTAGCTCCAACAAAAGAAGCATGGACAAGCGCAGCATCTCCTAAAGATGTTGAAGGTATCGATGAAGCTATGACAGCTTTAGTTACAGAAAACAAACGTATGGCTCAATATGGTTTCACAGCTTCAGAATATGAAAGAGCAAAAGCCGACTATATGAAAGCTATGGAAAGCAAATACAACGAAAGAAACAATACCGAAAATGAAAAATTCGTTGATGTTTACTTAGAACATTTCTTGAACAATGAACCAATGATGGACATTGAAACAGAATATATGTTATTACAACAAATCGCTCCTAACATCCCATTAGAAGCTATCAATGCATACGCAAAAGAACTTCTCACAGAAAACAACCTCGTCATCACATTGACAGCTCCTAAGAAAGAAGGCGAAGCACTTCCAACAGAAGAAGAACTCTTAGCTATGTACAATAACGCTTTCGCTATGGAAGTTGAAGCTTACGAAGAAGAAGTATTCGACGGCCCTATGATTGCTAAACTTCCTAAAGCTGGTAAAGTAAAGAAAGAAGCTCAAAACGAAGTTTTCGGAACAACAGAATGGACACTCAGCAACGGCATGAAAGTCATCTACAAACAAACAACATTCAAAGAAGACGAAATCAGAATGACAGCTTACAGCGAAGGCGGTTTGACAGCACTTCCACAAGATGACCCATACACACTCCAAAACTTAGGCGACATCATCACATTAGGCGGCGTTGGCGAATTCAGCGCAATAGACCTTCCAAAAGTTTTGGCAGGCAAGAAAGTTGACGTTTATCCAAGCATCTACACTTATTCAGAAGCTATGAACGGCTCTTGTTCTCCTAAAGACTTGGAAACAATGATGCAACTCATCCACTTATACTTCACAGCTCCACGCGCCGACCAAGAAGTATTCCAATCAACAATGGAACGTACAAAAGCTATGTTGAAGAACATGGAGTTAAATCCTAACCTCACATTATCAGACTCTTTAACAAAAGTTTTATACAACAACCATCCATTACGTTTGAGAATGAATGTTGAAGACTACGACAAAGTAGATTATGCTAAAGCAATGGAAATGTACAAAGACCGTTTCGCTGACCCTAACAACTTCACATTCATCTTTGTTGGTAACATCGACGTTGAAACATTCAAACCACTCGTTGAACAATATTTAGCTTCATTGAAGAAGAAAAACCGCAAAGAAGACTGGAAAGATGTTGGTTTAGGCATCACTGAAGGCGACTACAAAACACATTACAGAAAAGAAATGCAAGATCCTAAGACTTCTGTATATATGATTTACAATGGCGATATGGAATACAACCTCTATAACAACGTTTATATGAGTATCCTTTCTGACGTTCTCGATATCGTTTATACAAAATCAATCCGTGAAGAACAAGGCGGCACTTACGGTGTTGGTGTAATGGGTCAAGTTATCAACAAACCTTCAGAAGAATTCATGTTCTACATTGTTTTCGATACAAACGACGAAGTTTATGCTACATTGATGGACATCGCTAAAGCAGGTTTGAAAGACATGGCAGAAAACGGTCCAAGACAAGAAGACCTTTCTAAAGTATTGGAAAACAAACTCAAGAAGAGAGTTGAACAACTCCAAGAAAACATCTTCTGGACAAGCGTCATCGAATCAGAAAGCAGAGACAACATCGACTTCGTAACAGAATACGAAAACATCATTAAAGGTGTTACTGTTGAATCTGTAGCTGACTTTGCAAAACAAATCCTCAACGGCAACTTGAAAGAAGTAGTTCAACTTCCAGTAAAATAATTTTAACATTATGAGACGCCACATTAGTGACGTCTCATACTTATTACAAAATCAATTTTAAAAACAAATATTTTTTTATGACAGAAAAAATTCAAACCTTACGCGACTCGGCTGCAATGCGCTGGATTGCTTTGTTGCTTTTAGCATTTGCGATGTTCTGTTCATACATTTTCATGGACATCCTCTCTCCTATTAAAGACCTCATGCAATCAACAAGAGGTTGGGATTCATCAGCATTCGGAACAATGCAAGGTTCTGAGACATTCTTAAACGTATTCGTATTCTTCTTGATTTTCGCAGGTATCATCCTCGACAAGATGGGCGTACGTTTCACAGCATTGTTATCAGGCGCTGTTATGCTCATTGGTGCTATCATCAAATGGTATGCTGTTACCGACAGCTTCATGGGCAGCGGTTTAGAAACATGGTTTACAAACAACCTCAACTACATTCCTTTATTTGACGAGTTAGGTGTTTCTCCTTTCTACAGAGGTATGCCTGCTTCAGCTAAAGTTGCAGCTGTTGGTTTCATGATCTTCGGTTGCGGCGTTGAAATGGCTGGTATCACAGTATCTCGCGGTATCGTTAAATGGTTCAAAGGTCGTGAAATGGCTTTGGCAATGGGTTCTGAAATGGCATTAGCACGTCTTGGCGTTGCTACATGTATGATTTTCTCACCTATGTTCGCTAACTTAGGCGACAAAGTTGACGTTTCTCGTTCAGTAGCTTTCGGTGTTGTATTGTTGATGATCGCTCTCATCATGTTCGTTGTTTACTTCTTCATGGATAAGAAATTAGATTCACAAACTGGCGAAGCAGAAGAAAAAGACGACCCATTCAAAATCAGCGACATCGGCAAGATCTTATCAAGCTGGGGCTTCTGGTTGGTAGCACTTCTCTGTGTTCTTTATTATTCAGCAATCTTCCCATTCCAAAAATACGCTGTTAACATGTTACAATGTAACTTGACATTCACAGAACCAACAGAATTCTGGGCTTCTAACGCTGTTACAGTTATCCAATACGTAATCATGTTAGTCGTTGCTGCCGGTTCATTCGCAAGCAACTTCTCAAAGAATAAAGGCATGAAATTCGGTTTAATGGCTCTCGCCATCGTTGCTTTAGTTGTTTATTGCTACATGGGTTATATGCGCGGTTCAGCAGCTTCTGTATTCGCAGTATTCCCATTATTAGCTGTCGCTATCACTCCTATCCTCGGCAACTACGTTGACCACAAAGGTAAAGCAGCTTCAATGTTGATGATCGGTTCATTATTACTCATCATCTGCCACCTCACATTCGCTTTCGTATTACCTATGTTCAAAGGTCAAGCTGTTGGCGGCATCATCGTAGCTTACGTTACAATCTTGGTTTTAGGCGCATCATTCTCATTAGTACCAGCAGCTTTATGGCCAAGCGTTCCAAAATTAGTTGACGCAAAAGTTATCGGTTCAGCATACGCTTTGATTTTCTGGATTCAAAACATCGGTTTATGGTTATTCCCATTGTTAATCGGTAAGATTTTGGACAAGACAAATCCTGGCGTTACAGACCCTGTAGCTCTCAACTACACATGGGCATTAGTCATGTTGGCATGCTTAGGTATCGCTGCTCTTATTATCGGCGTTATCTTAAAGAGCGTTGACAAGAAAAACAACTTAGGTTTGGAATTACCAAATATCACAGAAGAATAAGACTACAAGTCTATAAGTCAACAAGACTACAAGTTATGAGACGTTACTAATATGTAGCGTCTCTTTTTTTATACAAACAAAATAGCCTGAAAGGCTCCAACAGATATAACGTCATGGCAATGCCATACGGAGAAAGGAATGGCAACGCCATACAAAAAAAGACGCCCCAGATTTCTGAGACGTCTTTGTGGAAACTGCTGGGGTCGAACCAGCGACCCCCTGCTTGTAAGGCAGGTGCTCTAAACCAACTGAGCTAAGCTTCCATTTTGTGTAAGAACTGTTTGTATTAACCTTTCGTTTACGTGTGCAAAGATAGGAACTTTTCTATTACGCGCAACACTTTTTTAAAAATATTTTTATTTTTATTTAAATTTATTTATATCAATAAGTTACAAAGATATTTTTATATTAAAAAGTAATTTTTTTCATTATTTTAGATCAAAAAGCCAAGATTTTAGCACCAAAAATATCACACTTTAGCAAAA
>JAZQVL010000113.1:0-1791 GCA_045631805.1 Bacteroidales bacterium | reverse complement strand
AAGAAACTATGGAAGGACGACATACCGCTGGCAATACCTTTCAATTTATCGAAAAGTGTATTGCCAAGTTCGTTGTTGAAGAACTTGGTACTCATGCGCTTTCGTTTTGTGAGCGGCTACTTATTTGGCAAAACGGGCTTTTCTGCAGAGCACAAAAAAACGTGGGCGATAATCTTGTCCACGTCCTGAGGCCCTGAGAACTGCCCGCATTAACAAACAAGTCACGCCCACGCTATAAGCGCAGACATTCACGACTTGTTCGAGTTAATGCATTTTTTGAAATTTCTCAGGTTTCAAGGACGTTACCGAACAAATAGCAAACGCTATGATTAATAATAATATGTCAGTTTAAGATATTTCTGTTTTTTAGTGTTAATGATTTTTTGTGTTTATAATTCTTGAATGGCAAAGATAAGAAAAGGGTAAAGACAAAAGACAAAAGGGAGAAGATTTTTTTGAGAGGCTTTTGGCTATTGGCTATTAGCTATTGAACTTCTAGCTTTAGTTCAATGGTTAAAACAACACCTAACTAAAACTTGTGGTCTTGTGGTCTTGTTGACTTTAAAAAACCTCTCGCAAAGACGCAGAGATACGCAGAGTAATTATACATTGCTCAAGGCTCATAGCTCAAAGCTCACGGCTATAAGAAAAGTTCAACAGCCAACAGCCTTAGTTCAATGGTTAACAATCCTTAACATCATTTCTTAATATTTCACTGATTTTATGTTAAAAATTGTTAAAACCGAAATATTTCCTTTGCAATTACTTGACAAAAGGAGGATGTAATTGTAGTTTTGCAGATGAGAATCCCAAATTTTAAAATGCCAAGATATTATGAAAAACATTACAAATCACAATGGTGATATTGTCATCTATCAATCGGAAGATGGCAACACCAGAATTAACGTAAATCTTCAAGGAGAAACTGTTTGGTTGTCAGCAAACCAAATGGCAATATTGTTTGACAGAGATGAGAAAACTATAAGAAAGCATATCAATAATGTTTTCTCAGAAGGGGAATTACCTAAAAATAACAACACGCAAAAAATGCGTATTGATGATGTAAAGCAAGCAGTAGCTTTTTACACATTAGATGTAATAATTTCAGTGGGTTATCGTGTTAAAAGCAAACGCGGCACTCAATTCAGAATTTGGGCTAATAAAATTCTTAAGGAAT
The DNA here is from genome assembly GCA_045631805.1 of Bacteroidales bacterium. Lineage (GTDB taxonomy): Bacteria > Bacteroidota > Bacteroidia > Bacteroidales > F082 > Limimorpha. The sequence continues at coordinate 614 of JAZQVL010000113.1, read as the reverse complement.
ATCTGATAAAAGGTTTTGCTATCAACGACAAAATCACACAAAGAAAATATGAAGAATTGTCTCAATTAGTTCGTATTCTCGGTCGCACAATTAGTTCGCAACCGGAATTGTCAAACAAAGAAAATCTGGATTTGATAAGTGTAGTGACAGATTACACTTATGCGCTTGATACTCTGGATAAATACGATTATCAAAAACTTAAAATAGAGAAAACGACTTATGAAAATAAATTCATCGCTACTTACGACAATGCTATTTTAACTATTCAGAATCTTAAAGAAAAGTTCGGCGGTAGCTGGCTGTTCGGAAATGAAAAAGACGATTCTTTCAAAAGCTCTATCGGACAGATTTATCAGACTTTCGACGGCATCGACCTCTATCCTTCCGTTGAAGAGAAAGCAGCGATGTTACTTTATTTAGTGACTAAGAACCATTCTTTTAGCGATGGCAACAAACGTATTGCAGCGACTTTGTTTCTTTGGTTTATGCAGAATAATGGCATTTTATACAATTCTGATGGTTCCAAACGAATTAGTAATGGCACTTTAGTCGCTATCACTCTGATGATTGCAGAAAGTCGTCCTGAAGAAAAAGACGTCATGGTTAAGGTTGTC
>JAZQVL010000112.1:0-4991 GCA_045631805.1 Bacteroidales bacterium | reverse complement strand
TATAATAAACTTCATCATCTGACATTTTGTCAAATATTTTTATCCTTAAAAAACGGCAAATTATTTGATATGGTCAGATTAAAATCATATTCAGTAAATAAATAATAAATTATATATCATGGAAGAAAAAATGGAAGAAGGAAAAGTTAACATCAATGAAAATGAAGATGTTAATAAAAATGAAATTCATGAAGAATCAAAAGGCAAAAGATTCAAAAAGAATAAAAACGACAAACAACTCGAAGAAATGAAGGAAAAATATGACGAGTTGAATGACAAATATTTACGTTTATTCTCAGAATTTGACAATTATCGCAAGCGTACTGCCAAAGAAAAAATAGAATTATCAAAAACCGCATCAGAAAGCATCATGGTAGATTTATTGCCAATACTTGATGACTTTGAACGCGCGCTTCAGACTATGGAGAACCAAGAACACGATGCCAATTATGAAGGTGTCTTATTGATATACAACAAATTCAAACGTACATTAGAACAAAAAGGCCTTGAAGAAATCAACGCTAAAGATGTTATGTTTGACACTGACGAACACGAAGCTCTTACAAACGTTCCTGTAACTGATGAAAACCAAAAAGGAAAAGTTTTAGACGTAATACAAAAAGGATATAAACTCAACGGTAAAGTTATACGCTACGCACGAGTTGTTGTCGGCGGATGAAAAAATATAAAGAAAAAATGGAGAAAAGGGATTACTACGAAGTGCTTGAAGTGCCTAAAAACGCTACAAGTGAAGAAATAAAGAAAGCCTATCGTAAGATGGCTATAAAATATCACCCAGACAAAAATCCAGACAACAAAGATGCGGAAGAAAAGTTTAAGGAAGCCGCTGAAGCATACGAAGTCCTGAGCAACCCTGACAAACGTTCTCGTTATGACCAATTTGGTCATGCAGGATTACACGGACAACAGGGATTCAACGGAATGGACGATATTTTCAGTCATTTTGGAGATATCTTCGGTGACTTATTTGGCGGTGGCGGTTTTGGATTCAGCGGATTTGGAGGCGGCGGTGGCAGACAAGCGCAACGTCACGTCAACAGAGGAAGCAACTTACGTCTCAGAGTAAAACTCAATCTCAGCGAGATTAACGAAGGTGTAAAGAAAAAAGTAAAAGTCAATAAATATGTTCCATGTCAACACTGCGGCGGAAGCGGCGCTAAAGACAACAGCTTTGAAACATGTCCGACATGTAACGGAAGAGGTCAAACTGTAAAGATTCAAAACTCTATCTTCGGTCAGATGCAAACAGTGACAACTTGCTCTAACTGCGGCGGAGAAGGAAAAATAATAAAAAACAAATGTCCTGAATGTCAAGGAAATGGTATTGTCAAAAGCGAAGAAATCATTGAACTTAACATTCCTGCTGGTGTTGCTGAAGGCATGCAGCTATCTGTCAGAGGCAAAGGCAACGCAGGTGCAAGAAACGGAATCGCTGGCGACCTTATCATCCTCATCGAAGAAGAAAAAGACAAGGATCTCGAACGCGACGGAGACAACCTCATATACAACTTGTTCATCAGTTTCCCACAAGCCGCTCTTGGAACAACAGTTGAAATTCCAATAATCAACGGACAGACAGAAGTCAAAATACCAGCAGGAACACAAAGCGGTGAGGTTATAAGGTTAAAAGGCAAAGGATTACCTGAATTAAACGGATACGGCAAAGGCGACTTACTTGTAAACGTAAGTGTCTGGACACCAAGAAAACTCAACAAAGAAGAAGAGAAAATTATGAAATCGCTTTTAGAAAGCGAAAATATGAATCCGGCATCAGACAAAGACAAAAGCCCATTCAAAAAATTCAAGAAATTTTTTAGTTAATAAACTATAGGATATGAGCTAAGAGTTATGAAATAAAACAGTTTAAAACTCATAGCTCATATTTTTTAACACATAAAGCATGAATAACTTTATAGAGATTAAAAGCGTCAGCAAAACGTATGGCAGTTATAAAGCGTTAAACAACATAAGTATAAATATTCCAAAACAAAGCATTTACGGACTTCTCGGTCCTAATGGCGCAGGAAAGACTACTCTTATCAGAATGCTTAACCAAATAACAGCTCCAGATGAAGGTTCTATAATATTCAACGGAGAAAAGCTGAATCGTAATCATATTGCCAATATCGGATATCTACCCGAAGAAAGAGGTTTATATAAAAGCATGAAGGTGGGAGAACAAGCTATTTATCTCGCACAACTCAAAGGCGTCAATGAAAAAGATGCCGAAAAAAGACTTAAAGCATGGTTCAACAAATTCGGAATCTTGAATTGGTGGGACAGAAAAGTAGAAGAACTTAGCAAGGGAATGCAACAAAAGATACAGTTTATAGTAACAGTAATACACAATCCAGAACTTCTTATCTTTGATGAACCATTTTCAGGATTTGACCCTATCAACGTCAACCTTCTCAAGAATGAAATTCTCGAACTTCGTGACAAAGGCGCAACAATAATTTTCTCGACACATAACATGTCGTCTGTTGAAGAATTATGCGACAACATTATGCTTATTAATAAAGGTGAGAAAATACTTGAAGGCAGCGTATATCAGATAAAACAAGATTTTAAAGACAATAAGTTTGAAATAATTATTAGGAACTCAGAAATTCAAGGATTGAGGGATTCTGGATACATTGATTTTCCAGAAGGCTTTAATATTATTTCTGAAGAAAATGATATTAACGGAGAAACGACTTTAGTAGTAAGCGCTGATAAGGAAATGAACCCTAACGTACTGATAAACTACATCTCAGAAAAAGGAACCATTGTTTCATATCGCGAGTTGCTTCCTTCTATGAACGACATTTTCATCAAACAAATTGAAGAAAGAAACAAGTTAAACGCACAAAAATAAAATCATGAACAAATTAGGCATTATCTTAAAACGAGAATATCTTACACGAGTAAAGAAACGCAGTTTTATAATTCTAACATTCTTAGGTCCATTATTTTTTGCAGCATTGATGATAGTCCCTGCCCTACTCATGCTTAAGTCAGAAAAAATGGAAAGCAAAAAAGCCATTGCTGTTCTTGATGAGACCACATGGTTTGATGGAAAATTTGAAAACAGCGATGCTAATACATTTATATATTATGATGAAAACCAAGAACTTGACAGTCTAAAAAAACTCGTTTTCGAAGGAGTATATGATGCCATAATATACGTCCCGATGACATCATTCAACATACCTGTCAATGCCAAATTATACAGCAACAAGCAAATACCGTCAACTTTAACTAATTACATAAAAACAATCATGAAGCAGGAAGTTGAACATAAGAAACTTATCGCTTCAGGAATTGACCCTGATGTTGTCAAATCTATCAAAACAAACATCAATGTTGCAACGATTAAGATGGATTCAGAGACAGAAGAGAAAAGAAGTTATTCTGAAATAGAATCATTAATAGGATTAGTGTTATCATTGATATTATATATGGTTATCTTCGTTTTCAGCAGTCAAGTTTTGCGCGGCGTCATTGAAGAAAAAAGCAACAGAATAGTCGAAGTCATCATCAGTTCTGTAAAACCATTTGAATTAATGATGGGGAAAATATTAGGCATCGCATTTGTCGGATTAACGCAATTTATATTATGGATTGTATTGACATTAGCAATATATTTCGGCGCAAGTTTTCTAATTATCGGTTCTGAAATCATGACACCAACAGGCACAGTAATGACAGAGCAGATAAGTCAGATTGCAGAAACCACTAAGACAGAAGCAGTTATGCTCGAAGCAGTTAATTTAATAGAATCAATCAATTTCAAGGCTATCATTTTTAGTTTCTTACTCTATTTTGTATTTGGCTATTTACTTTATGCAGCTTTATTTGCAGCCATTGGCTCTATGGTAGACAATGAAGCAGACAGCCAGCAATTTGTAAGTGTAGCATCGATGCCGCTCATGATATCCATTTTATGTTCGACAACGCTCATAAACAATCCTGATTGTGCTTTAAGTATGTGGTTATCAATGATACCGTTCACTTCACCAGTAACTATGATGATAAGAATACCATTTGGGGTTCCATATTGGCAATTAGGTTTGTCATTAACAATACTGATTGCAAGTTTTGTATTTTTGACGTGGATAGCCGCCAAAATATATAGAACAGGAGTTCTTATGTACGGCAAGAAACCAAATTTGAAAGAGATTTGGAAATGGTTGAAGTATTGAAATAAGAGTTAAAATAATGTTTAAAGTTATTTAAAAATTACTTGTATCTAAAATAAAAAAATCGTATTTTTGCACCCCAAAAATTGGATTATAAAGAAATTAATAATTATAAAAAATAGATTTACAATGCAAAACAAAGGAGTTATCAAACTTTTAGCAATTGTTTTAGCTGTATTTTCTTTGTATCAATTGTCTTTTTCATTTGTAACAAGACGCGTTGAAAAGAAAGCAGCTGAGTATGCTACAAGTGCAGAATCAGTGAAAATGGCAGAAATTCTTGCCAAAGGTGATCAAAATGCTTACGATTACTTATTAGATTCAATTCAAGGTGCCAGAGAAACTTATTATTTAGACTCAATGAGCACAGTTAAAGTTTATCCATTAGGACAAACTTATCGTCAAGCAAAAGAAATGGAAATCAACTTAGGTCTCGACCTTAAAGGCGGTATGAACGTAATGATGGAAGTCTCAGTTCCAGACATCATTGAAGTTCTCTCAGGTCACAGCACAGACCCAGTCTTCGTTCAAGCTATCCAAATGGCTAACGAAGAACACCTCAACAGCCAAAGAGATTATGTTGACTTATTCGGAGACGCTTTCCAACAATTAGATCCAAATGCTAAATTAGCTCCTATCTTCTTGTTTGAATTCAAAGACAAAGGCATCACTGTTAACTCAACAAACGCTGAAGTTTTAAGCGTTATCAAAGAAGAAACAAACAGCGCTATCGACCGTTCTTACCAAATTTTAAGAACTCGTATCGACCGTTTCGGTGTTGCACAACCA
>JAZQVL010000111.1:0-35424 GCA_045631805.1 Bacteroidales bacterium | reverse complement strand
TTAGCTGCTTCGTCAATCTTGGCTTGTGTTTTATACAAGTCTATAATATGGATACCATTACGTTCCATGAAGATGTAAGGAGCCATGTTTGGATTCCACTTTCTTCTTAAGTGTCCAAAGTGACAACCTGCATCTAATAATTGTTCGAATGTTACTTGTGTCATGAGTTAATTTTTTTAAATGTTTACTTTCACTGATGCAATCGATGAGTAGCTTAATAGATCTCAACGATTTGGATGCTAAACACAAATGCTTGCCTTTTGATAGACTAACGTTTGCTGAATTGGAATTTCTTACGAGCTTTTGGCTGACCTGGTTTCTTACGTTCGACCATACGTGGGTCACGACGCATTAAACCTTTAGCCTTGAGGATTGGACGATATTCAGGATTGATTTCGCACAATGCACGGCTGATAGCTAAACGCAAAGCTTCTGCTTGACCGTTGATACCGCCACCATCGAGGTTGACCTTAATGTCAAATTGACCGAGTGTTTCTGTCAACATTAAAGGTTGTTCAACAACATAATGAAGGATGCTTGTTGGGAAATATTCCTTATAGTCGCGCTTGTTAATCGTAATGTTTCCACTACCTGCTTTTACATAAATACGTGCAACAGCAGTTTTTCTTCTACCTAAAGCGTTAATTACTTCCATGATAATTATTTGGTGTTGATTTTAAGTTCAATTGGTTGTTGTGCCTGATGTTTGTGGTCAGGACCTGCGTAAACGTACAAATTACGGAATAATGCGTTTCCAAGAACTGTCTTTGGAAGCATTCCTTTGATAGCGTGTTCAAGAACTGCGATAGGTTTTCTCTTTAATTGTTCTTCTACAGTTCTGAATCTTTGTCCACCAGGATAACCTGTGTGGTGAACGTAAGTCTTTTCTGTTAATTTGTTGCCGGTGAGGACGACTTTCTCGGCATTGATAATTATGACATTGTCGCCACAATCACTGTGGGGAGTAAAGCATGTCTTCCTCTTACCTCTTAGGACCTGTGCTACTTCTGATGCTAATCTACCAAGTACTTGGCCCTCAGCGTCAACGATATACCATTTTTTGTTGGCGTTTTCTTTGTTGACACTAACTGTTTTGTAACTTAATGTATCCATTTGATTAATAATAATTTATGCTGTTAATTCAACATTTGTTTTCTATTCTGTAAAACAGGGTGCAAAATTAAAACTTTTTTTGTTATAAAACAATACGATAGAGTAATTTTTTTTAAAAAATATTATGCAATATCTGAAGCCTTTTATGACATCATTCCGACAATACTATTACTTGTAGTCTTGTAGACTTGTAGTCTTTACCTCGTCAGTCTCTGGAAGCATTCTTCTATGCTTGTCTCTTCTCTCTGCATGCTCTTTATTATAATGTTGTTGTTGAGAGCCCATCTCATCAAATCTTGTCTGATGTCCAAATCTGCCTTCGATTCCAATATCCATTGGTTGTTGCGTATCGCTTTAGCTTGCTTCAAACCGACAATGTTTCTCAGCATTTCCATAGTGACTTCGTTGTCAAATTCTACTACTAATACATTGTCTGATTCCTTGGTGAGGTTCTCGATATTGTCGTTTGCAACAACTACACCTTTATTAATAATAATTATCCTGTCACAAAGCGCTTCGACTTCTTGCATGATGTGTGTCGATAATAAAACAGTCTTCTCTACCCCTAAGTCTCTGATCAGATTTCTTATGTCAATTAGCTGGTTCGGGTCCAATCCTGATGTCGGCTCGTCTAAAATCAAGACTGATGGATTGTGAATCATGGCTTGCGCTAAGCCTACGCGTTGTCTGTAGCCTTTCGATAAAGCTCCGATTTTCTTGTGCATTTCAACGCCTAAACCTGTCATCTCGATCATCTCGTTGATGCGCTTGTTGAGCTCTTCTCCTTTGAGATGGTGTATGCCGCCTACAAATCCTAAATATTCTTTGACATACATGTCTAAATATAAAGGATTGTGTTCAGGCAAATAGCCTACGCATTTGCGCACTTCCATAGATTGTTCCCAGATGTCGTAGCCATCAACGCTGACAGTGCCCTTGGTGGGTGGAATGAAACAGGTGATGATTTTCATCAATGTTGATTTGCCGGCTCCGTTAGGCCCTAACAATCCTACTATTTCTCCCTTGCCTATGGCTAATGATACATCGTTGAGCGCCAACTGTGTATCATATTGTTTCGTTACGTTTTGAACTATTATCGACATGCTTATTTTATTTTTTGCAAAAATAGTATTTTTCTATAAAAAATGCATACACATTTGAAAAAACTATTGTATCTTTGCACCCTCAAAAACGTGGAAAGATTTGATTGATTGCAACCACAAGAAAAAAATGCTAAAACAATGTTTTTTTCCTTACTATTTCAATCTCAAACTCTCCGCAAATTAATTTATTTAACGTAAAAAATTTAATTTGTATGGGTTATTACTTCACTTCCGAATCAGTTTCAGAAGGTCATCCAGATAAAGTGGCCGACCAAATTTCTGACGCTGTCTTAGACGAAATGCTTCGTCAAGATCCTGAATCTAAAGTAGCTTGCGAAACTATGGTGACAACAGGTCTCGCTGTCATCGCAGGAGAAGTCAAGTCTGCTGGTTATGTAGATATTCAAAAAACAGCTCGCCGTGTCATCGATCATATCGGATATAACAAGGCTGAATATCAGTTCGACGGCAAGTCATGCGGCATTATCTCCGCAATTCATGAACAGTCGCAAGACATCAACCGCGGCGTTGAACGCAATGTGGAAGAAGAACAAGGCGCTGGCGACCAAGGCATGATGTTCGGTTTCGCTTGTAAAGAAACTGATTCTTATATGCCTCTTACCATTGAATTGTCGCACATCTTGTTGCACGAGCTATCACAAATACGTCGTGAAGGCAAGAAAATGAAATATTTACGTCCTGACGCTAAGTCACAGGTGACTGTAGAATACGGTCCTAACTGGAAACCTCTCCGCATCGACACTATCGTTATCTCAACTCAGCACGACGAGTTCCTCGATGATGACGAAGCTATGATTAAAGCTATCGAACACGACGTAAGAACAATATTACTCCCAAGAGTAAAGAAACTTTTACCACAACGCGTGAAACTTCTCTTCAAACCTGACATGAAGTTGTTCGTCAACCCAACTGGCAAGTTTGTCATTGGCGGACCTCACGGCGATACAGGCCTCACTGGAAGAAAAATCATCGTTGACACTTACGGCGGTCGTGGCGCTCACGGCGGCGGTGCTTTCTCAGGCAAAGACTCATCAAAGGTTGACCGCTCAGCAGCTTATGCAGCACGCCATATCGCCAAGAACCTCGTGGCTTCAGGCGCATGCGACGAAGCTCTTGTTCAAATAGCTTACGCCATCGGAGTAGCACAGCCTGTCGGTTTCTATATCAATACCAACGGAACAGCACATGTTAAAGACACTAACGGCAAGAAAATGAGCGACGCTGAAATGGCAGAAAGATTAAAAGGCATCTTCGACCTCCGTCCTTATTCAATAGTGAAAAGATTCGGCTTGAAGAATCCTATCTTCGAACCAACAGCATCTTACGGCCACTTCGGACGTGACTGCAGAATGGGAAAAGTTGAAGTGTTCTACGAAGATAAAGATACCTTCAAAGAAGACGGCAAAATATACAAGAACGTAGAATTCTACGCTTGGGAAAAATTGGATGCAGTAGAAGACATTAGAAGAGCTTTAGGATAATTCATAATGCATAATTCATAATCAAAAGGTTATGAGTTTAAGAATAGAGACGCTTCAATGATACCATAAAAGGTTAACGCAAATTGAAGCGTCTTTTTTTTGTTAAAAGTTCAGTGTCAAATCCCTCAACAACCACAGATTACACAGATTACACGGAAAGCTCAATTCCTCAGCTCCTCAATTCCTCAGTTCCTCAATTCCCTCAGCTCCCTCAAAATTTCCTCAAAAAAATCTTGTTAAATAAATATAAAATACTTACATTTGCGAAGAGAAAAATATTTTGCTGATATTAGATACAGCCTTTGCTATATGTTCTATACTTAATTGTATGTTTATGTATAAGTGTATGATTATTATATAATTGGGCTTGTATTTATGTTATAGGAAATAATGTAAAATTTATATGAATATGAAAAAGTTTTTACTTACTTTGATGTTGATGGTGATGTTTGCGCCATTCGCATTGCATGCCGATGATATAGCCGGCATGTCAAGGACTTCTTTTGCAAAGGATGAAGTCAGATCTTATACCAACTATTGGACTCCCGATGAAACGGTCTATCCAAACAATATGACCCTTACTGGCGTGGTTCAGATTGACGGTGAAGTCCAAAATACCACTTCTCTCGAAGTTGGGGCTTTCTGCGGCGAAGAACTTAGAGGCAGCTACAGATTGCAATATATTTCAGCATTGGATAAATATCTGGTGTTTTTGGTTATTTACGGTAATGACAGCGATGAGATAACTTTCAAGCTTTATGACCATGAATTAGGACAAGAGTTGGATTGTCAGATGTTGCCTGAAAGTGCTGTCAACTTTGAAGTTAATAAAGTTGAAGGTAATGCCGATGAGCCATTTGTAATTTCTTTTGAATCATTAGAACATGAATACGCTTCATATTTCTTTGATGATTTTAATGACCAAAATTTTGATGGCTGGAGAACAATTGACCAAGATGGCGATGGTCATACTTGGAGAATCCCTAATAGAAAAAAATATATTTTATCAGAATCGTATGACGATTCTAACGATGAGGAACTTAATCCAGATAACTATATTGTTACAACAGAACTTTATAATATTACAGAAACTTCTGCTTTTGAATGGTTTGTAGTGCCATCAGCCGAAGATTATTATGAAGACCATTATGCTGTTGTCATTTCAACAGACAACGAAACATTTGATATTATTTGGGAAGAGACATTGACTTCTTTCAATGATTTTGAACAGAGAGTGATAAATCTTAGCATGTATGCAGGACAGAACATTTATATCGGATTCCGTCATTATGATAGCAATGGCTCAACAGTTGAAGGTGTTTTGATTGACAATGTTGAATTGTCTGTCGATAAATATGAATTCTTTGAAATAACAGCTGTCGCAAATCCAGAAGAAGCTGGTACAGTAAGTGGTATTAGTGTTGGTCAATATTTATACGGTGAAACAGCAACATTAAACGCAACAGCAAATGATGGTTATTATTTCGTAAGTTGGACAGAAAACGATGTAGTTGTTTCTTACGATTCAGAATATTCATTCGTAGTTGAAGCAGATATAGAATTGGTTGCTAACTTTGAATTAGCTACTTACAGTGTTACTGCTACTGCAAGTCCTTTGGCGGGTGGTATCATCTCAGGAATAGGAACATATCAATACGGTGAAACAGCTACATTGACTGCAATAGTAAACACAAATTATAAATTTGTAAGTTGGACAGAAAGCGGTGAAATTGTTTCAGAAGATGCAGAATATTCATTCACAGTTGAAGATGATAGAGAATTGGTTGCTAACTTTGAGGTTGAACAAACAGCGTTTGAAACAACTTTCTTTGAAGATTTCAATGATGGCGCTTTAGATGGTTGGAGACTGTTCCAAAATGATAGTGACGCACATAACTGGCAAATTGTGGATTCAAAAGGTGTAGATGGTAGTAATTGTATTACTTCATATTCTTATAATGGTGGAGTTCTTAATCCAGATAATTATATAGTAACAGAATTGAAATATGCCATCACAGAAAATTCTGTTCTTTCATTTGTTTCACGTCCAGCGGTTATAAGTTACTATCAAGACCAATATGCTGTTGTGGTATCAGAAGACAATGAAAACTGGACAGTTGTATGGTCGGAGAAATTCAATGAATATTATTCAGAGTTTAGATATAAATATGTTGACCTTAGTGCATACGCTGGCAAAAATGTTTATATCGGTTTCCGTCATTATGATACAGATGGAAATTATGCTGAAAATGTTTTGGTAGATAATGTTGAATTAGTTGATACTGCTTTAATGATAACAGCTGTCGCAAATCCTGAAGATGCTGGTACAGTAAGCGGTACAGGTAATTATTTACAGGGATTTACCGCTACATTGACAGCAGAAGCAAACTTAGGTTATAGATTTATAAACTGGACAGAAAACGGTGAAGTTGTTTCAGAAGATGCAGAATATTCATTTATAGTTGAAACAGCGAGAGAATTTGTTGCTAACTTTGAAGAAGTTGGTGCTTTAGAAATAACAGCTGTCGCAAATCCTGAAGAAGCTGGTACTGTAAATGGTACAGGAGAATATCTATATGGTGAAACAGCTACATTAAACGCAACAGCAAATGATGGTTATTATTTCGTAAGTTGGACAGAAAACGGAGAAGTCGTTTCAGAAGATGCAGAATATTCTTTCGTAGTTGAAAGTGCGAGAGAATTGGTTGCAAACTTTGAAGAAGTCGGCTTAATTGAAATAACAGCAATCGTAAATCCAGAAGAAACAGGTACAGTAGATGGCACAGGAGAATATTTATATGGTGAAACAGCAACATTGACAGCCATAGCAAATGATGGTTATCAATTTGTAAACTGGACAGAAAACGGAGAAGTCATTTCAGAAGATGCAGAATATTATTTCACAGTTGAAAGTGCGAGAGAATTAGTAGCTAACTTTGCTTTGCCTGAAACAGCTTTCTTTGATGACTTCAACGACGGAAATATAAACGGCTGGAGATTAATAGATGTTGACGGTGATGGTTACAATTGGGAAATTTATAACAGCACTTCTATTACTTCATATTCTTATAAAAGTGGAAATCGTAATCCTGATAACTATATTGTAACAAGATTAAAATACTCGATAACAGAAAACTCGGTTCTTGTATTTACCTCACGTCCATGTGTTCAATCTTATTATAGTGATAAATACGGTGTTGTTATCTCTGAAGATGGTCAAGATTGGACAGTGGTATGGTCGGAGCAATTCAATGAATATTATTCAGATTACAGATATAAATATGTTGACCTCAGCGAATATGCTGCTGGCAAGGCTGTTTATATCGGTTTCCGTCACTACGAAACTGATGCAAATCAAGCAGAAAATGTCTTGGTTGATGATGTTGAATTGACAACAGAATACGTTAAATTCATAGGTGAGGGTTCTTGGAGCGATGCTTCAAACTGGCTTAATTCACAAAAACCAGAATCAACAGATAAAGTCATGGTTAACGGAAACGCTGTAATACAAAACGGAGACAATGTTTCTGTTTATGAGCTTTGCATTAACAGCGGCAAATCTTTGACAATAGAAGGCGGAGCTTCATTAAGTGTAACAGGAACATTAGCCAATTATGAAGCAGATGCATTGGTAATAAACGATGGAGCTCAATTGTTCCAAAGCAACGAAAACGTTTATGCAACATATAATAAAAACATCATCAATCCTGTTGGAACATGGGGCGAAGATGACAATACAGGCTGGCATTTCGTGTCAACACCTATTATTAATAGTCAAGTAAGTGAGTTTGTTCCATCAACAGGCAATTATGACTTGTTCAAATATGACGGAACGCAAACTGAACAATGGGTCAATTATAAGCAACATCAAGATAATTTTGGAACAACATTCGTACAAGGTGCTGCTTATCTCGCTTCATACGAAACAGAAACAACAGCAGTTTTCAAAGGCATCGTTTCATATAATCAAAGCTTCGACTTTAACGTTTCTTATAATAATGATGTTAGAATGGCTAACTTCCACCTCCTCGGCAATCCATTCTCATTCAACATGGATTTGAAGAACCTTGAATTAGATGGTGTTTATCCAGCTTTCGCTACAGTAGATCCTTCAACTGGCGGATATATCAAACACACAACAGAACAAAATAGCACAATACCTGTCGGTAACGGTTTCTTCGTTGAAGCAATAGGTGAAAATCCATCACTTTCCTATAATGTTGGCAGCAAGTCAAGAGGCGAAAAATATGAATATCTCAATGTTATCGCTTCTGGCAAACAAGGCAGCAACAACGTTATCATCAAACTTGCTGGCGCAGAGGAAAGAGGCTTCTCAAAATTAGAAAACCTCAACAAAACAATCGCTGACCTTTATGTCAAGAACAACGGCAGACAATATAGCGTATTGGGCTATGACAGAGACGTTAAAGAAGTTGAGCTCTTCTTCGACGCTAAGGAAATGGGCAACTACAGCATTAGCATCGAGCCAAACGGCAAATTCGAAAGCGTAACTTTAGTTGACCGCATGACAGGCATCGAAACAAATATGTTAATGGAAGATTATAGCTTCACAGCAACAGCTAACGACAATCCTAACCGTTTTGTATTGAAATTATCTAACGGCCAAGAGCCAACAGAAGACAGTCAATTCGCATATATGAATAATGGAGACATCGTTATCTATAATATTTCCGGCGATGCACAAATCAATATCTTCGACGCATTGGGACGTTGCGTATATCAAGGCGAAAGCAGCGATGCAACAACACGTATCGCAAGCGTATATTCAGCTGGCGTTTATGTAATCCAAAAAGTTGACGATAATGGTGTTAACGTACAGAAATTGATAATTAACGAATGATTGAATAAAGTCAACAAGTCAACAAGACTACAAGACAACAAGAAGGACGCTCACTGTTAAAAGGTGGCGTCCTTTTTTTCGGCACTTCGACAAGCTCAGTGGTGGAATTTTTTTTGGAGTAATGAAGTAATGAAGTAATGGAGTCTCAATTCCTCAGTTCTTTAGTTCCTCAGTTCCTCAGTTCCTTAGTTCCTCAGGACTTACTTCAACGTCACTCTCGTAATACCGTGGCCTCCTGTCTCGAGACTTGCGTCTTGCATCTGTTGCACGCATGACAACTTGCTGAGTTGCTGACGTATCAATTGACGTAATATTCCGTTGCCTTTTCCGTGTAAGATACTGATGTTTTTGATGCTTAACAGAGATGCGTCGTCTATGTATTTGGAAACGGCGTCGAGAGCTTCTTCGCCGCGCATTCCTCTCACGTCTAAAGTGAGGTTGAAGTTGGCTGCTTTCTCGTTGATGTCGTCCATGATAGCCTTACGGAGGTAAGTAGGGTTGCTGATGGATTTCTTCGCTTCTTTCTTGCTTATCTTTACGACTTTGTCTGCTGTTGTTCTTAGTCTCACGCTGCCAAACTCGATGGTGAGGTCGGTGTCGCTGAGAGCTACTATTTCTCCGACTATCTCCATTTCGTTGATACGAACCATATTGCCGACTTGCAAGTCTTGTTCGTCTTTCTTTTCTTTTTCTTCAATTTTAAGGTTTTTAGAAATGACTTTAGCGTCTTCTTCGAGCTGCTGTTTCATTCCTTTCAGGTCTTGGCGCAGTTCTTTGGTGCGTTCTTTTTCAGCCTGAGCCTCTTTTATTTCACGTATGGTTCGTTCTATCTTGGCGTTAGCCTTGTCGATGAGCGACTGAGCTTCTTTGTTAGCTTCTTTGAGAAGAGTGTTTTTTTTCTTCTCCAAATCGCTGAGCAAGTTTTTATATTTTGTGACTACTTCGTTGAGAAGGTTATCGGCAACTTTCAGTTCATATTCTTTTTTGCGAACTTCTTTCTTTTCAATTTCAAGTTGTTGAAGCTGCTGGTCGAAGTTGAGATGTTCTTTGCCTCCGATCTCTGCTGCGTCGTCGAGTATTTCTTGCGGGAAGCCGATTTTCTTTGCTATCTCGAAAGCGAATGAGCTGCCAGGTTTTCCTGTCATCATCACGTAGAGAGGCTGCAAAAATCTGGTGTCGAAGAGCATGGCTCCATTGACGATGCCAGCGTTATTGTCGGCTAAGAGTTTCAAATTAGCATAGTGTGTCGTTACTACGCCGAAAGATTTCTTCTCGTTGAGTTTTAGCAATATGGCTTCTGCTATCGCACCGCCGAGCTGAGGTTCTGTTCCTGTTCCGAACTCGTCGATTAGGAACAAAGTTCGAGCGTTGCAGTGGCACAGTAATTCCTTCATGTTAAGAAGATGAGAGCTGTATGTGCTCAAGTCATTTTCGAGTGACTGCGAGTCGCCGATGTCGATGAACATATCGTGGAAGATTCCGCATTTGGAGTCTATCTCCATTGGCACGGCGAGGCCGCATTGGAGCATATATTGAACGAGGCCGATAGTCTTGAGACAAACTGATTTACCGCCTGCGTTAGGACCTGATATGACGAGTATTCTGTTGTCTTTGTCGAGATTAAGGTCTAAAGGTGTTATATGTTTGTCTTGCGACTTCAGTTTTTGTTCTAAGAGCGGATGTCGAGCTTGTCGCCAGAGGAACATAGGTTCGTCGTTTATTTCAGGCACGACGCATTTATATTCATTGGATAACAAAGCCTTTGCTCTGATGAAATCGAGGAGACCGAGAAGATTCCATGCTTTGAGGAGCTCAGGAATCTCAGGGCGTATCAGTTGAGTGAAGGCGAGGAGTATTTTGTTTATCTCTCTTCTCTCGGTATATTCCAACTCTCTGATTTCGTTGTTGGTATCGAAAATTTCGGCAGGTTCAATATATACAGTCTGACCTGTGGCGGACTCGTCGTGGATGAATCCTCGCAGAGCTCTTTTGTCGGCAGCTTTCACCGGAATCACAGGGCGGCCGTCGCGTATGGTGAGTTCAGCGCTGCTATCGGTCCAGCCTGCTGCTTTAGCGTCGGTGAGAATCTTGCGCATTCTGCGTTCGATGGAACTATGTTTTCTACGGATTTCGCGGCGTATCTCTGCGAGTTCGGGAGATGCATTGTCAGGAATCTCTCCTTTGTCGTCGATGAGACGTGTTGTCTCGCTAAAGATATGTCGGTCTATTTCAATGCCTTCCGCTAATGCTTTCAACGACTTTACCCTGTCTGATGATTCTGTTTTAAAGAAGTTTAAGACATATGACAAGGCTGTGAGTGTAGGCTTTAATTCAAAAAGGCTTTCTGCACTGATGACAGTTCCTTCTATACTTAAATGTCTGAAGTCGTTGCGTAAGTCGTTGTAGTCGCGCACTGGAAAAGGGACGCCGTTTTGTAAAAGAGAGAGGAAATCTTCAATCTGTGAGAGACGTGTCTTAATTCTATTGATGTCGGAACTAAATCGCATCTTCTCCACGAATTCTTTTCCCATATCACTGATGCATAATTCAATAAGTCTTTTTTTAATAGAAACAAAACCAATCTTATTCTCAAAATCTTTAGGATAAATCATCTCTTTCTTTAATTTTTTGCAAAGATAATAAAAAGTCAACAAGACTACAAGACAACAAGTCAACAAGACTACAAGACTATAGTTTGAAAAAACTCATAAATTCAGAATCTCAGAAGGTTTGGCAGTGATGTGTAGATAGTGTTTTTTTTACTTTCTTAAATAATAGTTAGAAAAAAATATATTACCTTTGCTATATTAAATAAGGACATGGTCTGTTGTCTGTTGACTGTTGTCCATTGACATAAAAAAATAACAACAATGATAAGAATAGAAATTTGTACAAATGGTTATCAATCAGTGATTAACGCTCAGGAAAACGGAGCTCACTGCACTGAATTATGTGAATCTTTGGAAGTTGGTGGAGTAACTCCTTCATACGGCACTTTGAAAAAAGTCGCTGCTGATATGAAAATACCAGTAAGAGTCCTCATCCGTCCTCGTTCAGGCAATTATATTTATAACGATGCAGAACTTGAGATGATGTGTCTCGACATAGCTTTAATCAAAGAACTCGGTTACGAAGGTGTCGTTATCGGCGCTCTCACAGAAAACGGTGATTTGGATGTGGAGAAAATCAAGGCTATGATGAAAGCGGGCGAGGGCATGAAGTTTACTTTCCACCGCGCTATCGACGCTTGCAACAATCCTCTTGAAGCATTGCAAATACTTGTTGACTTGGGCTTTGACAAAGTGCTTACTTCTGGTTGCAAACCTAAGGCTGCCGATGGAATTGAAATGATTGCAAAGATGCAGCAGCAATTTGGCGACAAGATTAAAATCATGGCTGGCGGCGGCGTAAATGTTAATAACGTTATGAAAATAATCAACGAAACAGGTGTTTCAAATTGCCATGCTTCTTTGACTGTTGACGTCGATAATTACTGCCAAAACCTTTATCCTGAGAAAGTTGATAACACAGGAGCGGCCATGTGCTGGAAGGTGTCGTCACCATCACTTATTAAGGAAATGTTAAATATTGTTAAAAATAGTTAAAAATGATGTGTAACAGATTGCTGTTACACATTTTTACATTAATTTTACAAACTGAAATATAATATAAAAACAATCCTGATGAAGATTCGTAATTTACTTTTTATAGCGGCTTTTTTGACGCTGTTTTCTTGTGCTGAAAAGCATAGCAATCCATTGATTCAGAATTTGAACGATTCATGGAATGTCACTACCGACACCTTAAATATTAATATGGAAGTCGATGTGCCTTCTGTCATCATCGCTGATATGTATGAAAACGGATTGATTCCTCATCCTTACTATAGCGACGTTGAACCTCAGTTGCACTGGATTCCTCAACGCGAATGGGTCTATACCTTGAACTTCGATGCTGACGACGACATCATGAATGAAGATGTGATAGAACTCGTGTTTGATGGCCTTGACACTTATGCCGACGTTTGGCTCAACGACAAACATTTGTTCTATGCCGACAATATGTTCAAGAAATGGAGCTGCGATGTCGAAGATATTTTGAAAGAAAAAGATAATAACATCAAGATTAAATTCTATCCTTTTGATAAGGTGAGAGATAGCTTGATTGAGACTTATCCTCTCCGTTTCCCGGAAAAATACGCTGTGATGCGTAAGTCTGCTTACCAAAACGGCTGGGACTGGGCTCCTCGTTATTTGAACATGGGTATCTGGCAGCCTGTTTATCTCAAGGCTTGGACTCATTCAACAATGAATACTGCTACAATCATAACTTCTGCTATCGAAGAAAATAAAGCTGATTTATGTCTCGAGACTTATATTCAGGCTGACAAAGAACATGATGTCACTTTGCAACTCTTCCAAAATGACGTGAAGATTTTAGACAATACAGTACAACTTAAAAAAGGTAACAACTATTTCTCATTCCCATTTGAAGTGGCTAATCCTAAGTTGTGGTATCCTAATGAATTAGGCGAACAAAATATGTACACCTTCAATGTTAAGATGCTCGATAAAGAAAATATCATTGAAGAAAAAGATATTAAAATGGGTATCCGTACAATCGAGATGGTTGAGGAACCAGACAGCATCGGAACGGCTTTCTATTTCAAAGTTAATGGAATACCTTTATATATGAAAGGCGCCAACTATATCCCTGAAGACATGATTACTTCATGGATGTCGAAGGAAAGAACACAGAAACTTCTCGAACAATGTGTCGGCGACGCACACATGAATATGTTGCGTATTTGGGGCGGCGGCATCTATCCTCCTCATTATTTCTATGACATCTGCGATAGCCTCGGCATACTCGTATGGCAAGATTTCATGTTCATCGGTTCAACATATCCTTACACCGACGCTTATCTCGATGACGTAAGAGAAGAAGCTACAGAACAAGTCATTAGACTTAAAAACCATCCTTCTCTCGCATTATGGTGCGGCAACAACGAAATCAGCGAGGGTTATTATAACTGGGGATGGCAAAACTCGATGGGCTGGTCTGATGAGGAATATAAGGAAATGAAAGAAGGTTACGACAAACTCTTTGAAGTGCTTTTGGATGACGTTGTAAAGACCAACGATAAATCAAGACCTTACTGGCCAAGTTCTCCTAAGAACGGATGGGGAAGGGCTGTCAGTTTGGTTGAAGGCGACGTTCACTATTGGGGCGTCTGGTGGGGCGAATTGCCTTACGAGATGTATCGTGAAAAAGTGGGTCGTTTCAACAGTGAGTTCGGTTATCAGTCTTATCCTTCGATTTCGACAATAGAAGTTATGGATAAAAACCTCGACTTCGATAACCCTGTTATCCAAGCACATCAGAAACATCCAAGAGGCGAGAAACTTATTAAAGAACACGTCGTTAAATATTTCGGCGAGCCTAAAGACTTTAAAGATTATGTATATCTCAGCCAGCTCTCACAGTCATACGGAATGGAAATAGCTATCACAGCACAACGTAGCTCACGTCCTCGTAGCATGGGCTCTCTCTATTGGCAACTTAACGACGCATGGCCTTCAATATCATGGGCTTCAATAGATTACTATGGGAATAAAAAGGCCTTCCATTATGAACTCAGCGAAATGTATGCTCCTATTTTATTAGGCCTTGATGATGCTGGTAAAGACAATTATAAGTTGTGGATTTGCAATGATTTACAACGTAACATTGATGGACGTATCCGTATCATCGTTGAAGATATGCGCGGAAATGAGATGTTCGCATTTTCTGAAGTAGTTGATGTTAAGGCTAATAGCTGTTACCGTTTTAATAGAGATATTGCTATCAATATGACTGAAAAGATGAAGTCTGACTGTTATGCTCGAATAATATTCATGGAAGACGACACTGTCTTGAGCGAGAGATTGCATTTCTTCAAATATCCAAAGGACTTGAATCTTATCGAGACACAGCTCGAGCCTAAGGTCACATTCGTTGACGGAAAATATCATCTCGAATTCAACTCAAAGGTTTTGGTAAAAGATGTGTTTGTATCAACAACGGAACAAGGTGAGTTCTCAGCCAACTTCTTCGATTTGGTTCCAAATACGACAAAGACAATAATCTTTGAGCCAGAAGACAAGAAGAAGAAAGACTTGAAATTTGATATACATATTTATAATAGATAAGATTACAAGTCAACAAGACTACAAGACTACAAGTTTAGGAGCTGCTTTTAAAAAGTAGCTCCTTTTTTTACCATTAGCCATTAGCCTTTTCTCATTAGCCATTAGTTGTATAAACGATTGATTTTCTTAATAATTTTTAAGAAAATAATTCTTGTTTGCTTGATTATTTATTCATACCTTTGCATAGGTGAATTAAGAACCAAATATCAAAAATATGAGCGTAGAAAAAGATGTAAGATGGATGCAGCGCTTCGGGAATTACCGCAGAGCATTAAAGAGACTTTCTGAAGCTGTTGAGATAATCAGTAGTGAGCAGTATTCAAATCATAATATTAGTTATTTGATAAATGAAGGCTTGATACAATGTTTCGAGTTTACTCATGAATTAGCGTGGAAGGTTATGAAAGATTATGCGGAGTATCAGGGAATGACGGAGATTTTCGGTTCGAGAGATGCAATTCGTCATGCTTTGAGATTCGGTCTTATCAATGATGAGCAATGGATGCAGACAATATCGGACAGAAACATTACTTCACATCAATATGATGACGATACAGCAAAGCGTATTGTCGATAATATTATTAATGTGTATTATCCATTGTTTGTGGAATATGAGAAAGCGATGCTCGAAAAAATAAGTTTTTGAGTTTATGAGACACGGAATCAAAGAGGAATATTGGAAGAAACTCTGTGAACTTTTTTCAAAGAAACCGAAGATTGAAAAAGTGATTTTGTACGGTTCTCGAGCAAAAGGAACTTATAAGCCGTTCTCTGATATTGACATCACGTTGCTTGGTGACAAACTCGAACATAATGATTTATTAGATATTATAGATGGTATAGATGAATTGTTGTTTCCTTATATGTTTGATGTTTCGTTGTATTCTTCTTTGAAAAATGAGAGTCTGATAGAACATATAAACAGAGTAGGAGTGGAGATTTATTCTTCGTGAAATAAAAACGATGCCTGAAATTTTCTTCAAGCATCGTTGTTTATATGTTATAAACTTGGTGTCTTTATAAATAAATATTAACATAAATCTTAATAAAATCATAAAAAAATGTTAAAAATGAAATGATGCGAAGATTTTTCTTGTTGATGTCTTGTTGTTTTATTTGCTTTGTTATAAATTTGCAGTAAAGAGAACCAAACTATTGTTAAACACCAAAATTTATAATGGTAAATGGAAAATAAATTGATTTTATCAAAAGACGGTATTGTTAATGATGATTATGCTTTGTGGTTTGAACAAATAAAGCAATTATATCGTAATAGTCAGATTAAGGCGTCCCTTAATGTTAATAAAGAGTTGCTTGGTTTTTATTGGCAATTGGGTAAAGAAATGGCGGATAGAAAAATAGAGGAGATATGGGGAAGTGGTGTTGTTGAAAGATTGAGCATAGATTTGAAGACAGCATTTCCGTTAGCTAAAGGATTTTCTACTACGAATTTATGGTATATAAAGAAATGGTATTTGTTTTATAATCATCAAGATATAAAACTCCACCAACTTGGTGGAGAATTTCCAGAAACCTTATATTCAATTCCTTGGAAACATCATTGTATTATTATAACAAAGTGTAAGAAAATAGATGAGGCTTTGTTTTATATAAAGCAAACTATAGATAATAATTGGAGTAGATCCGTACTTGAAAAGTCAATATTAAATGATGAATACAAGGCTAAAGGGAGTGCTCTGACTAACTTTTGTGATACATTACCTATTCCTAGGCAAAAGTTGGCACAAGAAATTTTGAAAGATCCATATCATTTTGATTTTTTGTCAATACAAGAAGAGTATGATGAGCGTGATTTGGAATTAGCACTGTCTCGTAATATTGAACGATTTCTTCTGGAGTTGGGAAAAGGTTTTGCATTTGTGGGAAGACAAGTGGAATTGAGAGTGTCCGATTCTTCGTATTATTTGGATATGTTGTTTTATCATATCTGGTTAAAATCTTATGTCGTTGTAGAGTTGAAAACCTATGATTTTAAGCCGGAATTTGTTGGTAAATTAAATTTCTATGTGAATGCTGTAGATAATGTTTTAAAAAAAGAGGATGACAATTCCACTATAGGATTGTTGATTTGCCAAGGAAAAGATGATACAAAAGTGAAATGGTCTTTTAAAGGTATTGAAACGCCAATTGGCATTGCAGAATATAGATTGAAGAAAACAGATTATCAGTCATCACTACCAACAATAGAAGAGATGGAATCAGAATTAATAAGAATAAAACGTTGTACATAAACACAACAAAAACAACGATGCCTGAAATTTTCTTCAAGCATCGTTGTTTATATAAACTCTAAAATTTTAAAATTCTATAATTTTAGAGCTTTTAATCTAATTTAAGTACTGCCAAGAACGCTGATTGTGGAACCTCTACGCTACCGATTTGACGCATTCTCTTTTTACCGGCTTTCTGTTTTTCGAGGAGTTTACGTTTACGGCTGACGTCGCCACCGTAACATTTTGCGGTAACGTCCTTACGAACCTGACGTACTGTCTCTCTTGCGATAATCTTAGCTCCGATAGAAGCCTGAATAGCGATGTCGAATTGATGACGAGGGATAAGCTCTTTCAGTTTTTCACACATCTTACGACCGAAAGCGTAGGCGTTGTCGCGGTGAATCAATGTTGACAAAGCATCGACGACTTCGCCGTTCAACATAATATCCAATTTAACCAAATTAGCTTGTTGGTAACCTGCTATATGATAGTCGAAAGAAGCGTAACCTTTTGATATAGATTTTAATTTGTCATAGAAGTCGAAAACTATTTCGCTCAAAGGCATCTGGAACTTAAGCTCGACGCGGTCTGTTGTGAGATATGTCTGGTTCATCAAGACGCCACGTTTATCGATACATAATTTCATGATAGAACCTACGAATTCGTTCTTGGTGATTATCTCTGCTATGATGAAAGGCTCGTCTATATGGTCGAGTTTTGTCACTTCAGGGAGGCCGCTTGGGTTGTGAACGTCGAGTTCTTCGCCGTCGGTGAGATAAGCCTTGAAAGAAACGTTAGGAACTGTGGTGATGACGTCCATGTTGAATTCACGGTCGAGGCGTTCCTGAACGATTTCCATGTGGAGCAGTCCTAAGAAGCCGCAGCGGAATCCGAAGCCGAGAGCTGCTGATGACTCAGGCTCCCAAACCAATGAAGCGTCGTTGAGCTGTAATTTCTCTAATGAAGAGCGGAGCTCTTCGTAGTCGTCGGCACTCACAGGATACACGCCGGCGAAAACCATAGGCTTGACATGTTCGAAACCTTCGATAGGTTTGTCGCAAGGACGTTCCACATGAGTGATGGTATCGCCAACCTTTACTTCGGAAGAAGTCTTGATGCCGGAGATGATATAACCTACGTTACCTGCTGAGAGCTCTTCTTTAGGAACTTGTTTGAGTTGAAGCACGCCTATTTCGTCGGCATGATATTCCATCTTTGTTGCGAAGAACTTTACGAGTTCATCTTTGCGGATTGTTCCGTTGAAGATACGGAAGTAGGCGATGATGCCTCTATATGAGTTGAATACGGAGTCGAAGATGAGAGCCTGCAAAGGAGCGTTAGGATCGCCTTTAGGAGCAGGTATTCTGTTGACGATAGCGTCGAGGATTTCTTCGATACCTATATTATTACGTGCGCTGCATCGTAAGATGTCGGAGCGTTCGCAGCCGATGAGGTCAACGATCTGGTCTTCCACCATCTCTGGGTTAGCGCTGTCCATATCTATTTTGTTGATGACAGGAATTATTTCCAAGTCGTGCTCCATTGCCATATAAAGGTTGGAGATAGTCTGAGCTTGGATACCTTGTGTGGCATCTACGACTAACAACGCGCCTTCGCAAGCGGCGATTGAACGAGAAACCTCGTAGGAGAAGTCAACGTGACCGGGAGTGTCGATGAGGTTGAGGGTGTAGTTGACACCATCTTTAATATAATTCATTTGGATGGCGTGGCTCTTGATGGTGATGCCGCGCTCGCGTTCCAAATCCATATCATCGAGAACTTGATTGACTAATTCTTTCTGTGATAAAGTCTTGGTGTTCTCTAAAAGTCTGTCTGCCAATGTGCTCTTACCGTGGTCGATGTGAGCTATAATACAAAAATTTCTAATCTTATCCATGATTGCAAAAATAAGAAAAAATACTCTTAATTTATTAGAGGTAAGGAAAATAATTTTGGGGCTTGAGGGACCTGAGGAACTCAAGGTAGCTGAGGGACCTGAGGAACTCAAGTCCCTCAAAACCCTCAAAAAAAAATCTCATCTCATTTTAAAATCTTTCCAAAAAAATAATTAAATTTGCGAGTTTGAAAGAAAAAATATTTTTATTTTGTTAACACTATAAAAACTATAAAAACATGGCAAAAATTAAAGTTGGTATTAACGGTTTTGGTAGAATAGGCCGTTTCGTTTTCAGAGCTGCTCAAACTCGTAATGACATTGAAATAGTAGGTATCAATGACTTATGCCCAGTTGACTATTTAGCATATATGTTGAAATATGACACAATGCACGGTCAATTCGACGGCACAATAGATTTCGACGTAGAGAAAAATCTTCTCATCGTCAATGGTAATCCAATCCGCATCACTGCAGAAAAAGACCCAGCAAACTTGAAATGGAATGAAGTAGAAGCTGAATACGTTGTTGAATCAACAGGCTTGTTCCTCTCAAAAGACAAAGCTCAAGCTCATATCGAAGCTGGTGCTAAATACGTCGTTATGTCAGCCCCTTCAAAAGACGACACTCCAATGTTCGTCTGCGGCGTTAATGAAAAAACATACGTCAAAGGAACTCAATTCGTTTCTAACGCTTCATGTACAACAAACTGCTTGGCTCCAATCGCTAAAGTTTTACACGACAACTTCGGTATCGAAAGCGGTTTGATGACAACAGTTCACTCTGTTACAGCAACACAAAAGACTGTTGATGGTCCATCATTGAAAGACTGGCGTGGCGGTCGTGCTGCTTCAGGCAACATCATTCCTTCATCAACTGGCGCTGCTAAAGCTGTTGGTAAAGTCATCCCTGAATTGAACGGCAAACTCACAGGTATCTCAATGCGCGTTCCTACATTAGACGTTTCTGTTGTTGACCTTACAGTTAACCTCCAAAAGCCAGCTTCAAAAGAAGCTATCTGCAAAGCTATGAAAGAAGCTTCAGAAGGTGAACTCAAAGGCGTTCTCGGCTACACAGAAGACGCAGTCGTTTCATCAGACTTCTTGGGCTGCACACTCACATCAATCTTCGACGCTAACGCAGGCGTTTATCTCACAGATAAATTCGTAAAAGTCGTTTCATGGTACGACAACGAAATCGGATATTCAAACAAGGTTTTAGACCTTATCGCACATATGGCAACAGTTAATGGCTAATGACGAATGGCTAAAGTCTAAAGGCGAAAGGCTAATGGTTTTGGAAACTCAGAATCTCGGAAATGAGATTCTGAGTTTTTTTATAACCTTAAACTTTAAACCTTAAACCTTAAGCCTTAAACTATTCTTAAATTTTTTTAACTTTCCCTATTGATTTTCGAAAAAAGCATATTAACTTTGCAAGTTCAAATGCTGAAAACGATGAATTATCCTGATACATACTCCAAAGAAGAACAGCTTGAAATGGACAAGTTGTATGATGTATTGCTTGAATCTTGGACAACGGGAAAAAACGAGTCTGATATAGAACTTGTTAGGAAGGCTTACGAGTTTGCTGCTTTTGCTCATAAAGACGCACGCCGTAAGTCGGGAGAGCCTTACATCTTCCATCCTATAGCGGTGGCTATAATCGTAGCCAAGGAGATAGGAATGGGTACGACCTCAATCGTCAGCGCTCTTCTGCACGATGTGGTCGAGGATACAGAATATACGGAGGAATATATCAGCGATGAGTTCGGCCCTAAGGTCGCTCGGGTGGTGAAAGGCCTCACCAAATTAGAAGGCATAGATTTCCAAAATAGCATAGAAAGTATTCAGGCTGAAAACTATAGAAAGATTGTCAACACCATGAATGACGATATTCGTGTCATCTTAGTGAAAATAGCCGACCGACTTCATAATATGAGGACTCTTGAATCTATGCCGCATCATAAACAGCTTAAAATAGCGTCTGAAACGCTCTCTTTTTATGCTCCTCTCGCTTACCGTCTCGGCCTCTATGACGTTAAAATGGAACTCGAAAATCTATGCCTTAAATATATAAATCCTCAGGTGTATGAATCGGTGACAAAACAATTGGATGAGATTAGGGAGAGTAAAGTCGCTGAACTTGAAGAGTTTGCAAGACCTGTCAAGGCTGAACTCGAAAAGATAGGCGTCAAAGCTGAGATACAAATCCTTGAGAGAAGCAAAAGCGGAATATGGGAGAGAATGCATAAATACGAGCTCTCGCTGAGAGAGATTTATGATTTGTTTGTGCTTCGAATCGTCATAGATTGTCCGCTCGATTTGGAGAAAATACAGTGCTGGCAGGTGTTCGGCATATTGACGATGTTCTATAGACCTAATAACGCACGACTTAGAGACTGGCTTTCCTTCCCGAAGACAAACGGCTATGAGTCAATTCACGCTGTGTTTATGAGCCAACAAGGCAACTGGATTGAAACGCAGATAAGAACACGTAAAATGGACATCATCGCACGACGCGGAGTGATGGCTTACCTTAAATATAAAAACGACAACAACAGCCTCATGTCGTGGCTCGACAATGTAAAGCATCTGACTAATTCGGGCGATACCTCAGCAATAGAGTTTCTCAACAGCTTTAAACTCGACCTCTTCAACGACGAGATTTTCGTCTTCACTCCAAAGGGGGAAATGAAAAACATGCCTAAAGGATCGACGGTTCTTGACTTTGCCTATATGATTCATAGTGAGATAGGTAATCATTGCATAGGAGCTAATGTCAATAAGAAACTTGTGCAGATGGATTATGTCTTGAATATGGGCGACCAGGTAGAAGTCATAACTTCAGATTTTCAGAATCCGCAAGAAAAATCCTTCGATTATTTGGTGACTTCTTTAGCTAAGTCACGACTTAAAAGCGGAATCAAAGATTACAGAAGAACATTTAAAGAAAAAGGCAAGTCACGACTTGAGACGTTCTTCAAGAATTTCAATGTCGATTTCAGCCGACAAAACATAAACTATATAGTGGAAAAAGTCGGTCTCGGCGGACGTATAGACTTATATTATTATGTGGCATTGGGAAAAATAACATCCCAGGATATAGAACCATTGTTTAACAACGGACGAAGAGCTTCCAATGTGTTGCTGAAAATACTCACTTTCGGTTTGGCGGGATCGACGGCAAAAACCGATGATAATGTTAGTGCGGAGACAGTAAACAATGATATAAATGAATTGGATTACACTATCTCAACATGTTGTAACCCGATTCCTGGCGATGATGTGGTGGCGATTTCTTTTCCAAATCAGCCTATGCAGATACACCGTCCCGATTGTCCTAAAGCCATCAGCCTGATGTCGCGTTATGGCAAGAATATAGTGAAGGCGAAATGGAAATTCAGTGAAGACATCGCATTCATGGCGACCTTGAAGATAACAGGCGTCAATAGAAAAGGTTTCGGAGCTTCTTTGTTTGCTATGTTGAACGAAAAATTGGAATTAGATCTTCATTCTGTCAAGATACAAGGCGAAGGCGGAATGGTGGATGCTGTAGTGTGTTTTTATGTTAATAATGTTAAACAATTAGACGCAGTTATCGGCGAGTTGAGAAAAATGCCGCTTGTCAATAAGGTGGCAAGAATGGAAAGAAACATTGAATGTTAATTACTTAGTAATAATTTTAAAATTAAGCAATTTTTTTCATAATCGTACTGAGATTTTTACTAATTTTGAATGCTAAATACACATACTTACAGTATGCTCTCCAGATCGCGAGTGATATTTAGCCAGTTTTTTTGTAAAATAATAAAAATCAATAAGTAATTATGGCAAAAATTGATTTGCTTCTTGGATTGCAGTGGGGCGACGAAGGTAAAGGTAAGGTCGTCGATGCTCTCACACCTCATTATGATATTGTAGCTCGTTTTCAAGGTGGACCAAACGCAGGTCACACTATCGAGTTCGACGGTAAGAAATTCGTCTTGCATACAATTCCTTCCGGTATTTTTAACGAAAAATGTATCAACGTCATCGGCAATGGCGTCATCA
The DNA here is from genome assembly GCA_045631805.1 of Bacteroidales bacterium. GTDB lineage: Bacteria > Bacteroidota > Bacteroidia > Bacteroidales > F082 > Limimorpha. Next base: position 12,474 of record JAZQVL010000111.1, on the reverse strand, counting down.
TCGATGCCAAAATTTTCAAAGATGAAATTGATAAGCTCGCAGAAAGCGGTATTGACATCAGAGACAGACTCCTCATCTCTAACAAGTCTCATCTCATCATTCCAACACACCGCGCTCTCGACGCTGCTAACGAAAACGCATTGCAAAAAAATAAAATCGGTTCTACTTTAAAAGGTATAGGACCAACATATACCGACAAGACAGCTCGTCGCGGTATCCGTATCGGCGACATAGCAGCCGACGACTTCAAGGCTCGTTATGAGAAACTGAAGAACACTCACCTCGACCAAATCAGAAACCTCAACTTCGATATGAGCACTCTTCTTCTTGATGGCATGTCATTCGAGAAATATGAAGAAGAATGGTTCAAAGCTATCGAATTCTTGAAACAGTTCAATTTCATCGAAAGCGAATATTTCCTTAACAAAGCATTGGACGAAGGTAAACGTATTCTCGCAGAAGGCGCACAAGGAACTCTCCTCGATGTTGACTTCGGAAGCTATCCTTTCGTGACATCATCGTCAGCTATTGCTGCCGGCGCATGTTCAGGCCTCGGCGTTGCTCCAAGCAGAATCGGTAAGGTGTTCGGTATCTTCAAAGCATATTGCACACGCGTGGGTACTGGCCCATTCCCAACAGAATTGTTCGACGAAGTAGGAGACAAGCTCCGTAAGAACGGTCATGAGTTCGGTTCTACAACAGGACGCGCCCGCCGTACAGGATGGCTCGACCTTCCAGCTCTTAAATATTCAGTAATGCTCAACGGCGTCACTAACCTCATGATGATGAAATCTGACGTCATGGACGACTTCGAAGAAATAAAGGCTGCAACAGCTTATAATTATAAAAATGATAAAATAGATTTCCTTCCTTTCGACGCTTGCACACAGACAATGACTCCTGTATTGGAAACATTCAAAGGCTGGAATCAGAAGATAGAAAAAGAAATACCTCGCGAACTCAACAAGTACATCGAGTTCATCGAAGAATATGTCGGCGTTCCTATCACTCTCGTGTCATACGGCCCTGACCGCAGCGAATGTATTGAAAGACCAGCTAAATATTCATTATAATAATTATGACTATGAGAAAGATTAAGAACTTATTGTTGGTCATATTATTTATCGGTTTCGTTGTTTCTTGTTCTAACAAAGAAGAACATTTCTTTTCTGATGCAAAACAACGTGCTGAAATAGAAAAAGACCTCCAAGAAAAAATGAAGCAATTGCCAAACGGCGACTTGTTCGGTATCTTAAACACAGAAATGCCGCAAAGAGATAGAGAAGCGTTACAATTCTTGTATGCTTATATGCCACTCAGCGACATCACCGATTATCCGGGTACATTCTATCATAGAAATATTTTGGCTTCATATAAGGCAAAAGATGAAATGCCTTGGGGCGCTAATATTCCAGAAAGAGAATTTAACCATTTCGTTGTTCCTGTCAGAATCAACAACGAAAACTTGGATGACTCAAGATTCGTATTCTATGATGAATTGAAAGACAGAGTGAAAGACTTGTCGATGTATGATGCAGTCTTGGAAATAAACCACTGGTGCCATGAGAAAGCTAACTACAAAGGCTCCGACTCAAGAACAAGTTCTCCTCTCGCAACAGTGAAAACATCATGGGGCCGTTGCGGCGAAGAGTCAACATTCCTTGTAGCAGCATTGCGTGCGATGTGTATCCCTGCACGTCAGGTTTATACACCTCGTTGGGCTCACTGCGACGATAACCACGCTTGGGTTGAAGCTTACGTCGATGGCGAATGGTTCTTCCTCGGCGCTTGCGAACCAGAACCTGTTCTCAACCTCGGTTGGTTCAACGCTCCTGCTTCTCGTTGTCTCCTCCTTCACACTCGCGTGTTCGGACGTTACTACGGTCCAGAGGAAGTTATCTCTGTAACACCTAACCACACTGAAATCAACGTGGTTTATAATTATGCTGAAACATCAAAGATGACTATCAAAGTCGTTGATATTAATAATAACCCTGTTACAGATGCAAGAGTAGAGTTCAAGATTTATAACTACGCTGAATTCTGCACAGTGGCTGTTAAACAAACAGATGAAAACGGCGAGACATGGATGACAGCAGGTCAAGGTGATATGCTCGTCTATGCTTCTAAAGACGGTAAATTCGGATTCCAGGAAATGCCTTTCGGCGAGAAAAATGAGATTGTCGTTAAACTCGAAAAATGTCATGGCAATGAAATGATAGTAGAATACGACATCACTCCTCCAGCAGAAAAAGCAAAGATGCCTAATGTGACACCTGAAATGCGCGCTGAAAACGACCGCCGTTTCGCTTACGAAGATTCTATTAGAAATGCATACATCGCTTCTTTCCCAAGAAACTTCAAAGATAAAGAAGTCAATGCTTTGATTGAAAAATCATGGGGTAACTACCAAACCATCATGGATTTCATTCAATATGCCGACGATAAGGGCGGAGCAAGAATAGCGTTGAATCTCCTTCATGAAATCAGCGATAAGGATTTACGCGACATCTCTTTGGCAGTATTGAAAGACAATTTCGACAATTCTCCTAAAGGCAAAGGCGACATCTATAACGCTTATATCTTGAATCCTCGTGTTTCTAACGAAATGCTCGTGCCTTATAAGAAAGCTCTTTCTTCATACTTTACAAAAGAACAAGCTGAGCAATTCAGAAACAACCCACAAGAACTCGTAGATTGGATTAAAGAAAACATCATTATAAAAGATGAATTGAATGCTCGTAACATCCCAATGGCACCAACAAGTGTCTTGAAGTCGATGATTACAGACTCACGTTCAAGAAATATCTTCTTCGTGTCAATGGCACGTTCTCTCGGCATAGCTTCACGCATCGACCCAATCACCGGTAAGGTGCAATACATTTCAGGCAATGATTGGATTGACGTTAAGTTTACAGAAGAAGGAGATGTTAAAGTGGTTCCAACACGCCAAGGTACTTTGATAGCTGATTACAAACCAGTAGGCGCATTGACAGACCTCCGTTATTACACTCATTTTTCTATCAAGAAATTCGACGGAACTAATTTCGACTTGTTGACATACGACGCTAAAGACCCAGGCATGGATGTAGGCGAACAATATTCTACATTATTTGAAAACGGTCTCGCTCTTGACCCTGGCTATTATGTATTGACAACAGGTACTCGTCTCTCTGACGGCAGCGTCCTCGCTCGTATGACATTCTTCAACATAGAGTCAGACCAGACAACAAACATTGAATTGGTTATGAGAGAACCAGAAAAAGGTCTCAAAATAATCGGTAACTTCAACTCAGAAAACAGATATATGCCTCTTGACAAAGCTGAAGATATGAGTTTGTTGCAGACTACAGGACGTGGTTTCTATGTTCTCGGTCTCTTGGACGGCGGCAGCGAGCCAACGACACACGCAATGCAGGATATCGCTTTGGTTAAAGATCAATTAGATAAGTGGGGTAGAAGCTTCGTCTTCTTGTTCCAAAACGAAGAACATAAGAAGAACTTTGAAAAGAAGAACTTCCAAGGTCTTCCAGAAAACCTTACTTTCGGTATCGAAGACGGCAAGATGTTGAAAGAGATTGTCGCTAACATGCGACTCCAAAATAATAACCTCCCAATTTTCATCGTGGCTAACACACAAAACGAGATAGTGTTCATCTCACAAGGATACACCATCGGATTGGGAGAACAACTGATGAAAGTTGTTAATGAACTTTAAGCTTTTGCTATTAGCCATTGAACTAAAAACTCCGCGTATCTCATGTATTTACGCGGAGTTTTTTTTGAACCTAAAACAATCCACTAAACCTCACGGAATTACACGAAATTGTTTTCTCAAGAAAAAACTCCATTACTTCATTACTCCATTACTTCATTACTCCAACACTACTTTTAAAAATAAAAAAATGTTGATGCGTCTTTTCAGTTAGGAGTTGATGTATATTGTTTAATCGCATTTACAATGTCAAAACAGGATTTGTCAATAGCGTATCAACTATATGATGATATATTTCTTTGTCGCTTATCTTGGTGATGCTTGTTATTTTATTCCCCGCATCTTTTGATGAAGCTCCGCAATGGAAAATGTTTTCATTTGGAGTACAGTAATCTGTTATTATATATCTGTCATGATAAGCGCCGTTTGTTCTGTAAAATGATATGTCAATATTGGGATATTGTTTTTTAAAATCATCGTATTCAAACTGATGAAGACCTTTCCCGATATTGTCACTGAAAATACAAACCTTGATGTTTTCTCTTATGTTTTTTAATAATAATAATGTTTTGATTCCAATATAGTTATCTATGATATAAATGCTTTTGTTTGCTAAGTCGTATATGTTGTTGTATGCAATGTCGGCATTGAAATATTCACCGTTTAGGATTAAAATTTCAGATGTTTTGTTTTCTGTGAAGTTGTCAATGAATTTTGCAAAGTCATTTTTGGTGAACATCTCGCTTTTAATCTTGGCAATGTCATTTGTGTTTTGAGTCGTTTGTATGGAAATATGCAGTAATTCTTTGTTTTCAATAATGTTGTTTGTAAGGATGAAATCTTTCATTTCTTTGAATGTTCTTATAAGGATGATGCTTTGCTTTGTGGCAAGCTCGCCTTTTAAGACAGTCATCAGCATATAGATTCCTTGTTCTGTAAACACGAAAGGACGGTATTGTCGTCCGCCTCTTTGTTCTTTTGAGGTCAAATTTTTTGACCTCAAAAAGTCGTTTTCTAATTCTAAGGTCAAATTTTTTGACCTTAATATTTCATTGTATTCTTCTTTCGTTAATTGAAACCTAAAATCAGTATCGAATTTTTCGATGTTGTTTTTTACTTGCTGGTTGAATGCTTTTGTTGTGTAGCCGTATAGTTGAGCCAAATCAGAATCCAGCATGACTTTCACACCTCTTATGGTGTATATAAGATTTTTAATGTTTTCCATAAAAATAGTTTTTTAAGTTCTCTGCAAAATTAAAATATCGGTTTCAAATAAAAAAGTTAAAAAATGTTAAAAAGACAATGTAGAGACTGTATCACACGACACATAAAAAATAAATAATATGTCGTTGATGCGACTTTATAATTTAGAAATTCTAAATCAGCTCTGTTAAAGCAACAGATTATAAGCAGGTGCTTCGCTTTTCACCGCCAGCCTATTCTCTGTCGTCACTGCGGGACTTTCGTTATTTTTTTGTTAAGATTTAGTTAATGAAATTTTACAATTTTCTTCTTGACAAATGCTTGTAAATGTTGTAGTTTTGCATAATTAAAATTTAAGAAAATGAGAACATCACCAAAAGGAAACATTAATTGTTACAAATCAAACCGAGCTTTAAAAGAATTGATATTATTGGGACTTTATAAGAACAAAGGAAAGTCTCATTATAAACAGGATTATGTAGATCGTATCAGAAAAGCCGAGAAGGAACCATATGTTGACGTTGATCTGAACGACTATGGAATTACTATTTAAACAGACCGCCAAAGAAGACCTTATATTCTGGAAACAAAACAATCCTAAATTACTTAAAAGAATTGGTGCCCTGATGACAGCAATAAAGAAAGATCCTTATTATGGAATAGGGAAACCAGAAGCATTAAAGTATGAATTAGCAGGATATTGGAGCAGGAGAATAAATAGAGAGCATCGCATTCTATACAGAATAGAAGGTGAATACATAGGAGTATATTCACTACGTTATCATTATGAAAGATAGTTTGTAGTTTATAATAGTATTGAAGTTCTGAGATTCAGATTTTCAATTTTCAACTCCTCTCTGCGTTAGGGATTGGAGCGGCATCCTTTGCGAGCTTTTCCAGACAACAGACAACGGACAACAGACAACGGAATTTTTTGAGTGAGGTGGAATTGAAGCGAGCAAAGATATAGCGGAAAGCCCGACGGCGGAGCCGGAACGCCCAAAATTAAGACACCAAGTCACTGAGAGAATATCAATTTCATGTCAATTCGTGTTATTTCGCGAATAAAAATTTGTGGATAAATCGTGGATTTTACAATTTTATCGAAAACTTCTTCAATCTTTCATCGAGCATATTCGCAGGAATTGTATCGGAGATGTTCTTCGCAATGACGTTAAGAAGTCTTTCCTTGACGTAGTCGTTTCTTACAACCAACGAAATCTCTCTGTTAGGCTCCGGATTGACGATAGGGCGTACGTTAGCCTTTTGTTGTTCCGTCAATAAGTCGATATGTAATTCTGGGATGATAGTATAGCCTCCATTGGTATCGACAATCTTTATCAAAGTGTCGATGCTGCCTGCTTCGTATGTGGTGGAGAAACCAGAATCGGATTCGCAGAGTCGCATCACTTGATTACGCAGACAGTGACCTTCTTTCAAGACCCAGAGATGTTCTGTCGGGATGTGATTCATCTCATACTCCTTAATTATATTATATAAAGGCTCGGTAGGGGAGACGTAGGCGAAAAATCTTTCGTAATATACTGGAATCTCCAAGAAATTAGGATTGTTGAGCGGTGTCGCTAATAACGCCATATCAATTTCAGCTTTCTCCAACTGATTTATTATCTCCGCTGTAGTAATTTCCTTGACATGAAGGTTGATGTTAGGATTTCTTTCCTGAAGTATGTTGAACAACTTAGGCAAAATATATGGTGCGACGGTAGGGATTATGCCTAAAACGACTTTGCCAGATTCCTGCTGACGTTCTGTTATCGCTAATTCCTTAAACTGTTTAGCGTTATATAGAATCACTCGAGCTTGATCTATAAGACGGCTGCCTATCTCGGTCGGCTGTATGGGCTGCGATTTTCTGTCGAAAATGCTTATCTCTAATTCTTGTTCTAACTTCTGTATCATCATGCTGAGAGTAGATTGTGTTACGTTGCATGATTCAGCTGCCTTTACAAAATGACGGTATTTGTCAACAGCGATAATGTATTCTAATTGTTGTAATGTCATGTTTTTAAAGTCTATGAGTCTATAAGTCTATGAGTCTATAAGTCTATGAGTCTATGAGTCTATGTGATTTTATAATAGATAAAATCGATGCAAAGATAGAAAATATCTGTTTGACTTATGACGTGTTTCCATATTATTTTTGCATTGTCAAAATGAACAAAAGCCGACGACTAACGTTTAAAGACAAAAGTCTAAAGGCAAAGGTAAAAACAAAATAAATTAACAAATTAAAACAGAAATAAAATGGAAACAAACAACACAACAATAAACGTAATGCCAAGAATTGGCGACAAAGCTCCTTCATTCGTAGCAAAATCAACACAAGGTGAAATCAATTTCCCATCAGACTATAAAGGAATGTGGAAAATTTTATTCAGCCATCCAGCCGACTTCACACCGGTATGTACATCAGAGTTCATGTCATTTGGCAAATTAGCTGATGAATTCGAAAGACTCAACACTCAGTTGGTCGGTCTCTCTGTGGATGGTTTGTACAGTCACATCGCATGGTTGCGCACCATTAAGGAAAAGATTGACTGGAAAGGCATGAAAGATATGGAAATAAAATTCCCTCTCATCGAAGATATCACAATGAATGTTGCCAAGATGTACGGCATGATTCAACCAGGTGAGAGCTCAACATCAGCGGTACGTGCAGTCTTCTTCATCGACCCATTCGACAAGATTCGCACCATCATGTACTATCCTCTCGCATTAGGACGTAACTTCGACGAAATCATGAGAGTGTTGGTAGCTTTGCAGACAGCAGACAACTTCGGAGTAGCGATGCCAGCCGACTGGCGTCCAGGCGATGAGGTAATCGTTCCAACAGCAGGATCATGCGGCGTAGCGAAAGAAAGAATGCAAAGCTCAGACGAGGATATGCACTGCTACGACTGGTTCTTCTGCACCAAGAAATTAAGCAAGGAGAAAGTAGAAGAAAAACTCGGAAAATAATATGATTAAGGAATGACCCAAATACAAGAAATCCTAAAAAATAAAGCCATGCAATGAATTTTAAAATAATGTTAATGTTTGTGATTATGCAGCTTCCAGTCTTGGAAGCTGCTTCTCAAAAAGTGACGAAAAGCGAAGGAGACAAGAAAATGACAACTATAAATCTGACAAAAAAAGAATTTTTAGACAAGGTGATGGATTATGAAAAGAATCCTACCGAATGGAAATATAAAGGCGACAAACCAGCTATCATCGACTTTTATGCCTCATGGTGCGGGCCATGCAAAATGTTAGCTCCTGTACTCGAAGAGCTCGCTAAGGAATATGAAGGACAGCTTTATATTTATAAGATAGATACCGAGGCTGAAGAAGAATTGTCGCGAGCATTTGGAATACGCTCCATTCCTACAATGCTGTTCGTCCCGATGAACGGACAGCCTATGATGACACAAGGAGCACTGCCAAAAGCTGAGATAAACAAGATTATAAAGGAAAGACTTTTATAAAGACTACAAGACAACCAGACTACAAGCTATGATTACTGCCATAACTAAAACAGACTTAAACTAAAAACACTGCCATGACTACATTACTGAATTACTACATCACTCCATTACTAACAACACTGCCAACACTTCCATAACTAATGAAATTAACGCAATGCGTTATAAAAGAGGAGGCTGCTAAGATTTTAGCAGCCTCCTTATCTTTAGACTTTAGACTTTAGTCATTAGCCATTATTTAACAACAACTCTTTGAATCATTGTGTTGTTGCCTTCTTGAATCTTAATGATGTACATGCCTTTTTCTAAGTCTTCAACATTGATTGTTGCGTCGCCTGAGATTTCAGTAGCTTTAACGCAACGACCTGTCATGTCGATTAAGCTTACTTGAGCATTGTTTTCATAATTGATGTAGATTACAGAAGTTGCTGGGTTAGGATATACAGTAACGATGCTGTTCAATTCAACTAAGCCGTCTTCGTCTGTTATGAATGAAACAGATGCTGTTGGACCCCATTCACCTGCTGCGTTTTGAGCTGAACCGATGAAGTAATATTCTGTTTTAGGTTCGAGGTTTTCCCATGTCCAGATGTCAACATCTGTGTAAGATATGCCTTCAGCTTGTAATTCACCTGCGATAGCGTCGATGCTTGATGCTTCAACTTCTGCTTTATCGAAGATAGAGTAGATGTAACCTACAGCGAATTCGTTAGGTGTAACAGTTGATTTAGCTTCTCTTGCGCCTAATACTTCAACTTCGATAGTAATTTCAGCGATTTGTGGTTCTGGGTCTGATTCTAATGTTGTGAATGCTTCAATAGTTGCAGGAGCCCATTCGCCAGCTTCATTCATAGCTGTTACGATAACGTAGTATTCTGTTGAAGGATTGAGATTGCTTAAAGTATGTTCGTTATTGCCTGTGTAAGGTAAGCCGTCGTTTTGTAATGCTGATACGATAACGTCTTCGCCCATGTAGTCGAACATAGCTTTTGAGATAGAGCCGATGTGGTATTCAGTAGTGTATTCGTTAGATGTTGTTGAAACTACTACAGATGTAGCGTTGATTGTTTCGATTTCAACAGTAACTTCAGCTGCTTCATATTCGATTTCAGCTTCTGGAGTTGTGAATGTAACGTATGTTGTTGGACCCCATTCGCCGGCTGCATTCATAGCTGTACCGATGATATAGTATTCTGTTTCTGGTTCGAACCATGTCCATGTCCAGATGTCGATTTCTGTATATGGAGTTTCGTCTTCGCGGAGTTCTAATGCTATAGCTTCAACGCCGCCTGCTGCGTTTACTTCAGCTGTTTCATATACTGAGTAGTGATATTCAGCTGTAAATTCGTTAGGTCTTGCTGTTGTCTTAGCTGAGTTAGCGTCGATAACTTCAACTTCGAAAGTAACTTTAGCGATTTGTGGTTCTTCATTACCTTCAACGTCGATGCTTACTGAGAAAGCTTCTGTTGCTGAAGCTACTAAGTAATATGTACCAGCAGGAACTGTCATTGCTAATGTGTTGCCGCCGTTTCTCTTAGCAGAACCGTCTGTTAATGCAACATTGTCAACTAAAACACCTGTTCCCCAGTTTCCGTCGCAGTCGTAGTGACGTAAACCGATATAAATTTCTTTACCAGCGTATGCGCCAAGGTCAACGTTTCTTGAAACCCAATTTTGTGCTGAGTTTTCATCAAATGCTTCGCTATAAATTACTGCCCAGTTTTCGTTGTCTTCTGAAATAACAACACCGTATTTGTCATAGATATAGCTATAGTTCATTGGTGTTACATCAAATGAGAATGTTGAAGCTGAAGTGATAGCGAATTTAGATGTTGTAACGATGAAGTTGTCTGGAGTTAAAACACCTGTTGCGTATGACATTGAGTAGATACATGTGCTATTGTCAGGACCAGCCATACCGTATGAGTTGCATGTAGCCCAGTTGTAACCGTCTGTATCGAATTGGAATGTTCTCCAGCCGTCTAAGTTGTTGTCGTTGAAGTTATCTGAGAATAATGATGTTACTTCACCTGGTTCTTCTGGTTCTTCTGGAGTTGAATCACTTGTTAATGCTAAGTCATCGATGAATAATGTATAACCATCTGTGCAGTTATAATGACGGAAACCGATGTGGAGGTTTTGACCAGCGTATTCGCTAAGGCTTAATGTCAAGAGTTTTTCAGCAGGATTTTTACATGTTTCTTCATAGATAGAAGTGAAGTTAACATTGTCTGTGGAGATAACAACAGAGAAATGTTCGTTATAATTGCTATCTCTCTTGAATGTCAATGTTGAATTAGCAGTGATGCTATAAGCTTCAGCTGTTGAGATGTAGTTGTCAGGAGTGATAGCGCCATCCCAGTCATCGTATGAATTAGATGTTAAAGTATTGCCATCAATACCCCAGTCACCGATATACCAGTTATGACCGTCGCCGTCAGCGTCGATAGTGATGAAGTCGCTGAGGTCGTTATCGCTGAAGTCGTATGAGAATGATGTTTCGCCTTCTGGAGTTGCTTCTGGGTTATAGTAGTTGTCAGCGCCTGGGCCATCTTCGCCGTTGAAGTCTTCTGCATACAAAGCTAATTTGCCGTTAGCGCCTTCGATAGCTGCGTTGAATGTTGTTTCTTCTGTGAATGTAAGTTTGTAAACAACGTCAGCGCCGTCTTGTGCTTCACCTGGTAATGTGTAGTCATTGTTTAATTGAGCATAATCAGGTGTTGATGTGTATGGGAATGAAGAAACTACGATAGCGTCTTCCCATGTGTCACCGCCAACTTCTGGTTCGATGTTGCCGCCTTCTGATGTCAAAACAGCGTTGTCGATTAAAACGCCAGCGCAGTAATTACTGTTGAAGTGGTGGAATGCGATGTAAAGGTTCTTGCCTGCGTATGCGCTGAGGGCGATAGTTTTTGTTGTGTAAGCTTCTGGAGCGTTTTCTTCCATAACAACAGTGAAGTTTTCGCCGTCTTCTGAAACTTCAACGCTGTAATGGTCAGGATAGAATTTGTTGTCTGTCTTAACTTCGAAAGAAAGAGCTGAAGTTGATGTGATTGAGTAAACTGATTCTGTTACAACATAGTCGTTAGGTTGCAAGCTTGTTGATAATGAGAAGAGACATTTTGTGCCGTCTGAACCAACTTGCATGATGCCGTCTGAAATTTCCCATGTGTAAGTGTCAGCGTTAACGTCAATAACATTCCAGCCTTCTAAATTGCTGTTGAAGTCAAAGCTGAATGTTGTAGCGAATTCTGGATTTTCTGGATTTTCTGGTTCTTCTTCGTTACCTTCGCCGCCTATTAATTCAACGTTGTCGATGATAAGAGCTGTAGCGTTTGAACCGTTGCAGTTGTAGTGACGGAAACCGACATAAATGTTTTGACCAGCATAATCGCTGAGGTCTAACGTTCTGTCAGCGAAGTCATACATAGTTGTTAAAGTTTCTTCCCAAACATTTGTGAATGTTGTATTGTCTGTAGAAACAACAACAGCGTAGTGTTCGTTGCAGAATGATGCATCTGTAGGTCTTACTTTCCATGTTAAGTTTGAACCTGCTGCTACAGTGTAAGCATCTGTTGTTACGAAGTAGTTATCTGGGTAGAGTGTACCGCCATTGAATGAATAAGTCTCTGACATGATACATGGTGTTCCAGCTACACCAGCATATTCTGAAATGAACCATGAGTGACCATCGCCATCTTGGTCAATATCTCTCCAACCTGTTGTTGTGCTATCGTCGAAGTTGAAGCTGAATAATGTTGCGAGTTCTGGTTGTTCTGGATCTTCTGGATCTTCTGGTTGTTCTGGTTCTTCTGTGTTAGATGTAGTTACATATTTAACATTGTCGATGCGGATGCCGTTAGCCATATTTCCGCAGTTGTAGTGAACGAATCCTATGTGAAGTGTTTGACCTGCATATTGTGAGAGGTCAGCTGTTCTTTCTTCAAAACCTTGTGTGCCAGATGCAAAAGTTTCATCTAATAAAACTGTGAAGTTTTCACCGTCTGTAGAAACTACAACACCATAAACATCTTGATAGTAGTAAGCGTCTGTTGTGCTGATGTACCATTCTAA
>JAZQVL010000110.1:0-7287 GCA_045631805.1 Bacteroidales bacterium | reverse complement strand
CTGTTTCGTGTTCGATGTTAACGCCTTCAAATTGAACTGGCATGTCAAAACCTGCGAAAGGAACCATCTTAGCACCCATTTCACGGTGCATTTCGTTAAAAACGGTCTTCTTTAAATTTTCTGTATTTTCCATGATATAATTGTTATTATTAAATAAAATTCTTCCGAGCAGCAAAAGTAAAAAATTAAATTCAATAAATGAAGATAATTATTTATTTTTTTTAAAGTAAAAGAAAGAGCAGTTATCATTATCTTTGCAAGACAAAAAATCACAAATAATGAAGAAATACATATTAATTATATTATTGACTTTATTATCAATAACAAAACTCAACGCCGCATACATCCTCATCCCTATGGACGAGACACAGACGAATCATCTGAAGGCTTACGGCGTAGCTTATTGGATTTTGGAACGCGAGGTGGAGATAAGCTGGCTCCTTAATTATAAAGGCGGCAGTTATCTCATCCCCTATCACGACATGTTTGAACGCGAATGTAAATTACGCAATGTATCGTTCCAAGTCATCGCCGACGTTCAAGCTGAAGGCATTCTCGCAGAGATAGCCGACCCTAATGTCAACATGGACGAGATGAAACTTCAGAAGGTTCCTCGACTTGCTGTCTATGCGCCGAAAACCATTTTGCCTTGGGACGACGCCGTGACATTGGCGCTCACCTACGCCGAGATTCCTTACGACATCATTTACGACGACGAAGTGATGGAAGGTGTGCTCCCGACTTACGACTGGCTCCACATGCACCACGAGGATTTCACAGGACAATACGGAAAATTTTGGGCACGCTATCGCAACTATCCTTGGTATCAGGAAGACGTCAAAAAACAGGAAGAGACAGCGCGACGTCATGGATATAATAAGGTATCACAACTGAAGCTCGCTGTCGTGAAAAAGATACGCGACTTCGTTGCTGGCGGAGGCTACCTTTTCTCCATGTGCTCAGCGCCCGACAGCTTCGACATCGCATTGGCTGCCGACGGTCTTGACATATGCGACGTAATGTTCGACGGCGACGGCATGACCCCGGGTGCTCCCCAGAAACTAAATTACGAAAACTGCTTCGCATTCACTGATTTCACAATATCGACCAACCCACAGGAATATGAAGTCTCCAACATCGACGTAACATTGAACCGTTCCAAATCGGTGAAGGAAAACAACGACTACTTCCTCCTCTTCGACTTCTCAGCTAAATGGGACCCAGTCCCGACAATGCTCACACAGTCGCACGAAAGACTGATAAAAGGATTCATGGGACAAACAACAGCCTTCGACAAGAGATTCGTGAAACCAAGCATCGTCGTCTTGGGCGACAATGCTGCCTTAAACGAAGACAGATACATACACGGCAACTTCGGCAACGGATTCTTCACTTTTTACGGAGGCCACGACCCTGAAGACTACCAACATCTCGTAGGCGACCCACCGACAGAACTCGACATGTACCCTAATTCTCCAGGATATAGACTTATATTAAATAATGTATTGTTCCCTGCAGCAAAAAAGAAAAAACAGAAAACATGATTTGGGGACGAGGACGAGAACAAGGACTTTGTCCATATTTTAAATAAAAATCATCTATACTTAAATAAAATTCATTATGAAAAAATTCTTTGTAATAATATCGACATTGTTTTTTATGTCTTCTTTCTTTTGTTGTAACAACAAGCAAGAACATTCTGAAACATATTTAAGAGCTCTGAATTATTATGAAGAAGGCTGTAATTTAATACCAGACACTGTAATAAAAAACGACAGTCTGTTAAAAGCATTCCCAAAATTCATTGAAGCCGCCAGATTGTTGGAAATCCTTCCCGAAGATATGAGCAAAGAAGAAATTTCTCTTGTCTCTAAAACATATCATAAAATGTATAAAATCATGTTTTCAAAGATGAGTTTCAACACTATGATTGACGCTCTCAAAAGAGCACTTTATTACCAAGAGATGAACATCGACTCAAACATGATGGCAATATTGACAGCCGATTTAGCAGTGACTTATTCTTCAACAACTAACGACACTACAGAAATAATGCATTACATCAGATTGGCAGAACCTTACTTGGACACCACCACCGATTTTATCGAGCCTTATTTAAAAGTAAAGTCAGCACTGTCAACGGCATTATACTATATAGAAGATGACGATTCCAGTCTTTTGGTAGATCGAGAAAGAATAGCATTTAAGAACAGACGTGGATTAGACACAAGAAGAGATTCGGTAGGCTACGGTATGAATTTATACTATACGCCTGGTTACAAACTTGAAGCAAAACCATATCTGTTGAAGGTTTTCAACATAAAAGTGTTCCCTGAAATACAACGTTGCGTCATAATGAAGTATTTAGCAGATATATATGAAGAAGAGAATAATATTGACAGCATGAATTTATGCAATAAATATTATGAAACTTATTTCAAATTACAAGAGGACAGACAGCTTGACGATGCATATTTAAGCGAACAATACTACAAATACAAGGCAGAACACGAAGCGAAATTAGACACACTGCGTAAACATAAAAACAAACAAAAAAGAATTATCCTCACTTCAATCATTGTCCTTGTCATTTTATTAGCATCATATATATTTGTTTTCAATAAAAAACAATATAACAAAAACATACTCGAACAAGAAGATATAATCTACAATGCATTAAGACAACACGTTGTTACAATTTATCACAAACAGAAAGACAATATTTACGAAAACATACTAAAAGAATTCAATACGTTTTATCCGGATGCTTTGGAAAAATTCAAAGACACATACCCTTATTTAACAGAATCGCAACAAGCTATTTGCATGCTTTCTTTCCTATCATTTCGCACAAAAGAAATATCACTCATCTTAAATCTTCGAGAGAACACCATCAGCAAGTACCGTAACTATATCACAAAATGTACAGGTGTAAAATCATTGGATGACATTATAAGGCCTTTCATCAATTAAAAACGATATTTTTTCACCCCAAAAATCCATATATTTATCCCTACAACAAAAAAAACATATGGATTTAGAATAATATATCATATTGAATATCAAAAACTTTATATGATAAAAGTATTGACTACGACATAGACTGTACTTTTATCATATTTTTTTGTATATTTTTGCGAAATCGAATTAGTTCTAAATTTTAGTCTTATGAAAAAAATCATCACATTTTTATCATTATTACTCATATTTGGATGTAAGTTATTTTCAGTAGATGCTTCTAAATGGCAAAGTGGAACCTATATTTGGGAATTGAAAACTGAAAATGGAAAATTGAAAATTGAAGAAGGAAAATGGGTTAAGTAGGAACTGAGGAATTGAGGATCTAAGGAATTGAGGGGTATATAAGATAATCTCACGTAGAGCTTTAAAATTTCAAAACCACTTGCTTTTTTCAAATAAAATATAAAATTTGCGGAACATAACAAAGAATAAAAACTGCTGATGTGGAAAAATGGGTTCTATCCATTGATGTAGGAAAATTGATAATAAATAGAACCTGCCTGATTTTTATGAATACAAAATTATTTACACTATTAGTCCTGCTATTGTGCGGAGTTAATAAGATTTATTCTCAAGAATGGGAAACTATTTGTAATTATAATTATTGCAATGATACAAGTATATTTTCTTATTGTACTGCATTGGAATTAGGTAACGGAAATTTTATTATAAATTCATCTTTTACCTATAAAAGTGGCGTTGGTGATTTTTATTCGAGTCAGCCTGCAGTAGCAATGCTTTCCCCATACGGCAAAGAAATAGCTAGAAATGATTATTTTCGTCCTGGCTACTACACTTCATCAAACGTATATGCTTTTGAGAATGAGAATGAAGAATTGTTTATGCTTACTACATATAGCCCAGATCATGATTATACTTATTTCAATTATTTTGGGAATTATGAAAACCCTCCATCAAATGCCTCTATATGCTTATATAAACTCAATGAGGATTTGAGTGTTGCAGAATGTTATGAACATAGTTGGCCTATCGACACATACGAAGCGAATGAAACTTGGGAATGGCAGACTTATCCTAATGAATATAGCGGAAGAATATACATGGTTTCTGCTATTGAAGATGATGGCAATATTGCAGGTGCCTACTTTAAAGTGTACAGTCGTAAAACACCAATTCCAAAAGCACAAGATTCCTTGTTTTTTTTCAAGATGGATTTCAATGGAAATTTTTTAATAAGAAAAGGATATACGATGAATGAAATAGGATTAAACATTAGTGGACCTGGCGGTCCTGTTGATTACATATATCATGGCAAAAATTTGGTAAAAACCAATGACGGATATATAATGTATTCCAGAGGAAATAAATCAGGCACACATGGATTTGTTGATTATTTTGATAATGATTTTAATTATCTTACTCAAAGATACATACATCAACCTGATATCGAAATAGATGATACAAGCGGCAGATTGTATGGTTTGTCAGTAATGCGCAGTAAAAACAATACAACATATTTATCAACTCAATTTTCAGGTTCTCCAGCATATCCAAATTTAGACCATGTCCATATTAGGCTTTATGAGATTGATGACAGCTCAAACGACTCTTCTACATTTGTCCCTATACTTCATTTAGCAGAGAGAGCTAGTAATGAAGAAGAAGATGGCAGAGACAGAGATAAACCAGCTCAAACAGGAGCCGTTTGCAATGCATACGATAGTGATTGTATTTACTTTGTATATACGTTAAATGTTGGTTATTGGGATACGAACGACTCATGGATAGTGATAGAAAAATTGAATTCTGACTTTGAAGTAATAGCAACATATTATTATGATAATGAATACGTTTATGAACATGCTATGAATATAACTGCAACAAGAGATGGCGGTGCAGTTATAGTGTCATCAGGTAAAGACCTTAATGACACAAATAATCAGTTTACTAAAGTAACTAAATTCAATTCATACCTCAACATCGAAGAAGCACACGCTAATAATCTTCATCTTGCTGTCGCTTACCCTAACCCAGGCGGAGATATATTGAATATCAGATGCGGATTACGGAATGCGGTGTTGTCAGTCTATGATATTAACGGAAGAAAAATACACGAACAAGAAATAACAGACGACGTCACTTCGGTAGATGCTTCTAATTGGCAAAGTGGAACCTATATTTGGAAATTAGGAATGAGGAATGTGGAATTAGGAATGAAGGTGATTGAAACGGGGAAATGGATTAAATGAAGAACTTTAGAATTCTAGAGTTCTAGAGTTCTAGAATTCACCCCTGCGTTAGGGATTGGAGCGGCATCCTTTTGGAGCGCAGCGGAAAAAGATATAGCGGAAAGCCCGACGGCGGAGCTGAAAGCGGAGCCGGAACGCCCAAAGAAAGAAGACTACAAGTCAACAATACTACATGACTACAAGTTGTTGGGGTGATGTGGTTTTCACAGAAAAAAAATTCGTGAATATTCGTGCGATTTCGTGGATGGAGGATTTGATGATTTCAGGAATTTAGGAATTCCGGTAATGTGAAAATATCATTACGGACTCCATTACTCCATCACCACATTACTAAAAAACTTTAGCCTTTTGCCTTTTGCCTTTAGCCTTTTTTATGTATCTTTGCGAAAAATTTCGCAATGGAACCAGCACTATTTATATTAACATTAGGAACATTAGTCTTTGCGGCGCACTGGTTTGCCGAGATATTCAGCAAGAAAAGAATCCCAGACGTACTGATGCTCATGTTTATCGGTATTTTTTTCGGCCCTCTTTTAAAACTCGTCGATGCCGACAGGCTAAGCACCATAGGCAGCATTTTCGGACAGCTCACCCTCGTAACACTGCTTTTTGAGAGCGGAACAGAATTATCATTCAGGACATTAGCCGATTCCATCAAAGACACAGTCACATTAACAATAGTTAATTTCCTTATCACATTCATTGCCATCGGAACATTAGGATGGATAGTTTTAGGCATGAATCCTGGCATCAGTTTCATGTTAGGCGCTGCATTAGGCGGCTCATCATCAGCCGTTGCTATACCATTAGTAAAACAAATCAGCATTGGAGAAAAAAGCAAGACGATACTCATATTAGAGTCAGCTTTCAGCGCTATCTTATGTATCGTCGTCGCATTGGCGATTTTCGAATCATATAAATACGGAGAATTCAGAATAGGCATCATCTTCGGACAAGTATTCTCCTCGTTCTTATTGGCATCGCTCATCGGCTTGATGGGTTCCATTTTCTGGTCGATGGTATTAGACAAAGTCAGGACCATCAACAACTCCATCTTCACCACTCCTGCATTTGTATTCATCATATACGGCATCAACGAGATATTAGGTTATAGCGGCATCATCTCCGCCTTGGCTTTCGGAATAGGATTGGCCAACATGGACCTCATACACAAGAGATGGCTTACAAAATTCTCCAAGAGAAAGCCAACTCTACTCAATCCTATGGAAAAGACATTGTTCAGCGAGTTAGTGTTCTTGATGAAGACCTTTTTCTTCGTCTATGTTGGAATCTCGATAAAATTTGACAGTCTCATATCATTATTAATAGGACTTGGCATTTCTGTCATATTGATAATATTGAGAATACCAATTGTCAGAATCTCATTACCTTCAAAAATAAACAATGTAAGCAACAAAGACAGAGCGTTTTTATCCATGATGATACCACGAGGACTTGCGGCTGCCGTTCTTGCGACCATGATTTCCCAATCGGGACTTGCTGGTTCAGAAAGAGTCGGCAATATCGTTTTCTCAGTCATCTTTTTCACTATAATTTTCACGTCAGTATTAGTTCCTCTGTTAGAGAAGTCGGAAAGATTCAGAAGATTCTACATCAAGTTGTTATATTTCCCTTCATTTGGAAAGAAAGTCATAATATTTGATGATGGAAGCGACAATAATACCGACAACAAAAACGACATAAAGCATACAACTTTCGCCAAAGATGAAGAAGAAAGAGTAAACGTATGCGATGATGATGACGATATTCCTAACATACTTTTGTAAAAAAGCATAACAAAGGCATATCGCAAAACGACATAACCATTTAATAATCTGTAAGTTTCACAAGACACAAAGACATCAATTCAAAAAAATATATTTTTTTCAAAAAAAGTTATTTTTAATAAAAAAAGTACTATCTTTGCAGTCCGAAAGAAAGAAGTAAATAAGAAGAAAAATAAAAGATATGTATTTAACTGCAGAAAAGAAAACAGAATTTTTCAGTGCATACGGTAAAAATGCACAAGACACAGGTTCAGCAGAAGGACAAATTG
>JAZQVL010000109.1:0-8694 GCA_045631805.1 Bacteroidales bacterium | reverse complement strand
CCAGTCGCTATCGATGAAAACGACGTTCCTCAAGCAACAAAAGATAACGAATACAATGTCGCTATCGAAAAAACAAAACAAGAACAAATCCAAAAAGCTATCGAAGTAGCTTTGAAGAAAGCTGGTATCAACCCTGCTCACGTTGACACTGATGACCACATCAACTCAAACATGGCTAAAGGTTGGATCACAGAAGAAGACGCAGCTAAAGCTCGCGAAATTAAAGAACAAGTCGCAGCAGAAAAAGCTGGCAGCCTCAACATGACAATGATCGAAAACATCGCTAAAGGCCGTCTCGCAAAATTCTTCAAAGAAAACTGCTTACTCGACCAAGTATCACTCATCGCTGACCCTAAAACAGTTCGCGAATATATCCAAGCTGGCGATAAAGAAGCTACAGTTACAGCTTTCAACCGCGCTAAATTAGGATAAGCATTTAGATTTGGCTAATGGCTAATGGCCAATGGCAAAAGATAAAAATCCCGATTCATCACTGAATCGGTATTTTTTTTGTTTTTTATTGATATTGCTAATCAAAATGTTAGCCTTTTTTATGCATAAAAATGCATAGATTATTTTCAATATCTATTTCATAAAAAGCAATATATTTGCAAACAGATTTATTAATAAAAGAAAATAATGCAATATCATCATTTATGAAAAAGATATTTACCGTAGTTATTTTACTACTTATTATTATAAACTCTTGCAGCGAAAAAAAACACCATAAGGTGTTCTACCCAAAATTTGAAAAGACACGACATTTCCTTACCAACAAAGTAGATAGCGCATTATATTTATTGTTAGATATAAAAGATTCTATCAACACTTATTATAAAGACCCATTCCTCATAAACGAATATCATATACTCTTGGCAGAGGCTCAATTCAAAAACCAAATAAAACAAGCCAACCATTATGAAGTTGAACAAGCGACAAAATTCTACGACAGCCTGTTCAACTTAAATAAAAAAGATAAAGACCTTTCTTTTCAAACAGCAAGAGCTCACTATTATAAAGCCGTTGGAGAAACAGAAAACGATAACATCGTCGAAAGCTGCGAAGATTATTTGACATCACTTAAAATAATGAAAAACTGCTTCAAGGCAAGAGATCTCGATTATGAAAAAAACAGATTCATAGCTCTTATTTATACACGTCTCGGAACTCTTTATTCTGACGAATATTACTTCGACATAGCATTAGATTACTATCACAATTCCTACTTTTTCTTCAAATATATCAGCGACACTACGTCATACCTCTACTCATCAGCAAGAATAGGTAAATCATACCAGTCGATAAATGAAATCGAAAACGCCAAGTTCTGGTATAAAAACACTATCTCAGAGGCTTCTGAGAAAAACCACGTTTATTCAGATTACGCCAAAAGAGGCCTCGCTCAAATATATATAGACGGCGGCGAAAAAGACAGTTCCGTCTATATCATGAAGGAATTGATAAACAATACTGAAGGAAATGAAAAATACACATACGAACACGCAATGGCTGGCATGTATCTTAAACTTAACCAATACGACTCTGCATTGTACTATGCCAAACAATCATTCCTTCATGGAAACAAATCTATAAAACTCATATCCGCTAAAATGATTTATGAGATATACAAATCAATGGCTGATGCCAGCATAGACGAATCAAGCTTCATGGACAACAAGATACAACCTAAAGACAGAGATAACACTGACATCAAAATACAAATAGCTTCATTATATAACGAATATAAATCAGAATCAACAAAAGTTAAAAGATATTTAACAGCTATATGCTCAATCATAATTGTCCTTGTTGTTATTACCATAAGTTTCATACGTGCTTTCAGCAAGACAAAGAAAAACCATCAGAAAACTATAGATAAAAAGGATGAGATAATAAAAGATAATGAGTGGAAGCTTTCTTTGATTGAAGGTAAAATAAAAAGCTCTAACGAAGAATTACGTCAAAAAGACGAGATTATAAAGAATCAGGAGACTGAAATAGCCAACTTCAAAAGCAAAATCGAAAACAATAACAAAGCAGATCTCGACGCTTACTATAATTCAGACATCTGCTCCGAAATTTTCAAAAGGATTAAAGAATTGGAGGAACGAAATTTAAAGGCTTCGGAACTTACCGCTCTTAACGGCAATGAACTAATACTCCTACTCCACTCCGCCGACTTTTATCTCAACAATTATATCTCACGACTTTCAAACAAATATCCTGATTTGAAAAAAGACGACTTCTATTGCATTTGCCTAATTCTTTTAAATATAGATAAATCATACTTGCAATATTTTCTGAATAAAAACCAAAGCAGTATTTGGAGAAGATTCGACAAAATACGCAAGATTATGGACATCGGCGCTAACGAAAGTCTGATAATTTCATTCATAAAACAAATGTAAAACATGAAGGTATAAGATAAAATATATTAACCATAGGCTTATTCTTATTTTATTGTTTTTAAATATGTTAATTTCATTTTAAATCAAAGCTTATGGTACTTGTGAGAAGACCGGAAAAATTCGGTCTTTTTTTTAAATCATTAAAAAAAAATCATAATTTTAATGTTTTTGTGACGTTAATTGAAATAAAATCAACAATCAAATCTTAATCAGTATGAAAAAGTTCTTATTAACATTATTGCTCATTGGCGCATTTATCACCAATATTGATGCTCAAAGCAAACCTTCAGAAAATTCTTTCATCAAAGACAGAATAAGTTTTAATTTAGGAGGCGGATATAACTCAAGACCAAGTTATTTTGAATACGATAGACTCGCCTTATCATTTGAAGGCTTGTACGGTTTGAATCATTGGTTAGAAGCAGGACTATATTTTTCATATATGTCGGAATATGTCATTAACACATATTTTTGCGAACCAGGAAGAGTAAACGTATTGGATTATGGCATCAAAGGTAGAGCTCACATACTTCCACTTATCACAAAACCATCATTCTATATGATTGATGTTTATGGCAATTTAGAAGTTGGCGGCCATTCTGTTTTTTATAGTAACAGGATGAACATGAACATTGATAATTACACACGTTTTTCTGTCAACGCCGGCGGCGGCATTGGATTCAATTTCAACAAATACTTCGGCATCTTCTACGAATGTAATTATAGCAACATCTACAAGCTAAACCATAAATACGGTTTTATGTTTAGATTTTGATCAATTCATAATTCATAAAAAAACCTTAGAATTTTTAAATGATATTCTAAGGTTTTTATTTATAGTTTTTTATATTTCTTCCGACAAGAAATCTCTTATATAAATATGTTTTATGCCTTGATATGTATTTCCAAATGAACGTTCTCCTGAGACTACAATCTTAGGATAGTTATCCTTTATTTTTAGAAGATTGCCGAACTCTCGTTCTATTGTTTCCTGACGAGATAATTCAGCTGACACTTGCACATATAAAGTCTCACCATTTTTAGTACAGACAAAATCTATCTCTTCTGACATCATTGTACCCACTTTAACTTCATAACCACAATATACAAGGTGGTTACAAACAACATTTTCAATACGTTTCGCTCTATCTTGAATCTTATAACCGGCAACAGCATTGCGTATTCCCATATTTTCAAAAAAATACTTCTCCCCTATTTCAAAAAACCTCTTTCCTATAACATCATATCTTCCAATACGATGTACGACAAATGCTTCTGCAAGATAATCAGCGTATTCAGAAACTTGATTGGAAGCTAATTTCACATTCTGACTCTTCAAAAAATCGCTTATGCTTTTTGATGAAAACAAACTTCCTATATTATCAGCAAGAAAACGTATCAGTTGTTCCAAAAAAATCGTGTTACGAATATTTTTCCTTTGAACAACATCTCTTAACACTATAGTCGAATATACACTCTTAACATACTCCATCACAATCTGTTCTTCCATTGGAATATTTATAAGATACGGCAGACCACCAAAATGAATATATTTCTCCAATGATTCATCATCATTATCAAGTTTGTGAAACTGCAAAAATTCCATATAAGAAAGACTATATATCTTAAACTCAACATACCGTCCTCCTAACTCATTCGCCAATTCACTCGACAACATCTTGGAATTGCTTCCTGTTATGTAAATATCATTATTATCGTTCAAGGCCAAAGAACGTATTGCAAGATGAAAATCCTCTATTTCCTGTATTTCATCTATAAAAATATAATTTCTCCGTTCTTCTAACAATCTATCTTTTATATATGAATATAAATCACGATAAGTACGAATAAAATCAAAATCCAAATCTTCCTTGTTGATATATATAATGTTAGCATTAGACTCTTCTGAATTAATCAAATTTATCAATTGATAAAGAATGTAACTTTTGCCAACCCGACGATGACCGACCATAACCTTAATGGTATTGGTACGCATAAAAGGTTTGATTCGATAGATGTAACTATCTCTATTATATATCACATTAGGAATCTTCATAATTTTAATCATACTTTAAATACAATGCAAATATAATAAAAGTTTTAAACATACTTTAAACTTTTTATAAAACAACAAATGATTTTGATCAATTCATAATTCATAAATAAAAAAGCTCAGAACCTCTAAATTTTTAGATTCTGAGGCTTTGAGTTTTTAATATTCAACAAAGTCTGTTGACAAATAAAGACGCATCAATTACATATTGTTATTTTTATGGTGTAATTTGATACGTCTCTACAATATTGGACGCAATGAATCGACGTCCCAATAATTATGCATTATGCATTATTTCTTACTCCACGTTGTTCCTTCTTTACCGTCTTTAAGAACGATGTCTAAGGAAGCGAGTTTGTCGCGGATGATGTCGCTGGTTGCCCAGTCTTTCTTAGCGCGTGCTTCTTTTCTGATGTCGATGATTGTCTCCATCAAGCCGTCAACTAAACCATCGTCGCCGCCAGCTTCTGTATCTAACAAACCTAAGATGTCGAATACGAATGACTGGAACAATTGTTTTAACAATTCCAACTCCTGAGCGTTAATTTTTGCGTTGCCGTCTTTTACTGTGTTAACGACTCTGACGGCTTCGAACAAATTAGCAATTACGACAGGGCTGTTGAAGTCGTCGTTCATAGCATCATAGCAAGCGTCCATGATTTTTTGTACACCGAGTTCTTCAGCGCCTTCTGTAGCGGAGAGGCTCTTAACGATTTTAGCAGCTTCCATCAATCGTTTGTAGCCTTTTTCAGCAGCTTGCAATGCTTCGTTAGAGAAATCGACGGTGCTGCGATATTGAGCCTGAAGCACGAAGTAACGTATTGTCATTGGTGGATAAGGACGTTCCAAAAGCGGGTGGTTGCCAGCGAAGAAGTCTTCGAGCGACATTGCATTGCCGAGCGACTTACCCATTTTCTGACCGTTGAGAGTAATCATATTGTTATGCATCCAATATTTGACTGGTTGTTTACCGCCGTTGAATGCCATTGACTGAGCTATTTCAGATTCGTGGTGAGGGAAGAGCAAGTCCATGCCGCCGCCGTGGATGTCGAACTGTTCGCCGAGGTATTTGCAGCTCATCGCTGAACATTCAGCGTGCCATCCTGGGAAGCCTTCGCCCCATGGTGAGTTCCAGCGCATGATGTGTTTTGGCTCGGCTTTCTTCCACAATGCGAAATCGGCGCCGTTTCTCTTCTCGAGCTGACCGGCGAGTTCGCGAGTGTTGTTGAGAAGTTCTTCCACATTACGTCCTGAAAGAATGCCGTAACGGAAGTCTTTGTTATATTTTTCAATGTCGAAATATACAGAACCATTTGATTCGTAAGCATAACCAGCGTCGAGGATTTTCTGAATCATCTCAATTTGTTCGATGATATGACCAGAAGCATGAGGCTCGATAGAAGGACGTAACACATTAAGTTTATCCATACTTGCATGGTATCTGTCTTTGTAATATTGAGCCACTTCCATTGGTTCGAGGTTTTCAAGGCGAGCCTTCTTAGCGATTTTATCTTCTCCTTCGTCGGCGTCATGTTCGAGGTGACCAACATCGGTGATGTTACGGACGTAACGTACTTTATAACCGAGATGTTTGAGATAACGGAACACGAGGTCGAAAGTGATTGCTGGACGAGCATGGCCGAGGTGAGCGTCGCCATAGACTGTTGGACCGCATACATACATTCCCACATGAGGAGCGTTGAGAGGCTTGAACAGTTCTTTTGAACGTGTCAAGCTATTGTATATAAAAAGGTTATTTTCCATTGTAACAAAATTTTCAATATTATGCAAAGGTACAATTTATTTCATTTATACAGATATAATAAGGTATAAAAATGATGTTATTTTTTCTCTAAAAAATATTCGCATTTTAAATATATTTGCTTACATTTGCGAATTGATTAAAACAAGATTTAGAATCTATTAACAGTAATATTATGTATAATAAATTTCAAGAATATTTGAAGCAAGAATTAGCTCAAATTGAAGCTGATGGTTTGTACAAAAACGAACGTA
The DNA here is from genome assembly GCA_045631805.1 of Bacteroidales bacterium. GTDB lineage: Bacteria > Bacteroidota > Bacteroidia > Bacteroidales > F082 > Limimorpha. Next base: position 2,217 of record JAZQVL010000109.1, on the reverse strand, counting down.
TAATTGAAAGTCCACAAGGAGCAGAAATCATTGTTAAAGGCAAGAAATGCTTAAACTTCTGCGCTAACAACTACTTAGGATTAGCTGACAATCCACAACTTATCGAGGCTGCCAAGAAAGGTTTGGACTCACGCGGTTTCGGTATGGCTTCAGTACGTTTCATCTGCGGATGCCAAGACTTACACAAACAACTTGAAGCAAAGATTTCAGAATTCTTCGGCACAGAAGATACTATTTTATATGCAGCATGTTTCGACGCTAACGGCGGTGTTTTTGAACCATTGTTAAGCGCAGAAGACGCTATCATCTCAGACGCTTTGAATCACGCTTCAATCATCGACGGCGTACGTCTTTGCAAAGCACAACGTTTCCGTTACGCTAACGCTGACATGGCCGACCTCGAAGCACAACTTCAAGCAGCTAAAGACTGTCGTTTCAAATTGATCGTAACAGACGGCGTTTTCTCAATGGACGGCAATGTTTGTCCTTTGGATAAAATCTATGAACTCGCACAAAAATATGACGCTATGGTCATGGTTGACGAAAGTCACTCAGCTGGCGTTGTTGGTGTTACTGGCCGCGGTGTTACAGAACGCTTCAACTTGAAAGGCCAAATAGAAATCATCACAGGCACACTCGGCAAGGCATTCGGCGGCGCTATGGGCGGTTTCACAACTGGTAAGAAAGAAATCATCGACATGTTACGTCAACGCTCACGTCCTTACTTATTCTCTAACTCAATGGCTCCAGGCTTAGTAGCAGCTGGTATCCGCATGTTCGAGATGATGAGCGAGACAAACGAACTTCAAGATAAATTACACGCTAACACAGAATATTTCATCAGAGAAATGGTGGCTAAAGGCTTCGACTGCAAACCATCAGAATCAGCTATCTGCGCTGTGATGTTATACGATGCTCCTCTATCACAAAAATTTGCAGCTCGCATGCAAGACGAAGGTATCTTCGTTACTGGTTTCTACTACCCAGTAGTTCCAAAGGGACAAGCACGTATCCGCGTCCAAATCTCAGCAGCACACGAAAAAGAACATCTCGATAAATGTATCAACGCTTTCGTCAAGATCGGTCAAGAATTAGGAGTTATAAAATAAATTAACATAAGCAGGTTTGCTATGAAAAAGATATTAATTATTGGTTCCGGCGGTCAAATCGGAACAGAGTTGGTAAAGAAACTTCGCGGTATCTACGGCGGTGAAAACGTTGTTGCCAGCGACTTACGTCAGCTCACAGGTGAAATAGTTGAGACAGGTCCATTCGAAAGAATCGACTCAACTAACATGATGCAAATCATCGAAGTAGTGAAGAAATATAATATCGACACTATCTACAACCTCGCAGCTATCCTTTCAGCAACAGCAGAACTTAACCCAATGTTAGGCTGGAACGTCGGCATCGGCAGCTTGGTTAACTGTCTCGAAATAGCTCGCGTTTACGGATGCGCTGTCTTCACACCTTCTTCAATAGGCGCTTTCGGTCCTAACACACCAAAAGACATGACACCACAGGACACAATCCAACGTCCTAATACAATCTACGGTGTGACAAAAGTAACAGGCGAATTATTAAGCGACTATTATTTTACACGTTTCGGCGTTGACACACGTTCCGTCAGATTCCCAGGCTTGATTTCAAACCTCACATTGCCAGGCGGCGGCACAACAGACTACGCAGTAGAAATTTTCTACTCAGCTGTTAAAGGCGAAAAATTCATCTGCCCTCTCGAAAAAGGTACTTTCATGGATATGATGTACATGCCTGACGCTTTAGACGCTATGGTTAACATCATGGAAGCTGACCCAAGCAAACTCATCCACCGCAACTCATTCAACGTTACAGCGATGAGCTTCGACCCTGAAATCCTTTACAACACAATCAAGAAATACATTCCTACATTCGAAATGGAATACCAACCAGAACCTATTAAACAAGCGATTGCTAACTCATGGCCTAACAGCTTAGACGACAGCTGCGCTCGCAACGAATGGGGATGGAATCCAAAATACGACCTCGATAAGATGAGCGTCGATATGATTGAAACATTAAGAAAAAAAATGGGACTTTGATCTGACCCCCAAAAGTTGGACGGATTAATAAAACAATTTACGTATAAAGAGTTCGGTATTGCACCGGACTCTTTCCTTTTAATTTTAATTTGATTCTATCGTTATTATAATAATGAATGTATTTTTTTAATTTATT
>JAZQVL010000108.1:0-23321 GCA_045631805.1 Bacteroidales bacterium | reverse complement strand
AAAGTTGTATCTTTGCACTCGCAATCAGATGGTGGATGTAGCTCAGTTGGTTAGAGTACCGGATTGTGGTTCCGTGGGTCGTGGGTTCGAGTCCCATCTTCCACCCTCAAAAAAGAGACGATGAAAATCGCCTCTTTTTTTGTTTAGTAATGTGGTAATGAAGTAATTTTGATTCCATCACTCCATTACTACATTACTACATCACTCCATCACTTCAAACCGAAAGCTTATATTCTCTCAAAACATCATTCAAGGATGTCTTCTTGTCTGTCGATTCTTTCCTTTTTCCGATTATTAAGGCGCAGGCAACGTTATAGTCTCCAGCAGGGAAGTGTTTGGTGTATGATCCTGGAATCACTACGGAACGTGCTGGGACGTATCCTTTGTATTCGACAGGTTTTTCTCCGCTGACATCAATGATTTTTGTGGATGCGGTGATTACGGTGTTAGCTCCGAGTACAGCTTCTTCCTCAATTCTCACGCCTTCAACGATGATACATCTCGAACCGATGAAACAATTATCTTCTATAATTACTGGCGCTGCCTGTAATGGTTCAAGTACGCCGCCGATTCCTACGCCGCCACTCAAATGTACGTTCTTTCCAATCTGAGCACATGATCCTACTGTAGCCCAAGTGTCAACCATAGTGCCGCTATCGACGTATGCTCCGATGTTAACATACGACGGCATCAAAATCACACCTTTATTAATAAAGGCTCCATATCTCGCTGTCGCAGGAGGCACGACACGCACGCCTGCTTCTTCAAATCCTCTCTTCAAAGGCATCTTGTCGTAGTATTCAAAAACGCCGCTCTCCATGACTTCCATCTTGTTGATAGGGAAGTACATCAAAACGGCTTTCTTTAGCCATTCGTTGATAATCCATTCACCGTCAATCTTTTCTGCAATGCGAAACTCGCCTTTGTCTAACTTTTCAATGACATCGCAAATGGCATTGCTGACTTCTTCATTTTCCAATAAAGCTCGGTTCTCCCAAGCGCTCTCTATGATATTTCTTAAATTTTCCATAATGAAATTATATATCTGCAAAGATAGGAAAAAGTCTTTTTTATTATCTTTGCAAACAAAAATTAAGAAATGGCAAGAATAATGGCAATCGATTACGGAAGGAAACGCTGCGGCATCGCAGTGACCGACCCTTTGCAAATCATCGCAAATTCATTAACGACAGTCGATACTAAAGATTTGCTGACATTTATTTTAGATTATGTCAAGAAAGAAAATGTTGAGACTATTGTAATCGGAGAACCAAAAGATATGCAGAACAATCCTTCAGAATCAAGTCGTTACATAGAACCTTTTATAGGTCAGCTGAGAAAGGCGCTCCCAGAGATGGACATCAAACGTCATGATGAGCGATTCACTTCAAAGATGGCGTTCCAGACTATGATAGACGCTGGTCTCGGAAAGAAACAACGTCAGAACAAGGCTCTCGTCGATACCATCAGCGCTACCATCATCTTGCAGTCTTATATGGAATCGGAAGCAATAAAGAAAAATAGATATTAGGGGACTTCTATAAATTCCCCGTTTAAATAATTTTTGACAATAACAATTAAAACTTTTGCATGCTTTATGTTTTTTCTTGGAATCTTTTCGCCTTTCTTTCAATCACATAGCTCGCTATGTTCATTCAAGAAAAACAAAAATCTTCTCAAAGAAAAATTCATAAATCATTTGCAAAGCAATTTATAGAAATCCCCTTTAAATTTTAAGTTATGATATTACCTGTAGTGGCCTATGGCCATCCTGTTTTAAAGAAAGTTGCAGAAGAAATAGAACCTGATTATCCAGGTTTACAACAGCTTATCGCTGATATGTTCGAGACAATGTATCACACAGAAGGTGTTGGCCTCGCTGCTCCTCAAATCAACAAATCAATAAGATTATTCGTCATTGACGCAGAGCCTTTCGTTGAAAATTATCCAGAAGCAAAGGGATTCAAAAAAGTTTTCATCAATCCTGAAATAGTGGAGGTCTCCGAAGAGACATGGACATTCCGCGAAGGTTGCCTCAGCCTTCCTGACATGAACGAAGACGTGGTGCGTCCATCAAAAATAACAGTCAATTACTTAGATGAGAATTTCGAAGAACACGAAGAGGAGTTCGACGGAATTTGCGCTCGTGTTGTACAACATGAATTTGACCATCTCGAAGGAAAAGTGTATGTTGACAGAGTGGCTCCTATGCGCAAGATGATGCTCAAAAACAAGTTGCGCAATATATCAGAAGGCAATGTATATGTTGACTATAAAATGATTTTCCCAGCAAAAAGAAGAAGGTAAAATGTAGATACGTATCAATGTTTCCTATAAATATAAACACTCATTGATGCGTTTTTTTTAAAATCATTAATTAAATAAAAATTAAGTTATGAAAAGATTATTGACATTATTATCAATACTTGTTGTAGTATTTTTCGCTTCATGTAACAACGAGACAGCGTCTGAAAAAATAGCACGTCTCGAACCTCAGATGTTTGAAGCGGATGGCTCTGTTAACAAAGAAGTTGGAATAGAATTGGCAGATGCTTACGTTGCATACGTTAAGAAAAATCCACAAGATGAGATGTCTCCAGACAGGCTTTTTAAAGCTATAGATATTTCTATGAATGTGAATGGTGAAAATCCTCAAAAGACAATAGAGATTATCGATTTAATGATTAAGACTTATCCTCAACACATGCTTGCGCCAATGGCGTTGTATATCAAAGCTTTTGTTTATGAGAGCGTTGGCGATATTCCAAGTGCAAAGGAAACATATCGTGTATTTCTCGAAAAATATCCCAATGACCCTCTCGTAGAAGATGTCAAGGCTTCATTAAGAAACGCCGGCATTCCATTGGAAGAATTGGTAAGACAATTTGAGGAAGAGTGATTTTTTAGTTAGGGGTTAGGAACAAAATCCCTAACTCCTAATTTTTTATTGAAATGAAACTCCTTGTAATTCGTTGTTGAGTTTATCTATGTAATTCAAGACGTCGTCTTTTCCTATTTCTTTTTCTGATGATGTGATGAAGATAGGAGGGAGTTCTTCCCATTCTTCTGATAGTTTTTCTTTATATACATTCAGGTTGCGCTGAAGTTCGGCGTCTTTTATTTTATCCACTTTGGTGAATATGATGGAGAAAGGCATATTGAGCTCTCCGAGATGACTGATGAATTCGAGGTCTATCTTCTGCGGCTCAATGCGACTATCAACCAAAACGAACATGCTTACGAGGTTTTTCCTGTTTTTGATATAGTCATCGAGCATTTCCTTCCATGTTGCACGGTCTTTTTTGGAACGTTGTGCGAATCCGTAGCCAGGCAAATCGACGAGATACCAGTTCTCGTTTATGATGAAGTGGTTGATGGTGATTGTCTTTCCTGGCGTTGAAGAAGTCTTGGCAAGCTGTTTTCTGTTGGTCAGCATATTGATCAACGAAGATTTTCCGACATTGGAACGTCCGATGAAGGCGTATTCCGGTTTGTTGGCTGCCGGAAGCTTGTCTATTTTTGTGTTGCTTTGAAGGAAAGCTGCAGATTTTATATTCATATCAAATCTCTAATTTTTCGTTTTTGTTATATATGAGATGTCTTTCGATTTTTTCTGGATAAACATCTTCAATGGTTATCAAGATGGCGGTTTCTTCCACGTTGCCGAATGGTTCGTTGAGAGCTGTTCCGAACATCTTCATTGTGGCGGAGAGACTCATGTAAGCGTTGAACAATGGAGGTATTGTTGAACCATGTTCTCTGACGTATTTGCTCAAGGTGCGATAGCTGTTTTGGTAGTTGTTGCCATCGAGTCTTAATTTCATGATAGCTTTTCTTGCTTTGATTTTGATGGCTTTATCTGGATAAGGATAGATAAGTTTTTCGTTATCTGGGAAGAATTTTTTCATGAAGAAGAGAATCATGTCACGAAGAGCTTCGTCGAATTGAGAGTACATCGTCACTTTCCCGAAGAAATATTTTGCTGAAGGATAATATGTCAGTAATGCTCCGAGTCCGTCCCAAAGATTGTCTAATGTGAATATGCTCTTTCTTACGTTTCCTGTTGACTGGTATTTTGGCTGTACGAAAGAACGTCCTAACTCGATTGTGTAAGGAAGGTATTCTTTTATGAATTTGTCCGAGTAATAGAACAATTCTGATGTTGGAGTGTCAACTTGTCCGTTGTTTTTTATTTTAAGTTTGTCGCAGAGAATGAAGCGGTAGCCTCCGAGAATTTCTTTTTCGACGGGGTCCCATACTATCAGTTGTTCGAAATAAGCTTCGTCTCTTGTGTCGAATTCGTCGATGTCGAGGCTTTTGCCTGTTCCGCCTCCTGATTCGCGAAATGCCCATTCACGCAGACGGCCAATCTCACGCATGGTGTTAGGCGCATTGTGAGCGTTGATGACGTAAATTTCGTTGTTGCCGTAGTTGGTTTTTCTGACAAAATGCTCAGGTGTCAGTTCTTTTATGATATCTTCTGTTGGGACGGCTTCAATGATTTTTTCCATACTTTGTTATATTGTCTTTATATTGTATAATTTTTTTCAGGGTCGAAGGTTTGCTCGCAGTTGCCTGGGAGATTGTATGAGAAGTTTCTCAGTTTCATAGCCCATTCGTTGTCGGTGTATCTGTTGTCGAAAGTTTGCCAAGGAATAGGTTTTCCGAATGTTATAGTGAGAGTCTTGTTTTTTTGCTTGTAAAATTCATCGACAAGGAAAATCATTTCGATGTTGGCTTTGATGCCTAATTTCTTGCGGATGTTGGAAAGGTTATAGAAGAAATTGCTGTTTCTTCCTGAGATATGTGCAGGGATTATGTCACGTTGATAAGTCCTTGCTTTGGTGATGAATGTTTTTTTCCATTCCAAATCTATTATCTTTCCGTTTTGTTTTCTTGAACATAAGCCGAAAGGATAATAACATATTGTTCTGTCGCCGGCGAATGTTTCGTTGAAGATTTTTATGTTGTCGGCATTGCTGCCTAATTTGTTGACGGGAATGAAGAGTGGGCGTAGATTAGGGACGAAGAGCAAAAAGTCGTTGACGGGAGTTATTACGTCAGGGCGTATTTTGCCTACGGTGTCGATGAGAGCTATGCCGTCGAGGCCGCCTATAGGATGGTTGGCGGCAACGATGAAACGGCCGTCTTTGCTGACGTGCTCTAATCCTTCTGCAACAACGCCAGTGTTGAATTCTTTCATCGTTTCTGATACGAATGGCAAGCCTGAAATTCCGTTAGTTCTGAGCAACAAGCCGTTGATGTCGTCTTGATGAAGAATCTTCTTGAAAAATTTGAAAACAAAACGTGGAATTTTGTTGGCGAATTTAGGAGCTTTTTCTCCAATAATTTTTTCAATATCTATCTGTAATGCCTCTTTTTCGCTCATTTTAAAATCGTTTTTGAAAATAAACTCGTTTTCTTTTTGCAAAGATAATGATTTATTGATATGGACATGAAATTATTTTGCCAAAGCTGTTGGGACGCTGATTTCGGCTGTTGGATGATGGCGGACTAACTTCAAAGTTTAAAGTCCCCTTGTTTTATTGGGTGTTGGAATGTTGTTGATAACTTTTTTCGAAAAAAGTGAATTTTTTTAGCGTAAAGTGGTTGAAAGTGGGAAAAAATGCACTAATTTTACAACTTGAAAAATTGAATCGGAAATGAATTATCCAATTGGCGAATATTATTGTAAATTAGACAGTAAGGGAAGGCTTCTTCTTCCGAGCAGCTTCAAGGAACAGCTTGGAGTTGCGCTCGAAGAGGGTTTCGTTCTTCGTCCAAGTCTCTTTGGCGACTGTCTTGAGCTTTTTGGAATGAGCGACTGGCGAGCCATGCAGGAGAAACTTGGCAGGTTGAATCCTTTTAAAGCCGAGAACGTAATGCTGATTCGTCGCTTCAACGCTGGCGCTCGTATGGTTAAAGTCGATGCCAATGGACGTCTTCAGATTCCTAAAGATTTGATGGAGAAAACTTGTCTCGTCAAGGATGTTGTCATGACTTCTTTGATAGACAGAATGCAGATCTGGGATAAGTCTATGAAGGAAATAGAAGATTCTAAGATTTCAGAAAAAGAATTTGCAGAGATGCTTACTGCAAAATTGGGAGATTGCGATTTTATTGGTTAATTTAAATATTTTAAGAGATGTATCATATTCCTGTATTGTTAAATGAGAGCGTTGACGCTTTGAATATCAAACCAGATGGAACTTATGTTGATGTTACTTTCGGCGGCGGTGGTCACTCTCGTCATATCATGGAGTTTCTCAATGAGAATGGTCGTCTCTTTGCTTTCGATCAAGATGAAGATGCTGCTAAAAATGTAATCGATGACAGTCGTTTCACTTTTATCCAGCAGAATTTCAGATATATGAAAAACTTCTTGCAGCTTTACTGCGGAGGTAAGGTTGACGGCATAATAGCTGACTTGGGTGTTTCTTCTTATCAGTTTGACACTCCTGAAAAAGGTTTCTCTATTCGCTATAACGGCCGTCTCGATATGAGAATGAATCAGAATGCAGCTGTCGATGCGGCTAATATCGTCAATACTTATGATGTGGCGTCTCTTGCGTCGCTGCTTTCTCGTTATGGGGAACTGCGAAATGCGAAGGCGATAGCCGAAACAATCTCTATGGCTCGTGAGGTGAATCCTATCGAGACGACGGATGAATTGAAAGAGGTGGTGGCTCGTTTCCTTCCTAAAGGCTCTGAAAACAAAGTGCTCGCACAGATATTTCAGGCTCTTAGAATAGAAGTGAACGAAGAGATGAAAGTGCTCGAGATGTTCTTGTCGCAATGTGCCGATGTCTTGAATCCAGGTGGACGACTCGTCGTGCTGTCATATCATTCTCTCGAAGATAGATTGGTCAAGAATTTTATGAAGACAGGCAACGCCGACGGAAATCTTGAAAAGGACTTTTTCGGCAATCAGCTTACACCTTATAAATTAATAACAAGCAAACCTGTAGTGCCGTCTGACGCAGAGATTCAGATGAACAGCAGGGCGAGAAGCGCTAAACTTCGTGTGGCAGAAAGGAGAACCAAATGAGCAGCCTTAACAAAAAAATAGAGGAACCTGATGCCCAAGAAGATGAAATCGTTGAAATAGAAGAACCTAAGCCTAAGAAAATAAAAAAACAAAGAAGTAAGGCTAATAAAACCATCTCTGACATCATGGGTGGTAATATCTTGACAAGGGAAGGCTTTGTTAATAGTTTCCCTTTTGTCTTGTATGTCGTTTTTCTTTCAATGCTTTATATCACAAATGTATATGTGGCGGAAGATGTGAACAGAGAGATATCAAAGCTTAAAACAAAAACGGAGAATCTACACGTCGAATATGTCTATCTTAAATCTGAGATAACAAGTATTACTAAGCAATCTAATATGGCTAAGATGCTGAAAAATAAAGGTATTAAAGAATCGGTGGAGCCATTGAAGAGAATAGTGGTGGAAAGGGAAGGAGGTCAAAATGATTGATCCTAAGAATGATGTGCTTTGGAGAGTGTATCTCCTTTATGCATGTATGCTGGTCTTTGCCGTCGCTGTGGTCGTGAAAGTCCTTGTTATTCAAATCAGAGATGGAGAGGAACTGCTTGAGAGAGCAAATAAAAGAGAGCTTAAAATAAGGGATGAGAAGGCGCATAGAGGTAATGTGTTCTCAGATAATGGAAGTATTTTGGCTACATCAGTGCCGAGATACAACATTTATTTCGACCCTCTTTCGGTGAAACAGGAATTGTTCGACAGCGAAATAGCCAATCTTTCTGACAGCCTTAGCCGTATGTTGAAAAAGAAGTCTAAATCGCAATATGTCTCGTCATTTAAAAAAGCTCGCTCCGAACGTAAGCGCTATGTGAAGATAGCGACAAAGGTCACGATGGGCGAATATAAGAGAATGAGCAAATTCCCTATCTTTAAAGAAGGGAAAAATAAAGGCGGTTTTATCGCTGAGAGAAACTATGTAAGAGAGCTTCCTTATGGTGAACTCGCCGCAAGAACAATAGGTTACGTCAGGGAGAGTGAGAATATCATGGTCGGACTTGAGGGTGCTTATAATGAATATCTTAAAGGTGAAGACGGAAAACAGTTGGTGAGATTGATAAATCATAATTACTGGATGCCAATGCAGTCGCCGGAAAATAGAGACCCTGTTAATGGTGATGATATTTATACTTCTATAAATATTGAGATTCAAGATGTTGCCGAAAATGCGCTGAAGAAATGTCTTGTCGAAAATGACGCATTACAAGGCTGCGTGATTCTGATGGATGTTAAATCGGGATTCATCGAGGCAATGGCGTCGTTGAGTTATAATGAGAAAACATCTCAATATGAAGAGATGTATAACTTCGCCTTGAGCCATAACGTAGAGCCTGGCTCAACATTTAAGGCTATAACGATGCTTACGCTTCTTGAAAATAATCCTAAGATGAGCGTCGATGATAAAATATATCTCGGAACTACTGATTATAAGGTGTTCTATAACAGGACAATACATGATTCTCATCGTGTTACCGACGAGAAAGGTTATACTACAATTCGTAATGCGTTCGAGCAGTCATCTAACATCGCTTTCGCAACGCTTGTTGAAGATGAATTTAAAAACAACCAGGCTAAGTTCATTGAACATATATATAAGACAAAAATAAATGAGCCTTTGAATCTTGACATCATAGGTGAAGGCAAGCCTTATATCAAAAATCCTTCTGATAAATCTTGGTCTAAGTTGAGTATGCCTTGGATGTCGTTCGGTTATGAGTCAACACTCGCTCCGATTCACATACTGACATTCTATAATGCGATAGCAAACGACGGTGTGATGGTTAAACCTCAGTTCGTTAAGGAGATACGTCATGGTAATGTGGTGAAACATGTCTTTGATACAATAGTGATAAATGAATCCATAGCGTCGGCCAAGACTATAGAGACTTTGCAGGAATTGTTGAGAGGTGTCGTCGTTAATGGCACTGCTAAGAATCTTAGCAAGTTGCCTTTCTCTGTGGCTGGAAAGACAGGAACGGCACGAATCTCACAGGGTTCGTCTGGTTACAACAGAAAAAATTACACGGCAAGTTTCGTGGGATATTTCCCTGCTGAGGAACCTAAGTATTCTTGTATAGTGATTATCAGCAATCCTCGTGGCGGAAAATATTACGGCAGTTCTGTATCTGGCCCGGTCTTTAAGGAAGTTGCGGAAAAAGTGTATGCTACAAGTTTGGGTATCTCAGATGAAGATGGTGTATATGAAGCGGATTGTCAATCGTTTACTTCTTCTTCTATGGTTTATTTTAACGATTTCCTCGATTATTGCAATATTGAGAATATTTCTTTTAACGATAATGTTGAAAATGATATGTGGGTGAAAGTTGAAGTCGATGAAGAAGAAATATCGGTAAATCCTGTTGTTATGGACGAGAATTGCGTACCCGACATGAAAGGAATGAATGCTACGGATGCGATATTCCTCTTGGAATCAATGGGATGGAAAGTTACCTTCACTGGCTATGGCAAAGTGAAATCTCAATCTGTAAAGGCTGGAACAGAATTGGAAAAAGGTCGTATCATTAATTTAGAATTAAAGGCAAAATGAAAAAGATAAACGATATATTGAGACATTGTAAGGTCATTGATGTGGTCGGTAATGATGACAAACTCGTTGCCGGTCTTGCTTTCGATTCACGGAAATGTTCCGATAATATGGCGTTCTTCGCTTTGAAAGGAACTCAGGTCGATGGCCATGATTTTATAGATAAGGTTATAGAACAAAATTGTAAAGTTGTTGTTTGCGAGAGACTTCCAGAGGCTGTAGCTGATGATGTGACATATTATGTCGTTGAAAACAGCGCTGTAGCTTTAGGCTTTGCCGCTTCAGAGTTTTATGGCAGACCATCAGAGAAACTTCGTCTTGTAGGTGTTACCGGAACTAACGGAAAAACTACAATTGCGACTTTGTTGTATCGTTTGTTTTTTAATGCTGGCTATCCATGCGGATTGCTTTCAACAATAGAAAACAGAATCAATAATACAGTTGTGCCTTCTACACATACCACTGGAGACCAGCTGCAAATCAATGAGATGCTGAACCGTATGGTTGAAGCTGGCTGCGAATATGCATTCATGGAAGTCAGCTCTCATGCGATAGATCAAGACAGAATAGCTGGACTTCGTTTCGAAGGTGGAATATTTACAAACCTTACTCACGATCACCTTGATTATCATAAGACGGTGGCGGCATATCGCGACGCAAAAAAGAAATTCTTTGATAATCTTCCTGAATCGGCTTTCGCCTTGACAAACCTTGATGATAGAAATGGAATGGTCATGCTTCAAAATACAAAGGCAAGCAAAAAGACTTATTCCTTGAGAACAGACGCCGACTTCAAAGGTGTTGTGATGGAAAGCTATTTCGATGGTATGGAGCTTAAAATCAATAGAAATAATATCTCCACATTTTTGGTGGGTAAGTTTAACGTAAGTAATTTGCTCGCTATTTATGGTGCGGCTTCTTTGCTTGGCATGAGCGATGATGATTTGTTAAAAGAAATAAGCAAGTTGCAAAGCGCTCCTGGACGTTTCCAAATGGTACATTCGGATTCGGGTGTCGTTGGAATCGTTGATTATGCTCATACTCCTGACGCATTGAAAAATGTTCTTGATACTATAAACGAGATAAGAACTCATAATGAGATACTTATAACAGTAGCTGGTGCTGGCGGCAATAGAGACGCTGCAAAAAGACCAGAGATGGCAGCCGCCGCAGTGATGAGAAGCGACAGACTTATAATCACAAGCGATAACCCTCGTTTCGAAGAACCTGAAGAAATAATCAGGCAGATGCGTGAAGGTGTAGGCGGAGAATATTATAATAAGGTGTTGTGCATAACAGATAGGAGAGAGGCTATCCGAACAGCTGCTGCGCTGGCTAAAAAAGGCGACATTATCTTGGTGGCTGGCAAAGGTCATGAAAACTATCAGGAAATAAAAGGAGTACGTCATCATTTTGATGATGTGGAAGAATTGGCTAAAGCGTTGAACGAAAAATAATTAAGACTATGTTATACTATTTGTTCGAATATCTTGATAAATGTTGCGACTTCCCTGGAGCGGGAATGTTTACATACGTCACTTTTCGTGCTATATTCGCAATTATTGTGTCATTGTTGATTTCTATATATTTCGGAGAATTCTTTATAAAATCATTAAAGAAACGTCAAATATCAGAGACACAAAGAGATGAATCAATAGATCCGTTTAACACTCAGAAAAAAGGAGTGCCTACAATGGGCGGAATTATCATCATAATCGCAATATTGGTGCCTTGTCTTCTAATAGGCAAAATCAAAAATGTCTATATGATATTGATGCTTGTCACAACGGTATTGCTCGGTATCGTTGGATTTGCAGACGATTATATAAAAACATTCAAAAAAAACAAGGAAGGACTTAACGGATGGTATAAGGTTTTTGCGCAAGTGCTTCTTGGCCTTATCGTTGGATTGACATTACGTTTCAGTCCAGAAGTGGTGATGAATGAGAAAGTAGATATTAAAATTGAAAACAATAAGGAAGTCGTGGTTAAAAGCCCTGACGTAAAATCTACACGTACAACGATTCCTTTTGTCAAAGATAACAACTTGAACTATTCCGATTTCTTTAAATTCCTCGGCGAGCCATATAAATATTGGGCTGGCTGGATTTTCTTTGTGGTGATAACAATTCTTGCTGTTACTGCTGTGTCGAACGGTTCAAATCTTAACGACGGAATGGACGGAATGGCAGCTGGCAACTCGGCTATAATGGGTGTGGCTTTGGCTGTGTTAGCATATGTGTCGAGTCACGTTGTTTTGGCTGATTATCTTAATATTATGTTCATACCAGGAAGTGAAGAAGTGGTTGTTTTCTTATGTGCGTTCGTTGGCGCATTGATAGGTTTCTTGTGGTATAACTCTTATCCGGCTCAAATATTTATGGGCGACACAGGCAGCCTTACCATAGGCGGAATTATAGCGGTGTCGGCTGTCATTATTCATAAAGAATTGTTGCTTCCTGTGATATGCGGAGTGTTCCTGTGGGAAAGCCTTTCCGTCATTTTGCAAAAATTCTATTACAAAATGGGAAAGAAAAAAGGTGTCCGCCAACGTCTGTGGAAGAGAACTCCTATTCATGACCATTACAGGACATCGCTCGCTTTGGTGGAGAAAAACGACCCTGGATGTAAGGTGGTGTTCAAAGGATCTCATCGTCTTTATCATGAATCAAAAATAACATTCCGTTTCTGGATTGTAAGTATAATGCTCGCAGCATTCGCAATATTAACATTGAAAATCAGATAATTATTAACATATAAACATTCATATATTATGACATTAGAACAATTGGCAAGACAAGGAAGAAGAACATCGTCGATGACAACAGCAGCGACTATTACTTCTAAGATGAGTCAGATTAGAAAAGAAAGCATAAAGCAAGCATTCTGCGACTTCGAAAATATAAAATACAGATACGAATTTGTTGAGACCATAGAAAACGTCACATTCTATGACGACTCAGGAGCATGCTCAAATGAGGCTGCATGGTTCTCATTCGACAATATTCACGACACAGTGATATGGATAACATACGCCGACAACTTCGACTGCGACGACCTTATCCCTCAAGTGAAAAAGTATGTTAAGGCAATAGTATGTATTGGCGATAATACGACAAGAATACATAATGTGTTCGGTGATGTTGTAAAAAATATATCGGATTGTCAATCGATAAAAGAAGCTGTTAAGTTGTCTTTCGAGATGGCTGAAAAAGGCGATAACGTGTTGTTCACACCATCAGTACCTGTCAATGGTGACTTTACATCATACGCTGAGAGAGGCGATTTTTTCAAACAATGTGTCAACTCTTTAAAATAAAACATAATGAAGTTGTTTAATAAGTTGTTTCAAGGAGATAAAGTGATATGGATGGTCGTCATGCTGCTCGCATTGTCGTCTTTGCTGGCAGTGTATAGCGCGACTGGAACATACGCCAATACGAAATATAATGGAAGTAATACTTATGCTCTGTTGAGCCATGCTTCGAAGATATTGGTCGGTTTGGTCGCTGTTTATGTCGCTCATCTCTCAAAATATACTTATTATTCGCGTTTGCTTTGGCTGTTTTTCTTTCTGTCGATACCGTTGTTGATTTATACGTTGATAGGAGGCACTGACCTTAATAGCGCACAGCGTACGATTAAGATATTCGGTTTGATATCATTTCAGTCGAGCGACTTTGCCAAGGTGGCTCTTATCGGTTATCTTGCAAGGGAATTGACGCTGAGACAGGATAATATCAAAGATTTTAAAACGGCATTTGTTCCGTTGATGATACCTGTGTTAATTATTGTTGCTCTGATATTTCCGGAAAATTTTTCTACTGCGGCAATCTTGTTCGCAAGTTGTATGGTTCTTCTTTTTGTAGGAAGAATCAATATGAAATACCTTATGACATTCTTCGCTATAGTTTTTGTGGCAATGACGATGTATATACTAATAGTGATGAATTTCGCCGAAGACAAGGGTCGTACAGGTGTGTGGGTGCAGCGTGTAGTGAGTTATGTTGAGTCGTTCAAAAGTGATGAGACGAAAGATGCGGCGGAAATTGCTAAACAGGAAAACGAGGAAGATTTTCAAATTATACAGTCTAAAATAGCTGTCGCAAGCGGCGGTATAATAGGAAAAGGACCAGGAAGAAGTACGCAACGTAATTTCTTGCCTCACCCTTATTCGGATTTCGTCTATGCTATAATTCTCGAAGAATATGGATTGGTGGGAGGCATTTTCGTTCTAATGTTATATATGATTCTGCTGTTCCGAGCGGTGGCAATAATGGCAGCTCGACCGCAGTCGTTCGGGGGCTTCCTGGCATTTGGACTCGCTTTCATGATTGTGATGCAGGCGATGGTGAACATGGGCGTGGCAGTCGGACTGTTGCCGGTGACAGGTCAGCCGCTCCCAATGATAAGCATGGGCGGCAGCTCTATGTTGCTGACAGGTTTCGCAATAGGAATAATATTAAGCATATCTAAAGACATCAATAATAAAGAAAAAAGAGATGAACTCGAAACAACCCAAAATAATAATTAGCGGCGGTGGCACTGGAGGTCATATCTTTCCTGCCATAGCAATAGCCGACAGCTTGAAGAAACGTTTCCCTCAAGCCGACATCTTGTTTATAGGTGCCAAAAACAGAATGGAAATGGATAGAGTGCCAAAGGCAGGTTATCCTATAGAAGGTCTTTGGATTAGCGGTTTTAAAAGAGAATTGTCGCTCGATAATCTGAGCTTCCCTTTTAAACTTATCAGCAGCATGATAAATGCAAGAAAAATCATCAAACGCTTCAAGCCTGATGTGGTGATTGGCGTGGGTGGCTTCGCAAGCGGCCCTACGATGAAGACAGCTTCCTCTCTGGGTATCCCTATCGTCATTCAGGAACAGAATTCCTTCCCTGGCGTGACAAATAAATTGGTCGCTAAAAAAGCCGCTAAAATATGTGTTGCTTACGATAATATGGAAAAATGGTTCCCTAAAGACAAAATCGTCCTTACGGGCAACCCGCTTAGAAATAACATAAAATCACTCGACGATAAAAAAGACGAATGCTTGAGATTCTTCGGACTTGACGCTTCTAAGAAGACTATTTTGTTGGTAGGTGGAAGCCAAGGAGCTCTTGGAATCAATAAAGGCATCTCGGCTATGATTGACGCCTTTAAAGATAATGATTATCAGATGATATGGCAGACTGGCGTTCATTATTACGATAAGGCCGTAGAAGAAGTGAAGAGAAACGGACTTCAGGATAGAATAAAATGTACTGTATTCATCGACAGGATGGATATGGCTTATTCGGCAGCCGATGTGGTGATTTCTCGCGCCGGAGCGATGTCTATCTCAGAATTGTCGCTGCTTCGTAAAGCGGTCGTTTTCGTGCCGTTGCCAACAGCAGCGGAAGACCATCAGACAAAAAACGCAATGAGTCTCGTGAATGAAAAGGCTGCCTTGATGGTGAAGAACTCTGAGACGGAAAAAGAACTTTTGCCAGTAGTGTTCGATTTGTTGCAAAATGAGAACAAACAAAATGAAATGAAAGATAATATCGCTAAATTCGCAAAACCTAATGCGGCTGAAGATATTGTCAGTCAGATAGAAATGATAATAAACAAGAAATAAATACATTAAAAAAATGAATAAGATTGTCAAACAAAATATATATTTCCTTGGAATAGGCGGCATCGGGATGAGCGCTCTCGCTCGCTATTTTTATCAAAAAGGATGTACCGTGACAGGCTATGATAAAACACCGTCGCCATTGACAAAAAAACTCGAGGAAGAAGGCATACTTGTTCATTATGAAGATAATCCTGAATTGATTCCTGATGATGTCGATTGGGTCGTGCTTACACCCGCAATCCCAAACGATTCGATGGAACTCAATTATTTGAGAAATAAAAATGTCAAGATAATAAAACGAGCTGAAGTCTTGGGAGAAATATCTCGTCAATGTAAAAGCGTCGCTGTGTCGGGAAGTCATGGCAAGACGACAGTGACATCCATGATAACTCACATGCTTAATTATGCTGGTAAAAAAATGTCGGCATTCGTGGGCGGAATAGCCAAAAACATCAACAGCAATGTGATAATAGGCGATGAAAATGACGAAATAGTCGTTATGGAAGCTGATGAGTTCGACCGTTCGTTTCTTCAACTTGACCCGTATATAAGCATCGTGACTTCTATAGATGCAGATCATCTCGATATTTATGGAGATAAAGAGCAGGTGTTTGAAAGCTTCGGCCAATTCGTTAATAAGACAATGTCTGATGGCGTGGTGATTTATAATAAAGACTTGCCGTTGGTTACTGATAGAAAATGTCTGACATACGGATTTGAAGACGCTGATGTGATGGCGCGTGACATCAAAATAGAAAACGGAATGACGATGTTCTCTGTCGTTACGAAAGAAGGATTAGAACTCGGCGAATATAAAATGCAGTTGTTCGGCAAACATAATGTTATGAATGCTTTGTCGGCTATAATCGCATGCTTGCAGCTTCAAGTCGATATGAAGACCGTTAGAGAAGGACTCGCTGCTTTCCAAGGAGTGCAGCGCCGTTTCGATATAAGATATAATGATGGAAAAGTGTGCTATATAGATGATTATGCGCATCATCCTGAAGAAATAAAGGCAACTCTCAAGGCTGTAAGGGAAATATTCCCTGACAAAAAACTCACTTTGGTTTTTCAGCCGCATCTCTTCTCAAGAACGCGCGATTTTATGAACGAATTCGCAGAGGCGTTATCGCTCGCCGACAGATTGCTCTTGATGGAGATTTACCCGGCTCGCGAAAAGCCAATCGAAGGAATAACATCTTCTGTCCTGCTCGAAAAAATTAACTGTAGCGAAAAACAAATATGCAGCAAAGAAGAACTCCTCGATACAATAAAAGAAATAAATCCGGAACTTATTGTGACAATGGGCGCCGGCGATATTGACAGATTCGTGCCACAAATTGAAATGTTATTGAAATAATGAGGAAGATATTCAGCATATTGTTATTGGTTTTTACACTGACGGCCTTTGTCGCATTGTCGGTGTATCTCGCTTATGATTATTTTCATAACAGACTTGAAAATGTGAATCTTACCATAAATAGAAATGGCGAAGATGGATTCGTTGATTATGAGAAAACTCATGAAATGATATTGAAGATATGCGATACGGTCAATAATAATCAAATCTTTATGATTCCTGTCGATTCTGTTGTCAATAGCCTGAAAGCTAATCCTTGGACATTGAACGTCGATGCTGAGATAAATCTTGAATCGGTGCTTGATGTTGAAATAACGGAATGCAATCCTATAATGCGTGTCTATAATAACAAGGGTAAGTCGGTTTATATTGATTCTGAAGGAAATGTGTTTCCAACGAACAACGATTATGTGATGCGTCTTCTCGTCGGGAACGGCGATGTTAATTTCCCTTCCGACAAATTCGGAAACATCAAGGATGAAGTATATGAAAATACTGATTTGCCTGAAATTTTTCTCCTCATGAAAGAAGTCTTGGCCGACGATTATTCAAGATCTTGCGTCAAGCAAATTTATAAAGACAAGAAGAAAAATTACATTTTTTCTTTGAATAGCACAAATATTATTGTTATCTTTGGCGATGTTAATAATATTAAAGAAAAGCTAACCAAAATGCAGGATTTCTTTGATAAAATGCAAGGAAATCCCGAAATGGACAAGTATAAGGAAGTTAATTTAAATTATAAAAATCAAGTAGTTTGCACCAAAAAATAAAAGAATATGAGTGAACCTGTTTATATAGTTGGTCTTGATATCGGAACAACAAAGATTGCATGTATCGTAGGTGAGAAAAAACCTAATGGAAAAATAGAGATTATCGGTTACGGAAAAACAGAATCCACTGGCGTCAAAAGAGGTATGGTCATCAATATAGTGGAGACTGTTGATGCTATTAAACGTGCAGTTGCGGAAGCGTCGGAACAATCTAAAATTGAAATCAAAAGCGTTAATGTTGGTATAGCAGGTCATCATATTAAGAGCCTTCAACATAGAGGACAGCTGATTCGTGAAAATGCCGATGTGGAAATATCGGACCAAGAACTTGATAAACTGAGAGATGACATGTACAAAATCGGAACCTCTCCAGGCGAAGAGATTGTAAATGTTATTCCACAGGAATATTTTATCGATGGGGAACCTATCGGAAATCATCGCCCTAAAGGCATGCTGGGCAATAAGATTGAAGCTAACTTCCATATCATTATCGGACAATCAGCTGCTGTCAGAAATATCATAAAATGTATTGAAGATGCAGGCTTGGAAATGAATAACATGTTCCTCGAACCAATAGCGTCTGCTGCAGCAGTTCTCGATGAAGAAGAAAAAGAAGCAGGAGTAGCTATTGTGGATATAGGAGGCGGTACTACAGACATCGCTGTGTTCTATGACTCAATAATTTATCATACAGCAGTCATTCCTTTCGGCGGAAATATCATTACGGAAGATATTCGCCAAGGCTGCTCTATAATTAAAAAACACGCCGAGGAAATAAAAGTTAAATTCGGCTCTGCGGTGGCAAGCGAAAACAGCGAAGACGAAGTGGTCTCAATACCTGGAATGCGCGGACGTGAAGCAAAAGAAATATCATTCAAAAACTTGGCTTATATCATACAGTCTCGCCTCGAAGAGATTTTCGACTTGGTTAACTTCGAAATACAAAAAGTCAATTCAGATCATAAACTTATCGCAGGTATAGTACTTACCGGCGGTGGCTCAATGATGAAACATATCGCACAACTCGCTGAGTTTAAAACAGGTATGGAAGTACGTCTCGGAAATCCTAACGAAAGCCTCGCAAAATCAGTTGACGATTTGTCAAGCCCAATGTATTCGACAGGTATCGGTCTCGTGATAGAAGGTCTCGCTAAATATGAAAATGATATTTCAAGAGGCGTGTTGACCGATGAAAATAAAAACGTGGGAATAAAAAGAAATGTCGTTGAAGACACAGAAAACACTGAGAATAAAACAGAAAAACAAAGTAAGCCTAAGAAATCAAAATCAGAAGGATTCTCTTTCAAAGATATTATAACAGGATTTACAGGCTTCTTTAAACAAGAAGATTTAGATAACGATAAAAATTAAAATATTAAGAATTAAGACATGACAGATTTGATTAAATTCGACCCAGTGGAGGAAATGCCTAATTTTATTAAGGTGATAGGTGTCGGCGGTGGCGGTAGCAATGCCGTTACTCACATGTTTACTGAAGGAATCCAAGGAGTCGATTTTATACTTTGTAATACTGACCACCAAGCTCTTGAAAAGAGTCCCGTAGCAACTAAAGTGCATCTCGGCAAAAGACATCTTGGCGCAGGTAATATACCATCGGAAGGCCGTAAGGCTGCGTTAGAAACAGTAGAAGAAATGCGTGAGATTCTTTCTAAAGACACTAAAATGCTCTTTATCACAGCAGGTATGGGAGGCGGAACAGGAACAGGCGCAGCTCCAATAGTGGCTTCAATAGCTCGTGAACTCGACATCCTTACCGTCGGTATAGTCACTCTGCCTTTCTCTTTCGAAGGCAAACGCCGACATCAACAGGCTCTCGAAGGTATAGCAGAATTGCGTAAACATGTTGACTCACTCCTCGTTGTAAGTAATGATAAACTTCGTCAAGAACACGGTAATATGAAACTGACTCAAGCTTTTAAAAAAGCTGACGATGTACTCAAAACTGCCGCTAAAGGTATAGCGGAAATAATTACCGTTACAGGCTATGTCAACGTTGACTTCCAAGATGTTAATACCGTCATGCGCAATAGCGGTAAGGCTATTATGGGCTCTGGCTATTCTGAAGGTGAAAATAGAGCCGAAGAAGCAGTGAGAATGGCTGTCGATTCACCTCTGCTCGACGACTCCGACATCAGAGGCGCAAAGAATATTCTCGTGTATATTACATCAGGTTCTGAAGAGGTCTCACTCGATGAGGTGACTCAAATAGTTGAATATGTACAAGATGCTACCGGAAACTGCTCCGAAGTGATCTGGGGAAATGGTAACGACGAAACACTCGGTGATGGCCTTAATGTAACTCTTATCGCAACAGGCTTCAATTATGATGAATTGGATGAGTATGAACATGATACTCGTTCAAAAAAAATTCATGAAGCATATAAGAATGCATCGGAATCCAAAAACCGTAATGAAGAAACTGAAACAGTGGAGCCAGTAGAGCCTGAAGTGAAAAAAGAACCGGAAATACAGGTCATAATTAAAAAGAAAGAAGAACCTCAGACTTTTGAACAAAAACCAGCTGAGGATAAGAAAATTCACCATATAGGCGAAAATAATAATGATGATTTGTTGGAACGTAATTCTAACAATAATCAAAATTATACACCTAAACCAACATCGGATAGAGATGCTGCAACAAGCACACCTTCTGTAAAAACTTATTCTCATAGCAATCCTTTCACTAATGATGACGATGACGAGTATTTTGAAATTAAATCGTTCGTGAAAGATAGCGCTGAAACACAGGTGGCTGTAAAACACGAAGTTGAGACCAAACAGAAAAATGATATAAGCCAGCAGGAAAAACTTCGTCGCGAACGCTTGTCTTCTCTTACTATGAATTATAGATCTATGTCTAACATAGAAAAATATGAAAATCAACCTGCTTATATGAGAAAAGGCCTAAACATGTCTTCCGATAGTCAAGACCAGGAATTGTCTAATTATTCTTTCAATAAAGGAAAGGGAATAAGCGAAAACAATTCTTTCCTCCACGATAACGTAGATTGATTTACAAGAAAATATTTATGACGAAAGACTAAAGTGCAAACTTTGGTCTTTTTGTTTTTTAGAAACATCGCTTAAACAAATTCAATCTTCTGATGTTTATAAGTTGTTAAAAAATTTTATTATGCCAACAACAATTTTATCTGTCTATCCAGAATTACATTCAACGAAGATTGCCGTAAGCGAGAATGAAAAGATAGTTTATCAATCGGAGATTAATCATTTAAACGAGGATTTTATTCTTTTCGAAAATAATATAGAACAATTGCCGTTTCGCCGTGATGCTATATTGTATGACTTGCGTAAAAATGGTATAAATCTTAAAGAAATACAATATGTAGCGGCAGAAGGCGGTTTGCTTAAACCTTGCAAATCAGGAGTGTATCTGATAGATAAAAATATGATTGGCGATTTGATTGACGGAATTGCTGGCGATGATGTCGTCAATCTTGGCGGAATGATGGCTTTTACAATAGCTAATAGCCTTAACGTAAAATCGTTTTTGGTGGAGCCGTCATCTGTTGACGAACGATCAGAATTGGCGGCGTTCACGCCTCATCTCTCATTGAAAAAGAAATCTTTGTATCATGTGATGATTCATAAATATTTATCGGAAAAATATACGCAATCTGTTAAAAAAAATTATGAAGACCTTAATATAATTTTCTGTCATGTTAATGAAAGATCTGTCTCTGTCGCCGCTCATAAAAAAGGAAAAGTCGTTGATGTTAACCAGGCTTTCATGGGATTCGGCCCGATGGGATTATGTGAAATCGGAACGCTGCCTACTTCAAATATAATGGATATGCTTTTTATGAAATGTTATCCTAAAGATGAAGTGTTAAAACTTATTAACAAAAAAGGCGCTTTTAGTTCTTATATAGGAACGAATTCTTTTGATGAAATAGCGAATCTATTTAATAATAACGATAAAAAGACAAAACTGATTATGGAAGCGATGGCTTATCAGATTAGCAAGGAAATAGCCTCGCATTATGCAACTTTAGAAGGTGAGGTGGATGCAATAATTTTGTCAGGAAAAATCTTCTCACTCAATCGTTTTTTTAAGTATATTTCCAAACGAATTGCAAATATTGCTCCAATAACAGTATATAGCGATGATTATACCTTTGAGGCAATGATTTACAATGTTTTACAAGTTGTTAATAAAAAAAGGGAAATAAAAACCTACGATTGATTTTTAAGAAAAATAGAAAATAAATATGAAAAAATTATCAATATTTGTATCTGGAGGCGGAACGAACTTACAAAGAATAGCAGAATATTTCGCAGAAAATCCAGAAGTCGAGATAGCAAATGTGATTTGTAACAACCCTGACGCATACGCTATAGAAAGAGCTAAAAATCTCGGCATCCCATGCAAAATTATCAACAGAGCCGAGTTTAAGAGCGAGGATTTCAGCAAGGAACTTTTAGAACAAAATATTGATTTAATTGTGCTCGCAGGATTTTTATGGCTTGTTCCACAGCATCTTATTGATGCTTTTCCTAATAAGATTATCAATATTCATCCTGCTTTGCTGCCAAAATATGGAGGTAAGGGCTTTTACGGAGAACATGTCCATGAAGCTGTTGTCGCAGCGAAAGAGGAATATTCCGGAATTACAATACATTATGTTAATGAATGTTACGACAGCGGAGCTATTATCTTCCAGGCAAAGGTCGCTTTAGAAGAAGGCGAGACCCCAGATAGCTTGGCAGCTAAGATTCACAAACTTGAATATAAACATTATCCGGAAGTCATTGAGAATTTAATTAGGAAGATGGTAGAGACGTTTCAATGATTCCTATAAAATTAAACACACATTGATGCGTCTCAAAATAACGTTTCAATGATTCCTATAAAATAAACACTCATTGAAGCGTCTCCAAAATGACAATTCATGAAAAAGCACCTTTTATTAATATTGATGGTTTTTTCTTCTATGTTTGCTTCCGCTCAGGTCGATAAAATTCTTGGCGAGTGGCGCACTGTTGATGATGTGACAGGGGAGACCAAAGGCATTGTAGAATTCTATAAAGGCGACAACGGACTTTATTATGGAAAGATATTGAGAGTCTTTTGGAAAGGTCAGGAGTTGAAAGATACTGGTTTTGAGAATATGGTCGTCATAAGAGATATGGAAGAGCATGATGGCATGTTGAAAAACGGAATCATTTACGAACCAGAAGGAAAGAAGGATTATTACGGCAAGATTTATTACAATAAAGAAAATAACACCATAACTTTGCGAGGTTCTTTAGACAAAAGAGGTTGGATAGGACGTTCGCAGACTTGGATTAAATAAGGATAAAAGACTAATGACTAAAGGTCAAAAGGCAAGAATAAATTTATTAATAACTTAAAATTTTATCATTATGAAAAAGTATTTTTTATTATTAGTATTAGTGTTCAGTTCGATGTTCGCATCAGCTCAGATTGACAAGATTGTCGGTGAATGGTACACCGTCGATGATGAAACAGGTGCAGTGAAAGCTCTTGTAAATATTTATCAAGGTGACAATGGCCTTTATTACGGACAGATTATCAAAGCTTTTAAAAATGGTACAGAAAATCCAAACAGTCCAAACAAAGGATTAGTCATTGTTAAGGATATGGAAGGAAAAGACGGTATGTTGATGAATGGCACCATTTATGAGCCAGAATCAAAGAAGACTTATTATGCCAAGATTTCTTATAATAAAGAAGACAATACTATCACATTACGTGGATCTCTCGATAAAAGAGGATGGGTTGGAAGATCGCAGACTTGGATAAAAGAAAAGAAATAAAAAAATGGGACTTTAAAGTGAAGTGAACCCCAAAGTTTGGACAAAAAACTTTGGGGTTTTTTATGCGCAAAAAACATGATTATGAAGCATTACTCAAATATATGAGTATGTTAGAAAATGGTTATTCCATCAATTACATCCATACAAAGTATGGTATT
>JAZQVL010000107.1:0-17457 GCA_045631805.1 Bacteroidales bacterium | reverse complement strand
TCTACACACGATATACATGTTAATGTTATCAAGAGACGTACAACTATTCCCATACTTTTTCCTTCTTTTTGAACGGTTTTGTATTTGCAAATTTATTATTTTTGTTGTGTTATTTTAACTTTGCAAATATACGAGAGACGTTTCATATTACACCTAAAAAATAAACAATATGTAATTGAAGCGTCTATTGGTTAGGAGTTAAGGTAATGTAAATAAAGTAATAAAGATAAAGAAACAACGTTAAAAATAATGGACAAAGACTGTTGACAGTTGTCTGTAGTTGTTGTCTTTTAATAAAGAACATAAATTAAAAACATAAAAAAATGGAAATTACAAATTCTTACATCAAAGAAAACGAAAATCGTTTTTTAGAAGAGTTATTCGGATTGATTCGTATCCCTTCAATCAGCTCACAAAGCGAACATAAAGAAGACATGGTAAAATGCGCTGAATACTGGAGAGACAGCATCTTAGCAGCTGGCGCTGACAAAGCTGAAGTCATGCCAACAGAAGGTCACCCAGTTGTTTACGGCGAAAAAATCATCGACCCAAAACTTCCTACAGTTTTAGTTTACGGTCACTATGATGTTATGCCTGTTGACCCAATCGAATTATGGAACACCGACCCATTTGAACCAGTCATCAAAGACGGTAAAATCTGGGCTCGTGGCGCTAACGACGACAAAGGTCAGGCTTTCATGCACGCTAAGGCTTTTGAGACAATGGTAAAGACAAACACATTGCCATGCAACGTTAAGTTCATGCTTGAAGGTGAAGAAGAAATCGGTTCTGGCAGCCTCTCAAAATGGATTGTAACTAATAAAGATTTAGTCAAGGCTGACATCATCTTGGTTTCAGACACAAGCATGATAGACCACGACACTCCTTCTATCACAACAGGTTTACGCGGCTTGGCATACTGGGAAGTTGAAGTGACAGGACCTAACGCTGACCTCCACTCAGGATTGTTCGGCGGCGCTGTAGCAAACCCAATCAACACATTATGCGAAATGGTTGCTAAAGTCATGGACGAAAACAACCACATCACAATCCCAGGATTCTACGATGACGTCATCGAAGCAACAGCAGAAGAACGCGAATTGCTCAACATGGCTCCATATAGCGAAGAAGAATACAAAGCAGGCGTTGGCGTCACAGCATTACGTGGCGAAAAAGGCTACACAACAATAGAAAGAGTCGGTATCCGTCCAACATTCGACCTCTGCGGCATCTGGGGCGGCTACACTGGCGAAGGCTCAAAGACAGTTCTTCCTTCAAAAGCATACGCTAAGATCTCTTGCCGTCTCGTCCCTAACCAAGATCACGAAAAGATCTCTGTATTATTCAAAGAATATTTTGAAAGCGTAGCTCCAGAATACGTTACTGTTAAAGTCACTCCAATGCACGGCGGACAAGCTTACGGTTGTCCTATCGACTTGCCAGCATACAAGGCAGCTGAAGCAGCTTATATGGAAACATACGGCAAACGTCCTATCCCAATGAAGAGCGGCGGCAGTATTCCAATCATCTCTGCTTTTGAAAAAGTTCTCGGTCTCAAGTCAATCTTGATGGGCTTCGGCTTAGGTTCAGACGCTATCCACTCACCTAACGAAAACTACAGAGTTGACCACTTCTTCAAAGGAATCGAGACTATCATCGCTTTCTATCAACATTTTGCAAAGATGCAATAATTGTCAACAGACTACGGACAACGGTCAACAGACTTTGTCCATAAATAAACAAGGTATGCCACTGATTGTGACATACCTTATTTTTTAGTCCACAATTTTAGTCCACGAAACTTCACGAATTTGACACGAATCTTTTAGTGTTAGATTAGTGTTTTTTAGCGGACATAAAAACGTCCACGAATATTCATAAAAATTCAAAATCTCAGAAACCCAGAAACTCAGAAACTTAAAAAATCTCTCACAAAGTCGCAAAGGAACGCAAAGTTTAGATGACATCCTCAAATCCTCAATTCCTTAGTTCAAAAAAAAAAAAAAAAAACTGAGAACCCGATTCTTCAGATTCTCAGTTTTAATTATGCATTATGAATTATGCATTATGAATTATTCATAGATGTTTCTGATTGAAACGCCGTTGTTGAAGTTTTCAACACCTTTCTTCAAGAAGTCTACGAAAGCGTCTTTGTCGAGGTTATATGAACGTGGTTCAACCAAGAGTTCGCCATTGTGTCCCATGAGGCAATAGTAAGGTTGAGCATTTGCATCAAATTTAGAGATTTGGAATGCAGAATTTTTGCTACCTATAGAAGTTTTCTTCTTCTTACCTTTTGAATTTACCATCCATTCGTCTTCTGGGAGAGTAGTCTTATCGTCTACATAGAGAGCGATGATGACATATTCGTTGCGTAACATTTCGAGGACGCGTGGGTCGCTCCATACGTTAGCTTCCATTTCGCGGCAGTTAACGCAGCCGTGACCTGTGAAGTCGATGTAAATAGGTTTGTTTTGAGCCTTTGCACAAGCAAGACCTTGTTCGTAATCGTAGTAACCTTTAAGACCGTGAGGCAAATGTAAGAAATCTGCATATTTAGGTTCTTCGCACAATACTGATGTGACTTTTTTGTCAACTTGTTCTGTTTGAACAGAGATGTTAGACATCTTAGCATCAACATATTGGATAACCTTATCTGAGTTTTCTTGGTTGATACGTTTGAGGTCGAAGTCCATAGTTTGTTGTGGTGGCAAGTAACCTGACAAAGCTTTGAGAGGAGCACCCCACATACCTGGAATCATATAAACTACGAATGTGAAAACTACGATAGAGAGAACGAGACGGAATACTGACAAATGAGGAACGTCAGAATCGTGAGCGAATTTGATTTTTCCTAAGAGGTAGAAACCTAACAATGTGAATGTCACGATCCAGATAGCGAGGTAAACTTCGCGGTCGAGGAGACCCCAGTGGTATGTTTGGTCTGCTACGCTTAAGAATTTGAAACCGAGAGCGATTTCAATGAAACCGAGAACAACCTTAACTGAGTTGAGCCAGCCACCGCTCTTAGGCATATTTTGTAACAATGATGGGAACAAAGCGCATAAAGCGAATGGAAGACCGAATGTCATCGCGAATACCAACATTGTAAGAATTGGAGCCCAGAATTCACCAGATAATGATTGAATAAGAGCAGTACCAACGATAGGACCTGTACATGCGAATGATACGAGAACGAGTACCAATGCCATGAAGAAGACACCGCCTAAACCTTTGCTTGTGCTTGTCTTGCTATCAGCTTTGTTAACCCATGAACTTGGCAATGTCAATTCGAATGCTCCGAAGAATGAAGCAGCGAATACCATGAATATCAAGAAGAAAATGATATTAATCCATGATGTTGAGATCCAGTTAAAGATACTTGCTGTTGTATCTTCACCACCACCAAATCTAGCAATCAAAATGAGGACTGCAATTGGGAGTGTATAAAGAGTTACGATGAAAACATAGTACATGATAGCTTTGAAACGACCTACAGCCTTGCTTTCGTCACCATGTAAGAAGAATGACACTGTCATAGGAATCATAGGGAAAACGCAAGGAGTCATAAGAGCTGCCAAGCCCCAGATAACTGCGCCCAACAACATACCGAAAAGACCTTTAGTTCCTGATGTTTCAGCTTCATTTGTTGAATCAGCTTCAACTACTGCTGTTGCACCAAGTTCTACTTCAAAGTCATAAGTAATTGGAACACATTGTTCTTTACAGCTTTGACCTGTGATAACACCAGATACTGTTGCTGCGCCTTCTAATAATTTAACTCTTTGTGTGAAAACAGCTTCTTTTTCAAAGAAATGTTCATCGATTTCAAAAACGTCGCTGTAGTGAACTATAGCTTTTGGTTCTTGTACGCCACCGATACGTTCAATGCCGAGAGTGTCGATGAATTCGAAATAAAGAGGCATTGGTCCACCGAATGGAGTGTTTTGTGAATAAAGATGCCAACCATCTTCAATTTCTGCTTTGAATACGATGTTGTATTCATTCTTGTTTAATTTCTCTGTTTCTACAGTCCATTGTACTGGTTCAAGAATTTGTGCTTTAGCAACAAAAGGAACCAACATGACTAAGAAAGTAATGAGTCTTAAAAACTTTTTCATGATTAGTTTGTTGATTTATTATGAATTAAATTTAATTAATCATTAGTTAAAAAAACGTGCAAATTTAAGAAAAAAAACTTAACGCTCTAAATCACATTGAAAAATAACTTTCGTTGAATCTGTTATTTTGACTTTATCGCTGATTCTATATCCTACAACCCACATAATCAAACCATTAGAATCTTCCATAATCCATACGTTCTGTTTCTGATACGCAGAAAAGCCTAAATCGTTGAAAAAATCGCTCAACAATTTGGAGCCTTTCATTCCTATCGGCTTGAATTTATCGCCATTTCTCCAATGACGTAACTTAACAGGAAACTCTATCTTCTCCATATCAAACTGTGCCGCCACCGACGGGTCTTTTATCAAACGGAAATTCTCATCTTTATCGAAGATTGAGATGCTGAGGTTCTGAGATGCTGAGATGCTGAGACGCTGAGATGTCATATCTCGGTGACTCTGCGTCTTCTCAATAATGATTTCCTCATTGTTTGATTTATTTTCAAAAATCTCAATTTTATCTTTTTGTACAGAAGCTTGTTGTCTTGTTGTCTTGTTGTCTTGTTGTCTTATATTATTGTCATTATAAAATACCACACCTGACTTTCCGTTCTTCATCGCTTCGAACATAGACTCCGCCTGTTCGAAATTGAATCCATATCTCCTAACCCATTCAAAAAGGAGTTGTCTTCCATTTTCATTTTGTAAAAAAAATTTAACGTCAATGCTTCTGTAATCGCCATCAACGAATTCTATTGCCGACAACTTTTCATCGATAAGACTTCTATACAAGTCATTTTCTGAAGAAAGGCAATTGATGGAAAAGTTAAGACTTTGACGAGCGTTATTTTTTATCTCGTCAAAAATCGGGATTATATTATGACGTATTTTATTTCTGAGATAAACCGTTTCCTGGTTGGTATAATCCTCAACCCATTGAATACCGTTCTCTTTTGCAAAAGTCTCGATTTCATTTCTGTTAGACCAAAGCAAAGGTCGGATATAGAAATCGTTTTGAGGTTTCATTCCTTTGAGGCCTTTGATGCCAGAGCCACGAAGAAAATTAATGAAAAAAGTCTCTATCTGGTCATCGCCATGATGAGCAAGAGCGACTTTATTGAAATTGTGAATTTCCTTTAACTCTTTGAACCATGCGTAACGCAGTTCGCGAGCCGCCATCTCGATGGAAAGAGAATTTTCCTTGGCATATTTCTCCGTATCGAAATGCTTTATAAAAATAGGTATATTGTTTTCTTTCGCGAAGTCTGTAACGAATTTCTCATCACGATTAGAGTCATCGCCACGCAGATGGAAGTTACAATGAGCGAAAGCTAGCTTGCAGCTTGCTGTTGGCTCATCTTGTAGTCTTGTAGTCTTGTAGTCTTGTAGTCTTAACAAAAGAAGTTCCGCCAGCACCATAGAATCAACGCCTCCGCTGAGCGCAAGCAAGACTCTGTCGTCTTTATTGATGAGATTATGTTTCTCGACAAAACTCTTAAATTCTTTTAACATAATTCTATTTACCCATGAAATGAACAATGAGGAAACCTATACTTAAACCGATAGCTCCACACAAAATATACATCAACATCTTCTTTGGAGTAAGACCTTCTTCTTCCAAAATAGAATCTATCTTCTTTTTAACGACATCACCGACGACAACCGAATCATACTCTTCCGGAAGAAGCAATTCCTCTTCTTCAAATATCATATCGCAATACTTTACAGGCTGCGGCCTTTTTTCAAAATTATAATCCAAAACGTAATTATCTTCAAGGAGGAATCTTACTGCTGTTGGCTGTTGGCCATTGGCTGTTGGCTGTTGGTTACAGAAAATCATCGCTCTTTTACCTTCATTCTGCTTCAACAAGACTTCTGTATCTTCGACGGTGATATAGGCTGTTGGCGCTTCGACAAGCTCAGCGACCGGAACAACTTGTTGTCTTGTTGTCTTGTTGTCTTGTTGTCTTATAGTTTCCAAATAAAGCACAAGCAACGACACCGCCATCGAACTTAAATCCTCGTGAAGCTGAATGATGACATCGCCATCAGGCAGTTGATAAATCTTAAACTCAACATCTGGTGCAAATGAATTAGGATATAATTTAATCCAGTCTTTTAACAATTCTTTTACTTCTTGAACTGTTGGCTGTTGGCCATTGGCCATTGGCTCTGTGACGTCTCCACTTGTTGTCTTGTCGTCTTGTCGTCTTGTCGTCTTTATCCTAATATAATCCATAAATCATTTCTTGGTTTTGTTTCTTCTTTTATCTACAGAGAATCCGAAGCCGCCAATCTTCTCCCCTATTGAATAATATTTTCCGTGAGAATAAGTGATGAGGTCGGCCTGGTTCAGTTGGAACTGTCCTGTGCTTGGGTCGTAAAATTTAGTATCACCATTGACAGCCACCACGTTAGCGATGAACATATCATGTGAGCCGAGTTCTTTTATCTCCACGACTTGACATTCGATATTAAGCGGTGACTCAGCTACGAGAGGCGCTTTCACAATTTGAGCCTGTTCAGGTGTGAGATGCATCTCCTTGAATTTGTTGTAGTCGCGACCGGACCGCACTCCGCACCAGTCGGTAGCTTTAGCGAGTTCCTCTGTTGTCACGTTGATGACGAACTCTTTGGTACGAGATATTATCTCATGCGAATAACGTTCTTTACGTATTGACACATAACACATTGGAGGGTTAGTGCATATTGTACCCGTCCAAGCTGCAGTCATGATATTATAATTTTCGGGACTATCGCCGCAGCTCACCATCACAGCTGGCAGCGGATAAATCATAGTACCCGGTTTGAATGACATTTTCATATTTTTTTATTTTCTGCAAAAATAAAAAAAAGGCCAAAGGCTAAAGGCCAAAGGCTAAAGTTTTTTTTTAAATCATCACTGCTCAAAGATTGCTGCTCATTAGTCGTAGCCCTTAGCGTTAGGGATTGGAGCGGCATCCTTTTGGAGTGGAGACGGATTTTGGAAACGGGGGCGGATGATGGAGACGGATGATGGAGGCGGAGGCGGATGATGGAGGCGGAGATGGATTTTGGAAGCGAGGAAGCGACGGAACGGAAAAAGATATAGCGGAAAGCCCGACGGCGTAGCCGGAACGCCCAGAAAAAAAGACTACAAGACTACAAGACTAAAAGTCGAAAGGCAAATGACAAATGACAAATGACAAATGGCTAAAGTTCAAAAACTGCTATAAAAAAGATTCGCACTTCGACAAGCTCTGCGAACGATTTTTGGGGGAGTGATGAAGTAATGGAGTAATGAAGTAATGGAGTTTTGTTTGGTCCCTCTAAACCTTTCAAACCTCAAGCACTTCAGCTCCTTAGTTCCTCAATTCCTCAGCTCCTCAGTTCCTCAGTTCCGTATCTTAAAAAAAAGGACGCCCCTAAGTAATAGGAGCGCCAGCTTGTAGTCTTGTTGACTTGTAGTCTTGTAGTCTTAAAAAATCAGACTGTCAAAATATCTTTAACTTTCAACTCGCAGAGTTCGTCAATTTTCTTGACATATTTGTCTGTAAGTTCTTGTATTTTTTCTGTAACCATTTTAACTTCGTCTTCAGAGACGCCTTCGTCTTTAAGTTTTTTAGCGTCATCGTTAGCGTTACGACGTATATTACGGATACCCACTTTTGTTTCTTCAGCA
Source organism: Bacteroidales bacterium (assembly GCA_045631805.1). GTDB lineage: Bacteria > Bacteroidota > Bacteroidia > Bacteroidales > F082 > Limimorpha. The sequence goes on along the minus strand of JAZQVL010000107.1, from coordinate 9,672 downwards.
ACTGTCTTTGAGCGTTTTGCCAAATCTTTACGACGTTCTTCTGTCAAAGGAGGAACGAGGATGCGCAAAAATTCGCCTTCATTTTTAGGGTTGAATCCTAAGTTAGCTGCCAAGATAGCTTTTTCAATAGCTGGGATTGAACTTTTATCGAAAGGTTGAACGATGATTTGACGTGGGTCAGGTGTACCGATGTTAGAAGTTTGTTCGATAGGGACTATAGTTCCATAATATTCCACTTTAACACCTTGTAACATTGCAGGACTTGCCTTACCTGCTCTGATTTTCTGAAACTCGTTTTCCATGTGTTTCATGGTGTTTTCCATAGTTTCAGTTGCTTCATCTAAAATAAATTGAGATTCGTCTGTCATATTATATTCGTTTTACAGCACAAAAATAAAAATTTTTCTTTTATATCAATATTATTTTGTGACTAATGTACCAATTTCTTCTCCGTTAAGGACTTTTAACAAGTTACCTTTTGTGTTCATATCGAATACATACATAGGCATATTATTTTCCTTGCATAATGTAAATGCTGTGAGGTCCATTACTTTAAGGTTTTTGCTGTAAGCCTCGTCGTAAGTGATATGTTCAAATTTTGTTGCTGTAGGATCTTTTTCTGGGTCAGCGGTATATATTCCATCTACGCGAGTTCCTTTTAAAATGATGTCAGCTCTCACTTCAACAGCTCTCAATGCTGATGCTGTGTCTGTTGTGAAGAATGGATTTCCAGAGCCTCCGCCAATGATAACGACGTTACCTTCTTCCAAAAGTTTTATTGCTTTTGCGCTGCTCATAGAATCAGCGATACGGTCGATGAAAACGCCAGACAACAAAGCTGTTTTTACGCCCTTAGCCTGCAATGTTGATTGTAAGGCCATGCTGTTGATTACAGTCGCGAGCATTCCCATATAGTCACCTTGGATTCTGTCCATGCCTTTGCTTGCTCCTTGCAATCCACGGAAAATATTACCGCCACCAATAACAATAGCTATCTGAGCTTGTTTTGAAGCTTCCGCTATTTCTTCTGCATAATCGTTAAGACGTTCTGGGTCAATACCATATTGTTGATTTCCCATTAAAGCTTCACCGCTTAATTTTAAAAGTACTCTTGAGTATTTCATATCATTATATTTTGTTAATAATTATTAAAACCAATATCCTACATTTAGGAATCCGAACAAATCGGAACATTTGTTGGAGCCCATCAGACTTACTTCAATAGGGCCAGCCATTGTTTTCATTCCTAATGTCAAGCCGCATCCGAAAACGAAGTTGTCGTCAGAAAACCAAGAGGCATAATCTCCTGATATATAGCCTCCGTTAAAATTAGCTACTGCATATATATTTTTGTAAAAATTGCATTGCCATGATATTTTACCAATCGTAATGTGGTCACCAAACAACTGTGTGAATCTCAATCCGTCGAATGATATTATATTATCAAAATATTTCATATTTGACTGTCCGCCAAGGAAGAACTGATAACTGAGAGGCAGTTCATTCTGGCCTAATGAAGAGCCCAAGGTTGCTCCAAATTTTAAAGAGTTCTTATCATCCATTGCGATAGCACCATCAAAATCGCACCTTACGACCACAGAATTACGCATTCGCGAGCCGTTATCCTGTTCAACGACAGGCATTATATATTTGGCATTAAGATTCAATTTCCAGCCATGCGACGCAAATGAAGGAGAATCTTCATTATCAATATGATAATTGAAATAAGCATGCGTTATAAAGTCATAGTTATCCGCATCGACAACATGAACGAGATTATCTCTAAGATGGACATAATTTCCCACCATTCCTATTCTGAACTGCTGTTCCAATGTAGGCATATATTCCGCAAACAAATCCAGCTTATTATCCTGAACACTATAAGAGTTATTTATAATTTTATCGTCATACTGATTCATGAAGAGACTTATCACCCACAAATCCGTTCCGTATTTGAACTTTTGGGAGACATTAGAATGGAATCTCAATTTCAAATATGGGTCTTCAGCTATATTGATGTCGGCCGACAATGTTGAACGTTTTGGAAAATTCAGTACATTTTTCAAAGTCACATTAGCCAAGATACCTATTCCATAATCCGTATCATAATGTGCTGCAACAGATACAGTTTCAACCTCTTTCTCTTGACAGTGCAAGACTAAATTAACACCTTTTGCCGCTGGCCTCAACTCATACCAAATACTTTTATAATATCCAGTCGCATAAATTCTCATGATAGATGTTTCAATATCATTTAACGACATTATTGTCGGATAATTTTTAGGGAAAGACTTTCTGATAAAATTGGAATTTTCGGCGCTGATACCTTCAATTTTCAGAGACACTATATAAACAGAATCGAGAGGTTTTATATCTGGACGTTCTATTTTATAATCGTTAATATTTTTTATAGAATCGGCGAGTTGTTTAAGTCGTGGGAGTTGTTTTCGTGCTGCCTGTTCACCCAATGCGATAATGGTGTCATACAAATTAAAATCCATCATTCCATATTGTGCGAGTTCAGGCTTGACATAAATATCCACATTTTCTTTTGCTCTTGTATAAGCGTCAATATCGGCCATTGCGACAATCTGGTCCATTATTATGGCCATAGAGTTAAGCTCTTCTTTTTTGTGAAAATCACGTTGCACATCGACACCTATTATAATATCAATGCCTTTTTCTCTCACATTAGGCACAGGAAAATTATTTCTAAGTCCGCCATCAACGAGCAGACGTCCATCGAGTTCCACTGGAGAGAAATAAAAAGGTATCGACATCGAAGCTCTTATAGAACGTTGCAGATTGCCTTTAGTCATTTCGTATGCCTCAGCGTTTTCCATATCAGCAGCAATACATAGGAATGGAATCGACAAGTCGTTATAATTTTTTATTTTATAAGCAGGCGAAGTGAGACGCGCCAAAAGAAGATTTATCATTTCACCGTCATATATAGACGATTTCATCTGTATCTTCTTGTCTCTGAACGGGAAAGTAGCCAAATAATGACGGTCGAGCATTTTATCGTCAATAGAAATATATTTTTGAGGTATTTCATCCGACATTATCGCATTCCAATTCTGTTCTTCAACAAGACGAACCATCGCTTCGGGAGAATAACCCATTGCGTAAAGTCCTCCTATTATACTTCCCATACTTGTTCCAGCAATATAATCAATTGGCAGCCCTGACTCTTCTATCACTTTAAGCACACCAATATGAGCGAAACCTTTTGCGCCACCTCCACTCAACACAAGACCTACCGTTGGTCGTTTAAGAGAATCAGCTTGCTGCTGAGCTGATAATTTATGGCAAAAGACAAATGACAAAAGGAAAAAAAGAAGCCATGAGCTTCTTACTATGAGCCTAACGTTTCTTTTATTGACCTTTGTCCGTTGTACATTAACCATTTCGATAAAGCTTATATTTTATCTTACAAATTTATAATAATTTTGTTGAAGAAGAAAGTGTTTTTTTCATAAAAAAATGAGTGCCGCATTAAATTTTGCAGCACTCATCATATTTTTAACAAAGACTGTTAATTATTCATTACAAATCGTCAACTGACTTACTCTTCTCTTCCGTGGCAGTTCTTATATTTCTTGCCGCTGCCACATGGACAAGGGTCGTTTCTTCCGACTTTCTTCTCGACATGAACAGGCTGTGTCACCTGACGTTCCTGTGTATTGCTGTGCGACTGTGACAACAAGTCGGTACGTTGTTCTTGCAATTTGCTTCTGTCAATTGCTCTTGCTTTTTGTTCTCTGACTTGGTTATTTTCTTGCATTGGAACATCAGCGCGCATCAAGAATGAGATAACATCGGTATTGATTTTCTGAATCATCTGTTTGAACAAATTGAACGACTCAAACTTATAAATCAAGAGAGGGTCTTTTTGTTCATAATGAGCGTTTTGTACAGAATGTTTCAACTCATCCAACTCACGGAGGTGTTCTTTCCACGACTCATCGATAAGACCTAATGTGATGAATTTTTCCACTGCCAATGAAATCTCTTTCGCTCCGTTTTCAACAGCTTTTTTAATATTCACAACGACATTCATGCTCTTCTTACCGTCGGTAAATGGTATGAGAATATTTTCGTATTGCGTATTTTTATGAACATTTTCTATGACTGGCAATGTCTTTTCTCCGATGATACGAGTCTTATTGACATACACTTCAGAAGCTTTTTCAAACAATTTGTCAGATAAATCATCCAACTTAGCACGTCTAAACTCTTCTTCTGTAAATGGGACATCGATAGACATTGTTGAAAGAATTTCCAATTTAAGACCTTCATAATCGCTGACTGATTTGAATTTTTCAATCAAAGATTCGCCCAAGTCATACATCATATTATTGATGTCTATTGAAAGACGTTCTCCGAACAAGGCGTGACGTCTCTTTTCGTATATAGCCTCACGTTGTGAATTCATAACATCGTCGTATTCAAGGAGATGTTTACGAGTTCCGAAGTGATTTTCTTCTACTTTTTTCTGAGCACGCTCGATAGATTTTGTAATCATTGAATGTTGGATCACCTCGCCTTCCTGAAGTCCGAGTTTGTCCATGAGAGGTGCGATACGGTCGCTTGCGAATATACGCATAAGGTCGTCTTCGAGAGATACGAAGAATTGAGAGCTACCATTATCACCTTGACGACCTGAACGGCCACGCAACTGACGGTCAACACGGCGTGACTCATGACGTTCTGTACCAATAATAGCGAGACCGCCGGCTTCCTTGACGCCAGGTCCCAACTTGATGTCGGTACCACGACCAGCCATATTAGTAGCAATTGTCACTGTACCAGCCTGGCCAGCATCCTTAACGATTTGAGCTTCTTTGGCGTGTAACTTAGCATTCAAGACATTGTGTTTGATACCTTTACGAGTAAGCATTCGAGAAAGAAGTTCTGATACTTCAACTGAAGTTGTACCTACCAAGACAGGACGTCCTTCTGAAACAAATTCTTGAATCTTATCTATGATAGCGTTATATTTTTCACGTTTTGTCTTATAAACCAAATCTTCAGCGTCGATACGAGCGATAGGTTTATTGGTTGGGATTACAACGACATCCAATTTGTAAATATCCCAGAACTCACCAGCTTCTGTCTCAGCGGTACCTGTCATACCAGCGAGTTTATGATACATACGGAAATAATTCTGGAGAGTGATTGTTGCATACGTTTGTGTCGCAGCTTCAACATGAACGTTTTCCTTTGCCTCAACAGCTTGGTGCAAGCCGTCCGACCAACGACGGCCTTCCATTATACGACCTGTTTGCTCATCAACGATTTTGATTTTGTTATCCATGATAACGTAATCAACGTCTTTTTCGAACATGGTATAAGCTTTAAGAAGCTGTTGTACAGTATGTAATCGTTCCGATTTTTCTGAGAAGTTACGTAACAATTCCGACTTCTTGATAACCTTTTCATCGTCAGAAAGTCCACTGCGTTCCAATTCAGCTATTTCACTTCCTACGTCAGGCAAGATAAAGAATGAAGAATCGTTGTAAGCTTTTGTAAGTTCGTCGATACCTTTTTCAGTAAGGTCAACGCTATGTAATTTTTCATCGATAACGAAATAAAGTTCATCGTCGATGATATGCATATTCTTTTGTTGTTCTTGGAGATAGAAGCCTTCTGTCTTCTGCATGAGAGCTTTCATACCATCTTCGCTCAAGAATTTAATCAAGGCATTGTTTTTAGGAAGGCCTCTATATGCGCGGAACAACTGATTTGCACCGTGGTTCTTTTGTTCTTGAGTTGCGTTAGGGTCTGTTAATATTTTTTTAGCTTCAGCGAGACATAATGTCACGAGACGTTTTTGAGCTTCATAAAGTTTCACGACGTCTGGTTTCAAGACATCAAATTCCTGATGGTCGCCACGTGGTGTTGGTCCTGATATAATTAAAGGTGTACGAGCGTCGTCAATCAAAACGGAGTCAACTTCGTCAACTATAGCGAAGTGATGTCGGCGTTGCACCAACTCAGCAGGATTACCTGTCATGTTATCACGCAAATAGTCGAAGCCGAATTCGTTGTTTGTACCGTAAGTGATGTCGGCGAGATAAGCGTTACGACGTGCTTCAGAATTAGGTTGGTGTTTATCGATGCAATCTACAGTGAGACCGAGGAACTCATAAATTGTTCCCATCCACTCGGAGTCACGTTTTGCGAGGTAGTCGTTAACGGTAACGACGTGAACGCCACGGCCTGCGAGAGCGTTGAGATAAACAGGGAATGTAGCAACCAAAGTCTTACCTTCACCAGTTGCCATTTCAGCGATCTTACCTTGATGCAAGACTGTTCCGCCAAGAATCTGCACATTGTATGGAACCATGTCCCAAGTGACAATATTTCCTCCGGCGTTCCAGCTGTTGTTATAATAAACTTTATCGCCTTCTATGTTGATGTGATCAAATTTCGCTGCGAGATTACGGTCCAACTCAGTGGCTGTAGCTTCCACTACTTCATTTTCCTTGAAACGTTTCGCTGTTTCTTTCAAGACCGCAAATGCCTCTGGCATGATGTTATTGAGAGCTTCTTCAATCTTCTCAAGTTGTTGTTTCTCAAGCTTGTCAACTTGTTCAAAAATCTCGTTTTTCTTTTCGAGGTCAAGGTCGTTGTTTTCGGCTTTCAGTTTAAGTTCTTTGATACGAGCTTCGTCCTCAGCGATATAATTGTTTATATATTCTTTAAACTCAACTGTCTTATGACGAAGCGCATCAATATCTAAAGTTTTTATTTTTTCGTAAGCTTCTAATGTTTTATTCAAAATCGGCTGCAAGGCTTTATTATCACGCATTGCTTTGTTACCGAATAATTTAGCAAAAAATCCCATATATTTTATTATTTAATTTAATGCATAATTCATAATGCATAATATTTCTATTCATTTAAAAGACGCATCAATGTGTTTTATTGCACGTTACATTTGTACGTCTCTACTATATCAAATCTTGTGCAAAAATAACTATTTTTTATAATATTTATATAATCTCCTCACATGAAAATCGAGATATTGTTCAGGCGACGGCGCTGGCGACATGCCTATCTTTCCGTTTTTACCTAAAATGACATAATCAGGGAAAAGTCTTATTTGATATTTTTCAAGAAGAAGTATTTCATTATCAAGGTTCAACAAGGTCCATTTATAATTTTTATTTTCAAACATTCTACTAAAATCATCAAAACTTTCTTTAGTCGCAATTGTTACAACCTGAATAGTATCTTGCCATTGATTCGAAAAATCTTTTAACAATTCAAACTGATAATCTGTCATCGTCGATACTTCATCAACAAATTGAAGTAAAATCATATCATCTTTATAATCAGACAGTTTTACTATTTTACCGTTTTTATCTTTCAATGAAAATCCAGGAGCGTCGGAATTAAAAGAAAGTCGGTTTATCTCTTTTATAATATCATTCGCTATTTCCTTATTCTTCTGATTATTAGATTTTTGCGCTATATCATTCAACTTTTCAAGAATAACTTTCCTATCTTCTGGAAGTTCATAAAACATTCCTTTCAGATTGTATGTAATTATCATTTCAGCAAGATTAGGATTTTCTGCCAAAAAGACATCTTTTCCTTTCAGATAAGACATAAACTTGTCATAATCTTCATAAAGCATTTGTTCAAGTTCCAAACGATTATAAATTCTCGAGCTGAAATAATTGGTGAATATTTCCTGAAACAAATCCATATAAGCTGGATTAGAATACAATATATTTTGTTTATTAAAATATTGGTTTACAACTTTTTTAGCATTATCATTATCAACGACCATCTGAATTGCCGCTTTACGATAACGCACATTATTTTTAACAAAATCCGATTTTATCTTGTTTAAATTTCTTTCGATTTCAACATCAAGACTATCGAGAAGAGAAAGTTTACGGCCTCTATACAAATAGTTAAAATTATCAACCAAAAAATCATCAATAATCATATTTGAGACGTGATATTGATAATACAAGTCGTCGTCATCTATGTTAATAATTTTTAACTCCGGGCTTTCTCTTTCAAAATAAGAGACATTCTTTTTCTTTTCAGGAATTACTATTTCAATATCATAAGTAGCGTCAGGTTTAATCAAGAAATCCACACGTTCCAGATTTACAGCTATTTGAGTCATAACGACATCATCAATTTCTGTTTCTATGAGGAAATTTCCTTTCGCATCAGATTTCGTTTCAAACACCAAAGTCTGCTCATAGGTCAGCATATCATTATATGTCAGCAGACGAATCAAGGCTTCCGGTTCATTCACCTTTCCTGTAATCTTTACATTTTGCGACATAGCGACACTACTTGCCAATGTCAATAATATCAATGCGAATAAATTCTTATATCTTTTCATTGTAAAAAATCATTTAGAATATGTCACATCATCGCAAATTTTTGAAGGGACAAATTCAACAATTGAAGAATTATGTTTCAACAAATCTCTAACAACGGTCGATGACACGCATCTAAGATTAGGTTCCGTGAGGAAAAACACGGTTTCAACTTCCGGATTTATTTTTTTATTCGCCTCTGCTATCATCGTTTCGTATTCCAAATCGGCCGATCCGCGCAAGCCTCTTATTATGTAATCAGCCCCGACTTCCTTACAGAAATCGACGGTAAGGCCCTCGTAAGAAGCGACTTTAACACTCGGATAATCAGCGAACACCTCTTTAATCCATTGCATTCTTTGTTCCAAGGTATAAGCATTCTTTTTCATTATATTATAACCTATCGCCACGATTATTTCATCGAAGAGAGGCAATGCTTTTAGAACGATATTTTCATGACCTTTTGTAATCGGGTCGAACGAACCTGAGAAAACTGCTTTTTTCATTTTTTATTTTTTAAGTCAACAGTTATTATTCATATTTATTTAACATTCCATCTTTAGCCTTTTGTCATTAGCCTTTAGCCATTAAAATCGCCAATATTTCACTTTCCAACGACAAACGAATAGACGAATATGTTTTTTGTAAAAATTCGTTAACATTATCTTTATTCAAAAGATAGACCTTAGAAATGCCTTCTTCCTCTTGAGGCTTTGGTTTGAATTCATCGTCAGATTTCATCAGAAACCAAGAAGTTTTCTTTAAAGTCCATTGGTTATTAAGAAGATAACAATGAAACGTTGAAGGCAGTTGTTTTATTATAGAGAGATTTGACAGAGCAGTTTCTTCACTAACTTCACGCAGAGCCGCCATATATGGAGACTCATTTTTTTCGATATGACCTTTCGGCAAATCCGGCATTCCGTTTCTTTCTATTGCAGCGATAGCATTATTAATAAGGACAAGCCCACCTGCCGCCGGAGCAAAACGAAATATTTTTTTAATGACTGCAGCAAAAACATCTTTATCCACATCGTCAATCTCGAGATTTTCATCACTTTCGTCGAGCCATTTTTTCACCATATCAAACGTATTATCAAAGGCTTGTGACGAGTACACATTATCATTTATATCAGAGTCCAAATATTGTTCAAAAAAATTTCTGCACACCAATGTTTTATTATTGCAAAAAAGTCTATACATTTGCCAAAAATTTAAAGGTTAATTTTATGAACGAACAAGAAACATCAATGGCTCTTGCCAGTTTTCTTTTGCAAATTAAAGCAATTAAATTGAATCCTGCAAATCCTTTTACATG
>JAZQVL010000106.1:0-10479 GCA_045631805.1 Bacteroidales bacterium | reverse complement strand
AGCTGAGTTTTTGATAATGTCAGCCTCACCGCTACGACGTGTAGCATACAAATCCTTGTCGAATATCACAGGAGTGATGAATGACAAGAACTCCTCTATTGTCTCGTTTTCAGCGAAAGGAAGCTGTTTAGCGTCAGAGTTTTTAACCAATTCTGCGAAGTATTCTTCAGATACTGCTGGGAAGAATTTATCTTCTGCATAATGATGATGAATGCCATTGCTGAAGAACACGCGTTTTGCGTATGTAAGGAAGTTTTGGTAATCTTCGGTTTCACGGTTTCCAGTGTAAGAATTAAGGATAGCCTCGTTAGTCTTACGCACTGTGAGGTTATACTTGAAGTTTTGGTCAGCGAGAATATCGCGACCGCATTTACCCGCCTCACCTAAATAATAAAGGTATTCCTTCTGTTGAAGTGAAAGGTTTTCCCATTCAGGAATTTGGTAGCGCATGATTTTGATGTCAGCGAATTCATCGACGAGATATTTAAAGTCGTCGTTTTTTGTCTGTTGGTTGCTTGTGTTACAGCTACATAGCAAACCAATAACACTTAATCCCATAATAAACTTTTTCATTACGATATTTTTTTAAACGATGTGCAAATTTAGTGATTATTTAAATAGTGATGGAGTAATATAGTAATGAAGTAATGGAGTTTTTTATTTAGTTTCTTTAGTTTTTAGTATATCAATTAAAGTTAAGCATCCTTTTGATATTTTATTTGTTTCTTTTTGAATATTACACCTTTCTTCATAAGTACAATATTTGAAGTCTTCACATAGATAAAGCATTGAGTCAATCTCAGCACAGCTGCCTCTTGCAATTTTTAAAAAATTGATATATTTAGAATTACTGCCTGAATTACAACCTTCTGCAACATTATTCATAATATTTATTGAAGCTCTTTGAATTTGATCTCTAAAACTATAATCTTTGCAATTATACATTATTTTATAAATTTCATTTACTAGCACCCTCGCTGATTTCCAAATATACAAATCCACAAATAACATATCCACATCCTTATTTTAATCATTCAATAAATTCACACCATTACTCCATCACCACATTACTCCACAACTGCAAAACTACAACTTTTAACAAGCTTTTGTCAAGTGATTCAAAAGGTATTTTTCCGTTTTTAACAATTTTTAACTTGATGTTAATGAAATTGTGAGAAGTTTGTTAATTTATGTTAACAACAATTCTTAAAAACTAATTTTATCTTTATCATTCAACAGATAGTTTGCTTACATTGCTACCATGTTTAATAAAATAGAGTCCGCTGCTTAAATGGCTTATGTTTATCTCCATAATATTGCTTGTAACATTCTCTGTTAAAACAGTCTTTCCTGTTATATCGGTAATTGTCAATGTATTGTCGTAGCAGTTGTTGTCTAATACAATTTTCACAATGTCGTTTGCAGGATTTGGATAGACTGTCATAGTTGCTATGTATTCTTCATTTATTGCATTAGGGTTATTTGTCAACACTCTGATGTCATCCATTGCCATCTGATAAGTTCCGTTTTTCACAAAGGCTATCTTAATATCACGTCCTTTATATTCTGTCAAACTTAATTTATATTCTTCAACATAATGTAATGGAGAATTGAAGTCGTTAGCCAATAGATAAGCTTGTTTCCATATCTTAGATTCATTATCATAAATCATGATGTAGAATCTGTTGACATATGTAGCTTCTGAATGATACCACAACCAATAATATAATGTGGTTTCACCTTCTGCTGGTATTGTGATCAAAGGTGTGATGAGCCAGTCGTGTGTTGGCATATCGTATAACGTACCGCCAATCCATGCAGCAGAGTCGCCTGAATGCACATATCCGAATCCTGTTGTTTCAGTTAGATCCCATTTTTCCCATGGGTCTAATCCCGTTGCTGGATAATCATGAGGTTCTTCAGTAATGCCTTGAGAAACACCAATTGTCCAATCCTTATCGAATCCTGGTCCTTCAAAACTTGTTGATAATAATGTTGTTTGAGCTAAAGCAGCTGTGCTTAACAGAAAGATTAAGGTTGTAAAAAATAATTTATTCATAATTGATAAATTTTAGTTAGTAATAGTTTTTTTAAAACATTTAATTTCGTTCACTAATATATAGAAAAAATACAAATGAAGTAATGATGTAATAAAGTAATGGAGTTTTATGCTACTACATTACTACATTACTATTTCTCCACTGCCCCATCCCAACTCAAGAATCCAGTGTCGAGTTCAACGACTTTGAATCCTGCAGCGGTCAATTTGTTTGCTGCCATTTTGCTGCGACGACCGCTTCTGCAATAGATGGCGACGTTTCCCTTCTTGTCCAAAACCTTTATATTCTCTTCAAAATCTGGGGCGTTCACATCAATATTCATCGCTCCTGGAATATGTCCTTCCGAATATTCTTGAGCTGTACGAACGTCAATCAATTGAACTCCTGACTTTGACATTTCTGTCTTAAATTCATCAATACCAACTGATTTAAAGTCTGACTGCGTCTGGCTTGGCTCTTCTTCAAACGCACTCATAAATCCTTCAAATAATGAAGGTAGTCTGTCGATGAAATCATTGATTGATTCGTCAACTTTCTCGATTCCTTTCTTCACGAGTATACCGTTGTAACGTCCAATCGCCTTGTTAATCGCATCTCTTTCTTCTTGACTCATCTTGTCATAGTTTGCCTCATATTCCTCCAACAACTGACGATATTTCTCTTTCGATACCTCCCATTCTTCTTCAGTCCATTCGTCGCACTTCTCCTCTACCCTTTCAATATAATTGTCAAACTTCACCGATGTAGGGATTTCGCATGATGTTAAAAACAACATCGCTAATAAAATCATAATAAAATTTAACTTTTTCATATTTAATCAATTTTTTACTAAGGTTTTTAACTAAAAACTTTAAACAAAAAAACTTTAGTCCTTAGTCTTTAGACTTTTGTCTTTTCTTTTGGGCGTTCCGTCTCCGCTTCCGTCTCCGTCACCTTCTCGCTTCCAAAATCCACCTCCGTATTAATCCATAAGGCGTTGCCTCATGCTATATATGTTTCGCCCTTTCAGGGCTCACATAAAAAAGTTCAACAGCCAACAGCCTTATTTCAAAAACTCCTCACTCCTAATTCCTAATTAACTAAGTTTCTTCAGCGGCGAATTAGAACTATAAGGAACCTTGCCAGATGGAACAACCTTACTTGAACTCTGCAAATGAATGTCTTGGTCGTCAAAGAAAATATGCGCTCCGAAGGCTTTCAAGACCTTGTCTTTAGGCATTCCGCCAAGGAAATACACCTCATTGACATAAACGCCCCATTTCTTCAAAGTGTTAATAACCCTCATGTGCGCAGGAGCGCTCCTCGAAGAAACAATCGCTAATCTCAAGGGAGAGAGTTCTACCGTAACAGGCAGACATTCTTGTATCTTGGAGAGTTTCTTCAACAGCTTAGCAAACGGCCCTTCTTGCAAAGGAACGTCTTTGTTCTCTTCTTCATATTTGCAGAACGAGTCGATTCCTTCGTTCTTATATCGTAATTCTGAGTCTTCGTTAAACAAGACAGCATCGGCATCGAATGCAATTCTCACGACATTGGTCGCAGGATTAAACTCTTTCGGCGGTTCATAAATCACAGCAGCTGCACAGTTGCTATGCGAGTCTATGACAGCCTGTACGCTGTTCTCGTCTTTCGATAAGAACAAGTCCACGCCAAAAGCATCGATATAAGGTGCGATAGGCTCGCCTCCAGAAAATGCAAGTCGAGTGATGTCTAATTCATATTTCTCTATCGACTTCAAAATCCTTATGCCTGTCTCAGGACTGTTACGCGACATGACAACGACCTCAACGACAGGCTTATGTGCTTGCTTGTTGAGTTCCAAAAGGCTCTTCACAAGATAAAAAGCTGTTCCCATCTCTAATGGAATATCCTGATTCTTATCTTGATACTCTCTATATTTCTTGACGCCTTCCTTCTCGAAGATGTCATTTTCTGCCTCTAAATTGAACAAGGCACGCGCCGTAACACCGACGACTAATACTTCTGATAAATCTATTGCCATAATTTTGGCTTAAGGTTTAAGGCTTAAAGCTTAAGATTATTTCACCAAGACTTTAAACTTTAAACCTTAATCTTTAAACTTTAAACAAATAAACTAATAATATTCAAAATCACTTCTGATGCTTTTTCCATGCTTTCCAATGGAACGTATTCATATTTGCCATGGAAGTTGTGTCCGCCGGCAAAGATGTTTGGACAAGGCAAGCCCATGAAGCTGAGGTTTGCGCCGTCGGTGCCGCCACGGATTGGCTGTACCTTTGGCTTAATGCCTGCCATCTCTATCGCCTTAATAGCTTTCTCAACGATGAAATAATGTGGCTCTACTTCCTGACGCATATTGTAATACTGGTCTTTCATATCCAATGTTACAGCGTTGTTATATTTCTTGTTGAGATATTCAACGACAGACTTGAGCAATTCTTTCTTTTCTTCAAATTTAGCTCTGTCGTGGTCACGGATGATGTATTGCATTGAAGTCTCTTCCACTGTGCCTTTTATCTCTGTGAGAAGGAAGAATCCTTCGTAACCGCAAGTAAATTCCGGGCGTTGGTTTACAGGCAACATGGCGTTTAATTCCATAGCGATCTGCATTGAATTGACCATCTTGTCTTTTGCATAACCTGGGTGAATATTAGCTCCTTGAATGTGAATTTTAGCACCAGCAGCGTTGAAGTTTTCATACTCCAACTCTCCTATCTCGCCGCCGTCGATGGTGTATGCATACTTAGCACCGAATTTCTTGACATCGAACTTAACAACGCCACGACCGACTTCTTCATCAGGAGTGAAACCTATTTTAATATCACCATGTTTTACCTCTGGATGTTCCATAAGATATTGAGCGGCATACATGATAGCAGCGATACCGCCTTTATCGTCAGCGCCTAATAATGTAGTGCCGTCTGTGGTTATCATTGTCTTGCCAATGTAATTCTGCATCTCAGGGAAATCAGACACTCTCAAAACAATGTCTTTCTCTGCGTTAAGCATGATGTCGCCACCTTGATAATTCTCAATGATTTGTGGTTTAACATCTTTTCCCGAAGCGTCTGGTGATGTATCGACGTGGGCGATGAAACCAATAGCTGGCACTTCTTTATCAATATTTGACGGTATAGTCGCCATTACATAACCATATTCATCTAATTCAGCCTTGATTCCCATCGCTTCTAACTCATCACGAAGCATTCTGAGAAGATCGAATTGTTTTGCTGAACTTGGCTGTGTCTCTGATTCAGGGTCTGACATTGTGTCAACAGAGACATATCTTAAAAATTTATCTAATAACTTTTCCATGATTTTTAATTTAATATTTATGTTTTTTATGAGACGTGTCAATGTGTGTTTATTTTTAGGTAACATTGACGCATCTCTACATTGTTATAATTTTGCTCTTTTTGAATCCCAGATCATATATGCGATAACAGCAACATACATGAATATCGCTACCAATGATGCCCAAGGTGTTGATGCGAATGCTTCGCCGCCTACTTTGACGATTAAATCTACGTTAGCGAATTTGAGTATAGCGCTGACGACACCCATCAATGCGCCACCAGCGATGAATCCTGATGCGATGAGTGTACCTCTATTGTTACGAGCTTGGTTGAGTGCTTCGTCTTTGCTGCGTGTGCTTACGTACCATGAGATAGCACCGCCTATTAACAAAGGTATATTAAGGTCGATTGGGATGAACATACCGAGTGCGAATGGAAGTGCAGGAATCTTAGCGAAAGTGAGTATCAATGCGATGACTGCGCCGATGCCGTATAACAGCCAAGGTGCGCTGCCGCCTGACATCATCGGCTCGATGACTGCCGACATTGCGTTTGCCTGTGGAGCGACGAGTGCGCCGTCACCGACGAAACCGTATGCCTTGTTCAAAACCATGATGACACCTGCTACTGTAGCTGCTGCAACAGCAACGCCGACGAACTTCCAAATTTCCTGGTTCTTAGGTGTTGTTCCAATCCAATATCCAACTTTCAAGTCGGTGATGAATGCGCCAGCAACAGCCAAGGCTGTACAAACCACGCCACCTATAATAAGAGCTGCTGTCATACCCATCGCGCCGCTCAATCCAGCTGCTACCATAACCAAAGAAGCTAAAATCAATGTCATGAGTGTCATGCCGCTAACAGGATTCGAACCGACGATAGCGATAGCGTTGGCTGCAACAGTGGTGAATAAGAATGATATAACTGCAACGACCAAGATGCCGACGAGAGCATGTTTTACATTACCAACAACGCCGAACCAGAAAAAGAAGAATGTGATAATCAAAACAACGACGATGCCGATGACGACGAACTTCATTGAAAGGTCACTTTGTGTACGTTCTTCTTTGACACCATTGTTTTTCTTTCCTTTGAACTCATTGGCTGCCAAGCCGACAGATGACTTGATGACACCCCATGATTTTATGATACTTACGATACCAGCCATCGCAATGCCACCGATACCGATGTGACGTGCATATTCTTTGAAGATGACTTCTGGGCTCATAGAACCTAAAGTCTGAGTAATGCCAGAGTTCATCAAGTCGATGATATCATTGCCCCAGATGAGGTTCATTCCTGGGATGATGATGAACCATACCAACATTGAGCCACAACATATTATGAAAGCGTATTTCAATCCGATGATATAACCGAGACCGAGTACCGCAGCGCCGACATTGACTTTAAACATCAACTTCGCGCTATCGGCGACAGCAAGTCCCCATGTAGTGATTTTTGTCGAAAGCGTCTCAGTCCATAATCCGAAAGTAGAGATGCAGAAGTCGTAAAGACCACCTATCAAACCACTGACGACCAACAACAAAGAGTCCTTGCCTTTGTTTTGTCCGCTGACGAGCACCTGAGTGGTTGCAGTAGCTTCTGGGAAAGGAAACTTGCCATGCTGTTCTTTGACGAAATATTTTCTGAAAGGAATTAAAAAAAGTATTCCGAGGATGCCGCCCAACAAGGAAGCGAGGAACACTTGCATGTAATTTATTTCGATGGCATAGCCCTTACCTTGTAATATATATAAGGCAGGCAATGTGAAGATTGCGCCAGCAACCACGCCGCCAGAGCAACCACCGATGGACTGGATGATGACGTTCTGAGAGAGTGCGTCACTTTTCTTTGCCACGCCTGACAAGCCGATGGCGATGATAGCGATAGGGATAGCAGCTTCGAACACCTGTCCTACCTTCAAGCCAAGATAAGCCGCTGCCGCAGAGAATAAGATTGTCATTAACAAACCGATAGTGACAGACCATACGGTCACTTCTTTGTATTTCTTTTCCGGTGAAAGTATTGGTTTATAAACCTCTCCTGGAGCCAGTTCGCGCTGTGCGTTTTCTGGCAAACTCATGTTTTCATTGTCGATTTTTTCCATAATAAAACTATTTTTTTATGTAGGCAAACTTACGATTTTTTAAAAGACGATGCAAGAGTTTTTTTAGTTATGAGTTAAGAATTAGGAATTAGGAGTTGAAGATTTGAGGAATTGAGGAATTGAGGGAAGTAAAAAATAATCTTTATTAAAACAATTCCATTCTTTATATGTTATATAGACAAAAGAGTTCTACGGCCAAAAGCCAAAAGCTAACGGCTAAAAGCCAACGGTCAAAAAATAATTGGTGGTTTGGATTACAAACACGATTCATTGATGCGGGCGGAGTGATAAAGACTTCGCCTGCCCCACCCCAAGGACAAAGTCGCAAAGACACAGAGACCGAGAGTGACAGAGTCTTAATGTTTCTTTGTGTCTCTGAGTCTCTGCAACTCTGTGTCTTTAATTTCTTAACGCGATTTCTACGAGGCGGCATAGATTTCCACTAAGAACAAAGATTCGATTCTTCTTACTTGTGGTCTTGTAGTCTTGTGGTCTTGTTGACTTAAAAAAGTTAAACAGCCAACAGCCTTAGCTCAATGGTTAAAAATCCTTAACATCATTTCTTAATATTTCACCGCTTTTACGTTAAAAATTGTTAAAACCGAAATATTTCCTTTGCAAACGCTTGACAAAAGGATGTGATGGTTGTAGTTTTGTAGGACATAAAATTTTATCCTCTAAAACATAGTAATTTTAGGAGAAAAACATTTAAAAAATTCCTAAATTTGCGAATAAAAAACTAAGAGATATGAAACAAGAATTATCACCAATACAAGATGAAATAGTCATATACCAATCAGAAGACGGCAATATAAAAGTTGATGTGCTTTTTCAAGACGAGACAGTATGGCTCTCTCAAGAACAAATGGCTTTATTGTTTGGAAAAGGCAGGACCACTATCACAGAACATATAAGCAACATTTTTTCCGAAGGAGAACTTCAAGAAGATATGGTATGTCGGAAATTCCGACACACCACTCAACATGGTGCCATTGATGGACTTTACCAAACTAAAGAAGTAAAATATTACAACCTAGACGTCATTATTTCTGTCGGTTATCGCGTAAAATCTCGTCAAGGTACAATGTTCCGTATTTGGGCCACCCAACGTCTGAGAGACTATATTATCAGAGGTTATGCCCTGAATGAAGAACGTTTCAAAAAAGGTTCTTCAATGAATTATTTCAAAGAGTTGGTAGAAAAGATACGAGAAATCAGAATAGAAGAAAAGATTTTCTATCAACAGATTAAAGACATTTACAAAACAAGTATAGACTACGACCCTTCCGACGAAATGACATTGCAGTTTTTTAAAGAAGTTCAAAACAAACTGTTATGGGCTGTCAGCGAGAAAACCGCAGCTGAGCTGATTTATTATAGAGCTAATGCTTCTTTGCCAATGATGGGACTTACATCCACAAGCACTGATTCAAAAGTAAAGAAACAAGACATCACTATCGGCAAAAATTATCTGCAAGAAGATGAGTTGAAAGCATTAAAACTGATTGTAGAACAATATTTGGCTTATGCTGAAGCACAGGCTTTAGCACATCGTCCTATGTATATGAAAGACTGGAAAGAACGTTTAGATCTGATTTTAAAACTTAATGAAAGAAATGTGCTAGAAGGTCCAGGTAAAATATCTCACGAACTGGCGATAGAGAAAGCGGAATCTGAATATGTGAAATTCAAAGAAATAGAAAAAGAACAAATTCATCTTGAAAGCATCAAAGAATTGGACAAAGACATTCGCTTGTTAAATAACAAATAAATACCTTGATAGTATTTCATGGCTATTGACCTTTGAACCTTTAGTTCAAAAGCCAATAGCCTTAGCTCAATGGTTAAAAAAATCCCAACTCCTAACTGAACAGTGGACTTGGTACGAGGATGGTACGGAGGTGATAGGGAGATATTTCGATGAAAACACTCTTAACAGGAGCTTCTTCTTCAAATTTTATTACATCTATATATGTAGGCATTTAAAAAAAACCAGCTTACGCCGGATTTATTTTTTACTATACGACCGCACGGCTCTTAAATGCCGTGCGGAAATAAATTAAATGAATCAAATAAATTGAATACGCTTCGCTTTTATTCTAAAATAGGACGCACTGACTGACCGTAGTGCCGGTTGCCGTCGTACACGTAGTGACCGCTACTACCGAAGTTGAGGTAGTACGCGAAGTTGTCGTTGTAGTAGTAGTTGTCGTAAGGCGTAGAACTCCAATAGTCACCGACGCTCCCAGCGTAGTCGAGCGACGACCCGCGGCGAAAACCAGCAGCAGGAAAGAAGATGCTGTTACCGTTTGGTCCTGTAACAATATAGCCTTTAAAATCGTTTGTGTTTATCCATTCCCAGGTACACTGTGTGTTTAATTCACTTAACTCAGCGTATGTCGGCATTCTCCATGTACCTCCCCAGTTCGCTGTAGCAGCATCGTATTGTGATGTAACATTACCTTCGCTATCTATATAGCCTTGAGATTGCAACTCTGATTCGCTAAGTCCGTATGTTGGGCAGTTTGATTGATTGTAATCTGTTTTAGTCGTCGTCTCTCCCCATGCAAAATAATCTCCGTATTCTTCTGGTGTTGTGGCACCAACGTTGCATGTTGACCATTTTACGCTTAAGCCCAAATCAACATAGCCATAACCGTTTGAAGTTCCTGTCGCTGGTGAATATACTGACAATGTTGTAAAACTTTTTTCTTTACCATAACCAGCAACACCATTTGCATTTACTGCATATGCTCTTACATAATATTGAGTATTATAATCTAAATCGGTAATTTCTACTGTAAAGCTTCCCAGTCCACTTTCTGTATCTTTTACACAGAAATCTAAAACTGTAGGTTTTCCTTCTGTGTTCCAACAAAATCCTCTTTCTATAATTGTGTTACGCTGAAAATAGTTGACACAATAAGTCAATAAAAATGAACAAAAAGAAAATTGGAACTAAGAATGGCGGCAAATGGGTAAGCCAGGAAGTAAAGATGGAAATTATTCGAGACTATCATCTGGAAGGTATAAA
>JAZQVL010000105.1:0-1692 GCA_045631805.1 Bacteroidales bacterium | reverse complement strand
ATTGTTAGAATCAATCGAATTGATGCAAAACGGTTTCGACGTATTACGTACACTCTGTATCGACGGTATCGTAGCAAACGAAAAACGTTGCAAAGAATTAGTTGAAAACAGCGTTGGCGTTATCACAGCTTTAGTTCCTGTTATCGGTTACAAACCATGTACAAAACTTGCTAAAGAAGCTATCGAAACAGGTAGAGGCGTTATGGATCTCGTAAGAGAACAAGGTTTGTTAACAGAAGAACAAATCGAAGACGCAATGTCAACAAAGAGAATTATGCTCTAATTTAAGATAAATCGCAAAACGGATGGTATCTTTTGATGCCATCCTTTTGTCGTTTTTAAAAGTATAGTTGTAAATCATAATATTAAGTATATATTTACTTTTATCAAAACAAACAACTTATTATGATAAAAATAAAAAAAGGTATTGATATTCATCTTGTTGGTGAAGCAAAGAAAGAGATGAAGGTTTATAACCCTGCACTCTATGCTCTCAAGCCTCTCGATTTTATCGGCGTTGTGCCAAAAATGCACGTCGCTGAAGGCGATGATGTAAAAGTCGGTACCGTTCTTTTCCACGACAAGAAAAACGAAGGCATTTTCTTCACATCACCAGTATCAGGAAAAGTGAAGGCTATCGTCCGTGGCGAAAAACGTGTTATACTTCAAGTCGTCATCGAATCAGATGGAAAATATGAAGCCATCGACTTCGGTAAGGCAGATCCATCAGTGCTCACACGCAATGAGGTGATAGAAAAAATGGTTCAAAGCGGAACATGGACAATGCTTCGTCAACGTCCTTATTCAACAATCGCTAACCCACAAGATGAACCAAAATGTGTTGTCGTATCAATGTTTGATACAGCTCCAATGGCTCCAGATAACAACTTCATCGTTGCTGGAAAAATGGAATCAATCAAAGCTGGCGTCGAAGCTCTCGCTAAATTGACAAACGGCATGGTTTATCTTAACGTCAATTCTTCAGAGACAAAGAAAGCTCTCGAAGCATTGAACTTCTCAGCAAAGAACGTTTCAGTCAACGAATTCAAAGGTCCACACCCTGCAGGTAATGTAAGTACTCAACTCAACGTCTTGTCACCAATCAACAAGGGTGAGACAGTTTGGTATACATACGCACAAAACCTCGTCGCTATCGGAAACCTCTTCCTTACAGGTAATTACGACAGCAATAGAGTAGTGGCTTTCACAGGTTCAGAAGTTAAAGAACCAGCTTATTACCAAACAAGAATAGGCGCTGATATGTCAGGTTTATACAACAACATTACATCAGAGAATGTTCGTATCATTAGCGGTAACGTATTGACAGGTAAGAAGATTAACGGAGATAACTTCTTGGGATTCTACGACTCACAAATATCAGTCATTCCAGAAGGCGACCATTATCAACTCTTCGGTTGGTTGGCACCTAACTTCAAGAAGTTCACTTCAACAAACACAATGGGCGCATCATTA
The DNA here is from genome assembly GCA_045631805.1 of Bacteroidales bacterium. GTDB lineage: Bacteria > Bacteroidota > Bacteroidia > Bacteroidales > F082 > Limimorpha. Next base: position 219 of record JAZQVL010000105.1, on the reverse strand, counting down.
TGCAAGAAGAGCCGCAAGGTTCTCGACACCAACCTCAATGGTGGCATCCGTCCTTTGATTATGACAGGCAACTTCGAAAGAGTATTCCCATTCGATATCTATCCAATGCAACTCATCAAGGCTTGTATCATCAAAGATATCGACCAAATGGAAGAACTCGGAATCTATGAAATCGATGCAGAAGATTTCGCATTGTGTGAAGTCATCGACCCATCGAAG
>JAZQVL010000104.1:0-70366 GCA_045631805.1 Bacteroidales bacterium | reverse complement strand
CAAACGCTGTTTTAGGCTCTGTTGACAATCCAATCGCAATGATGTTCGGAACGGAAGGCATAGATGAATTTGATTCAAAATCAATCAATGTTTATCCAAATCCAGCGAAAGTCAATTCAGAAATCAATCTCGGCATGACATACGACAGAGTAGAAGTCTATAATGTAATCGGTGTCAAAGTCGCTGAATATTCAGATGTAAACAAGATTGACGGCATTGAAATCGCAGGAGTTTACATGATAAGAATGACAAACGGCGATGAAGCAATAAATTGCAGAGTCGTTGTGGAATAAGTCAACAAGACTACAAGCTGGAGCGCTGCTGTTAAAAGCGGCGCTCTTTTTTTATGGCTAAAGGCTAATGACAAAAGGCTAAAGGAGAAATTACTCCATTACTCCATTACTTCATTACTACAAAAAAAGATTCGGCACTTCGACAAGCTCAGTGACCGAATCTTTTTTATGGCTAAAGACAAAAGGCTAAAGACAAAAGACCTCAGTTCCTTAGTTCCTCAAATCCTCAACTCCCTCTAAGCTTTCCACTACAATTTCCGCTATGTCTTTGACTTCTATTGGTGACAATCGTGCGAATGTCTTCAGACACAAAGGACAAGCTGTCACTATTTCATCAGGTTGATTGAGTGTCAAGTCTTTGATGGAATTTCTTGTTATCTCATCACGTTCTTCCATGCTCATGCTTAGGCTGCCGATGCTGCCTCCGCAGCAGACTGACATATCTCTGTCCGATTTGCCTTGTGTCAGCAGACCGATGTTGTCTATCACGTTACGAGGCTCGTCGTAGATGCCAAATGCTCTTCCCAACTCGCAAGGGTCGTGATACACATAGCGTTTGTCGTTTCTGTCGATATTTAATTTATCATTTTCAATCAGTTTGTTGATATATTGTGTGTGATGCAATACTTCAATTCCCTCAAGCTGATACTCTTCTTTAAAAATTTTATAACAGATAGGGCAGGAGAGAACTAATCTCTTGGCTCCAGATTTTTTAATCAATTCTTTGTTTTTGTCAATCAATGCTTTAGCTTCGTTGATTTTTCCTGTCAGCATCATTGGACGACCGCAGCATATACTTCCGTTAGCGTCAAGAAATTCATAATTCTCATTAACAAGTTTGAAAATCTTAGTCATGGAACGTGTAATCTTAGGCGTCAGATGCGACATACAACCAGCGAAATAAACAATCTTCGAACTTTGATTTGATAAATCATCCTGTTGTCCTGTAGTCTTGTTGTCCTGTAGTCTTTCAAGATACGAGAAATCCGATTTCATCTTATAATATGTTTTGATTCTCTGGGCCATCTTGATGTTCAGTGATTCTATTTCGAGCGGACATACTTCTATGCATTTTCCGCACATCAGACATTTCTCGGTCATGGTTTTGACATCTCTTCTTCTCTTTCTTTTTCTGATGTTGCGGATGAAATAAACCGCAGTGTTTTTGTAGTTGTCTTTCACTTCGCTCATAGGACAGACGTCGATGCAGAGTCCGCAACTTGGGCAAGAATAAATCTCGGCTACGGCATAGCCTTTTCGAGGTTCTGTCGTTTTCAATCCAGCGTTACGCAACAAAATGAAAAGCGGTTCAGCAGGAATATGCATATATCTTGAGAAAGGAAGTACGAACATAAATATTGCTAAATCAATGGAATAAGCCCACCATAACACCATACTTAATGTTTCGTTATAATTACCTCCGAATATCAATTTGTTTCCTAAAAACTCTGTTAAGAAAGAGCCTCCTGTTATTCCTGCGATTGATGCTTCTGCCAAGAATCTCAGTGGGAAAATGGTCCATAGTGAGATTCTCACCAAGTCTTCTCTTATGCCGAATTTGGTGACACGTTTCAATCCTACGTTTTTAGGTTTTTTCTTTTTAACGACAGCGATAACGATGCCGCTTATTATTATCATTAGGAAGAAATCCATTAAGAAACAGTAAATCTGTGCTTTAAGACTGGCTTCTTCTATTGCGAAAAAACGGAAGAAGATTGGGAGATATAAATTAGAAGCCATTTTTTCAAGGAATGGCATTTGCATGTCTTTAAATGGCGAGAACGCCACCGATTCAAAATGTCCTAAGATTATTATCATGAACCAGCCGAAGGCGATAGAAGAGTGCATATAACCTAAAAGAGGTTTGCGTTTCCATATTTTGACGTGGAAGAGACAGTCGCCGAAAAGCTCTTTTACATCTTTCCAGAATATTTTTGGAGTGATGAGCGAACGTACGAATTTGCGGCGGTCTTCTTTAGGAAGTTGGAAAATAATACGTATCATTCCGATGATACAATACAAAAGTACGAATGTCATGCCTAAAACAAAAGGCAATACAAATGGGTCAAATATTGGTCTCATACATTTTGTTGTTCGTTATAAATCCTTGTTATAGAAAGTAATATGTTTCTTGTATTGATGCCGCGGCTGCAAACCATCATACACTTTCCGCACATCATGCATTTTTTGACTAAGTCCAACGCCTCTTTATCTTTGCCTCTTTGTAGCATCAAAATGATTTTACGGAAACTCATGTCAGTGAAGTTGCCCGCTGTACATGTCGCTGTGCATAATCCGCAAGCCATGCAAGTCTTGATGTCGGGATTAAGAGCTTCTATTTTGTTAAATAATTTTAAGTCAACATTATCCATCTGGATATGAGAACTTTTTGATATGCTGAATCCGAAATCTATCATAATTATGAACTAAGAGCTAAGGCTATTGAACTAAGGATGGTTGTCCGTTGACTTTCAAATAATTAAATACTTCCATTGCTGCGGCGCGTGCTTCTGATATTGTGTCGGGCAATGTCTTAGGAGAAGTGCAAGCTCCAGCAACAAAGACTCCTTTTTCTTTGGTGAGATTCAGTCCTGAGAAATTGTCACGAGTCTCGATGAAACCGTCTTCATTGTTGCTTATGTTGAGCATTTTCTGTATCTCATTGGAACTCTTTGATTTTTCCATTCCGCACATTAATACCAACAAATCCAAAGTCATTTTCATCGGTGTTCCAAGAAGTGTGTCTTCAGCTTTGATGACTAACTTGCCGTCAATATTTTCCGATACTTCACAGACGCGGCCTCTCACGCATTTGATGTCGAAATCTTTTTGTGCCTTTAGATAAAGGTCTTCGTAGCCTTTGCCAAACATTCTTAAATCCATATAGAAACAATAGACATCGGCATCAGGAAACTCGTCCTTTATCTCGCAGGCTTGTTTCAAGGCTGTGGCGCAGCAAACCTTGGAACAATAAGTGTTGTTGACTTTAACGTCTCTCGAACCAACGCAGTGAACGAAACCGATTCGTTTAGGCTCATCGATACGTTTGTCGTTATGCGACTTGAAATAATCTTCCAATTCAGCGTTTGTTATCACGTTGTTATATATGCCGTAACCGTATTCTTGTTTTTTCTCTGCTTTAAAAAGGTCGAAGCCAGTACAAATCACGATGGCATCAGCATTGTATTTATTTCCATTAGAAAGAGTTACATGGAAAATATCGTCTTCTTTTGTGATATTAGTGATTTTTGCATTGAGCTTCTTCTCGATGTCTTTAGTTTGTTCTTTTAACTTATCGAGAAGTGTCTCAGCAGAGTCGCTTGATGGAAAGAGACGATCCCATTGAGCGAGATGTCCGCCTAACTTGTCGTTTCTCTCAATTATGACAGGCTTAAGTCCGAGATTTTTAAGTTGATATGCGGTTTCCATTCCAGCAGGACCGCCACCTATTATTAATATTCTGTTTTCGTTCATAGTATTCGTGTTGTGTCGTAAGGCGAAGCCATACGTTATAATCTATATAAGCCTTTCAGGCTTTATTGTATTTTAATGTTAATGGGGTTTGTCGGTGTACCTAAATCCTTGTTATTTAATCCTTTGTATTTAGCTTTAGGGTCATATTCTATACCCATTTTCTCTAATAAAGGCTCTATTGCGACCTGATGCATTTGTAGTCCTAAGTCCCAAGGATTGTATCCCATGACGAGCCCTGCCACTTCTTCGTAAGTGAGAGCTGGTATTCCGTATCCGTTTTTGCCGTATGTTTTTCCTGTTTGTTCTGCAATGACATATTGCCAGCGGTCTAAGAAATAAGGGCAGCCAGGACAATTAGTGATTATCAGGTCTGGTTCGTAAGGTTCCATCGACTCGAATTTCTTGTATGTATTTGATAAAGAGTAGCCTCTGTTGGCTTGTATGAAATACTGACGGAATCCGAATCCGCAGCATTGACGGCGTTCTGGATAATCGACAACTTCACCTCCCCAAGCTTCAATCATTCCGACAAGGACGTGTGGATATTCAGCGCCTCCGAATCCTTTGGATGGAAACATCTTTGCATAATGACATCCAATATGTTCCACTACTTTGAGAGGCTCGCCTGTCTTTGCATTGACGAGTTTATATTTAGCTTGTTTAGCTATTTCGTGTCGGAATTTATAAATGATGTCGCTGGCGTGAGCAAGATATTTTGGCTTGGCGAATTCTTTCTTGCAAGAATCCCATAGGTATTGACGTATTTTGGCTTCTAATTCTGGAAATTCATGCCATGTCTCTAAAGTCTCTGTGTAACATCCGAAAGAAGTGATACAAGAACAGACGTAATTTTCGTAGCCGCTCTCATGCATAAGCGCGAACTGACGAGCTATTATTGTCATGGCCGTCTCTTGCGGAATGCTGTCGCTGTGATAAGCGATGCCGCCGCATGTGGTGTGATAAGCACTTTCGTAGAAGTCTTTGCCTAATTTATTTCTTGTTATGTCTAAAAATGTCACCTCAGAACCAGGGAAGAACGACTGACGGATGCAGCTTCTTACATAAAAATAATGATCGTCGGGAATATCTTTCTGATAATCAGCCCAAATTTTTTGTTTTCCTTCTACTATCATGATTATCCGTTATTAAGATGTTTTGAACTATTGTTGACAGTATAAACTTTTTTGAAATAATCTTCATCGGAGAGATTTTCTTTCTCAGCCTGATGATGAGCGTCGTTGATGACTTTATTCATCAAATCTGTCGCACCTGTCACATCAAATATTTTCTTCAATTGTTCGAGGCTCTCTTGTGGTATTTTACGAAGTCCGCCTGGACCTTCGCCGTCGAGGTTGGAACCCATTCTTTTATGCAAGTCATCGAGATTCTCATTAATCCATTTTCCTACCGTTCCGTATTCCTTATGTTCTTCGTAGTCGAAGTTACGCGGATAAATACAATATCCATGATTTAAAATGTTGTTGCATAAATCCTTGACCAAAATATATTGTTGTCTGCCTTTCTCCGATTCCATATAGTAGCCGCTTTGCATTGAGAGCTTGCGTAACGCCATGATTATAAGTCCTGGAGCATTGCCTCTCGGACAACGTGTCACGCACGACATACATTCGCCGCAGTACCAAATAGTGTCGCTTTTCAACAAAGCTTCAAGTTCGTCTTCGTCTTTACGTTGTACGATGTTGACAATATTCTTGGGATTATATTTATAAAACTCTGCGGCTGGACATACTGCGGTGCAGACTCCGCAATTCATGCAAGCTTTCAATCCTTCTTTTATGCGGTAATCTTCTTGTAGCTTTTCGTATAGATGGCCCTTATATAATAATGTGTCAGATGACATAGATTTCTTTTTTATAAGTAAAATAATATATAGTAAAAACGTTTACTATTATTTTCGAGCGCAAAAGTAATAAAAAAACATAAGATAAGAGGAAAATGTTTTAAGAAAAAGAATATTTGATTTGAAATATTCAAAGCGATTTATATTTATAATATAATGTTATTTTTTTCAAAAAAAGTTTTTAAAATTGAAATAAAATTACAATCTTTGCATTCCGTTAAAAATAATAACATAATAATATACTATGAGATACAAAATCATTACTGCAGAGGAAGCAGCTTCTTACATAAACCATAATGATAATGTTGGATTTAGTGGATTTACAGCATCAGGAAGTCCAAAAGTTATACCAATGGCTATTGCGCAAAAAGCCGAAGACGAGCATGCAGCAGGCCGTCCATTCCAGATAGGAATGTTTACTGGCGCATCAACAAGCGACAGACTTGACGGAGCTTTATCTCGTGCTAACGCAATAAAATTCAGAACTCCATATCAATCATGTGCCGATATGCGTTCGGCTATCAACAAGGGTTCTGTTCCGTTCTTTGACTTGCATCTTTCTGAAGTGGCTCCAAAAATGCGTTATAAGGCTTTTGGAGATGTTGACATTGCAGTTATTGAGGCATCTCATATCACCGATGATGGCAAGATTTATCTTGGAACAGGCGTTGGTATCGCTCCAACAGTCTGTAAAATGGCAAAGAGAATTTTAATAGAATTAAACCATCATCTTCCAAAAGAATTGATGGGCTTCCACGATATTTATGAACCTTTGGACCCTCCTTATAGAAAAGAAGTCCCTATCTATAAACCAAGCGACCGTATCGGAACTCCATATATTCAAGTAGAACCTGAAAAAATTATTGGAATAGTTGAAACAGACCTTTCTGATGGCGTCAAAGACTTTGATACTCTCAATGAGGTTACAATGAAAATAGGTAAGAATGTCAGTGACTTCCTCGCTGAACAACTTAGAACAGGTCGTATCCCTGCTGAATTCTTGCCTTTGCAATCAGGCGTCGGTAATATCGCTAATGCTGTGTTGAGCTGTCTGGGCGAAAATAAAGAAATCCCTAACTTCCAGATGTACACTGAAGTGGTTCAGGATTCTGTTATTAGTCTTATGAAAGAAGGAAGATGTACTTTCGCAAGTACTTGCTCATTGAGTATCAGCGACACTCTCGCAGCAGAGGTGTTTAAAAACCTCGATTTCTATCGTGATAAACTTGTGCTTCGTCCATCAGAAATCAGCAATAACCCAGAAATGGTACACCGTTTAGGTCTTATCACAATGAATACTGCTATTGAAGCTGACATCTATGGCAACGTAAACAGCACTCACGTATGCGGAACAAAATTGATGAATGGTATCGGTGGTTCCGGCGACTTTACACGCAATGCTTATTTGTCAATATTCACATGCCCTTCAGTAGCGAAAGACGGAATGATTAGCTCTATCGTTCCTATGGTTTCTCACCAAGATCACAGCGAACATTCTGTTAAAGTTCTTATCACTGAATGGGGCGTCGCAGATTTAAGAGGCAAAGACCCATTGCAAAGAGCTGAACTTATCATCGAAAACTGCGCTCATCCTGACTATCGTCCTATGTTGAGAAAATATCTTGAAACAGCAAAAGGAGGACATATACACCATAATCTCAATAAAGCATTATCATTCCATGAAGAATTCTTACGCTCTGGTGATATGAGAAATGTAGAAATATAATTATTTGAGAATTAAAATATTAACGGCTGCATACTTATGACATGCAGCCGTTTTTTATTCTTATTTTAGACGTAATGTGTGTTGATTTCTATTTCTTCCTATTTATTATTTTATCGACTACTTTCCATATAATGATTCCTATTATAGCACCGACAGCAGCTCCTGCTATTACGTCGCCAGGGTAATGCACGCCCATATATATTCTGCTGTAAGCGACTAATGTAGCCCAGATGAACATAACATAGGCGATTTTTTGGTAATGTTTTTTTAGTATTAATGTAAGGAAAGTCGCCAGTGCGAATGTGTTGCAAGCATGCGATGAGATAAAACCGTATGCGCCGCCGCAATGTCCGTTAGGAAGATAAACCAAATCTTTTATCGCCTCGTTATGGCAAGGACGAGGACGTTCGAAGACAGGCTTGAAAATACTCGATGAAACTTGGTCGGAACATACAATCAACAATATTATACCTATTATAATTAATATGCTTTGTCTCTTGTATTTTTTTATGACGAGAAATAACAAAACGATGTAAAACGGAGCCCATGTTATTTTTCCTGAGATGAAAGTCATGACAGGGTCGAGCCAATAGACATGAAGTCCGTTGAGAAATAAAAATAATTCGGTGTCAATTCTTGTCAAAAAGTCTATCATTTCTTTTTCATTTTAGGAAAATCTTTCAAGAGATTTTCTTTTTCGTTGATATATAACTCGTTGTAAGGATTTCTTCTTATGAGTTCTTCCATTGCTCTGAGAGCTTTTTCAGGTTTCTTTTCTTTAAAACGTTGGAACTCTTCGTGATAATAGCTGTCGCTTTTGCAAGGATAACCTTCCTTATCGGCGTAATTGGTTATAAATCCAATGGCTTCAGTTTGCAATCCTTCTATTGTAAATAATATAGGAATTTCGAAGTATTCATAGTCGCTGTTGTTACATTCGTTCCATTTGTCTTTGGTCATGATGAAGAATTTCTGTAACTGCGAGCTGATGTAATCGTTGAGCGGATTGATGATAGTGAATTCGCCGAGAGTTCCGTCGCAATGAACGTCAAAAACCATTATCGTTGTTCCGACAGTGCAGCTTTGTCTGGATATTTGGTTATAATCGACATAGATGAAGAAGTCGCGTTCGAAAGCGCCGCTGCCTCCTTTATATCTATAGTCGAGCATTGTCTTGATTATTTTATTGTTTTCAGACAATGTCTTGCTTAACTCAGAGCTTTGGGCCATGAGCCTTGTGCTCTGAGTTAATAATGCTATAAGAAATAATATGATTCTTAACTTTGACATCTAAATTTTTAAATTCCTAACTAATCAGACGTGTCAATGAGTGTTTATTTTCATTGGTCTCATTGACGCGTCTCTACAATTATTCCTCATTATTAATACTATCCCATATTATGTCTTTCAGTTCTTTAATTCCTTCGCCTGTTGCTGAGCTGATGAATATATGAGGTATTTTTTTAGGAAGATGTTTTTTGATGTCTTTCCTTTGTTGTTCATCGATTAGGTCGTTTTTGCTGATAGCGAGGATACGTTTTTTATCGAGGAGTTCAGGATTATATTTTTTCAATTCTTTAAGCAAGATGTCGTAAGTTCCTTTCACGTTTTCGCTGTCGGCTGCCACCATGAAGAGTAGAATGGAGTTGCGTTCTATATGGCGTAAGAATCGAAGTCCGAGGCCTTTGCCTTCAGCTGCACCTTCTATGATTCCAGGGATGTCGGCCATGATGAAAGACCTCATGTCATAATAAGGAACGATTCCGAGGTTAGGTGTCAATGTTGTGAAAGGATAGTCGGCTATCTCAGGTTTAGCTGCCGACACTACAGATAACAATGTTGATTTACCGGCGTTAGGGAATCCAACGAGGCCCACGTCGGCGAGGAGTTTAAGTTCTATGATAATCCATCCTTCTTGGCAAGGTTCGCCTGGCTGTGCGAACTTAGGAGCCTGCATTGTAGCTGATTTGAAGAAAGCGTTGCCTTTTCCACCGCGGCCGCCTTTCATTATTACTATCTCTTGTTTGTCGTCAGTTATTTCACCGAGAGGTTCTCTTGTCTCGGCGTCGTAAGCTACTGAACCGAGAGGGACATCGATGTATATGTTTTTTCCGTTGGCACCGGTGCGTAATGCGTCGCCGCCATGACCGCCGTCTTCAGCGAAGAGGTGTTTGGTGTAACGAAGGTGTAACAATGTCCAAAGCTGAGCGTTGCCTCTCATTATGACGTCGCCACCTTTGCCGCCGTCGCCGCCATCGGGACCGCCTTTAGGAACATACTTGGCACGATGAAAGTGCATTGAACCGCCTCCGCCATTTCCTGAACGGCAGAAAATCTTAACATAATCGACGAAATTTGATGCCATAACTTTTTATTTTTTGGTTCTGAGGATCTGATGAACTAAAGAACTGAGGATTTTAGTCGAATTTAAAATCTCAGAAACTCATATCTCAGAAATTCAGAATCATTTACATTATTTTAATCTATATATATTATACTTCTAAAAGTATTATTCGTTACATTATTTTTTCACACCCTTATGCCCTTAACTTCTCACGCCCTCAATTCCTATCCTAAAATTCTTCTTCCTCCGTCACTACGGTGTTTTTCTGACTTTGTTCTTGTTCGTATAGCTCGCAGTCGAATTCTAAAGCCACATCGCTGAGTGGTTTCTCGAAGTCGCCTTGACTGATGTTCAATGTAGGGTCGGCATAAATCTTTTTCATGTAGATAGCCCAAATTGGCAATGCCATGTTAGAGCCTTGACCTAAGCCGATGGTTCTGAAGTGTACAGCTCTGTCTTCAGCGCCGGTCCAGATGCCTGTTGTCAAGTCAGGAGTGATGCCCATGAACCAGCCGTCGCTTTGGTTTTGAGTGGTTCCAGTCTTACCTGCGATAGGATTTTTTAGTCCGTATTTATATTTAAGACGTACGCCAGTTCCGCTTTGTACAACGCCTTTCATAAGTTCTATCATTTTATAAGCGGTGACATCGTCCATAGCTTCAACTTGTTCTGTATGGAAATGTTCTATTACGTTACCGTTTTTATCTTCGATTTTTGTTATGAATATCGGTTTGATATAGACACCTCTGTTAGCGAATGTGTTCATTGCTCCTACCATTTCGTATAATGATAAGTCGCATACACCGAGACATATTGAAGGCACGGCGTCGATAGGGGAGGTGACGCCCATGCGTCGAGCCATTTGTATGACGGCTTCTGGGCCGAAGCGTTTCATGAGATATGTCGATATTCTGTTGTTAGAATGTGCCAACGCCCATTTCAGTGTCACTTCTTCGCCGAACATTGTCTTGCCTGCGTCTCTTGGCTCCCAGAATTTGCCGTCAGGCATTTCGATGCTGTAGCTGATGTTAGGCACTTTAGTGCAAGGAGTGTATTCGCCTTCTTGCATTGCCAATGAATAGAGGAAAGGCTTGAATGTAGAACCCACTTGGCGGCGAGCCTGTGTCACATGGTCATATTTGAAATATCTATAGTCGATGCCGCCAACGTAAGCCTTCACATGACCGGTGTGAGATTCGACCGACATCAATGATGATTGGAGGAATGACTTATAATAACGCATTGAGTCCATCGGTGTCATCATGGTGTCGATTGGTCCGTTCCATGAGAATACGGTCATTTTTGTTGGTTCGTTGAAAATTTTTCTTATGGAATCGATGCTGATGCCTGCGTTTTTCATCACGCGATAACGCTCTGAACGTCTCATTGATAACTCCATAAGATTCTCTATTTCTTCTTCTTCGAGTGAGAATGGTGCGTTAGGCTCTCCTTTCCAGTGTTTGTCGAAAGCAGGCTGCAGGTCTAAAGATAGATGCTCTTTGACAGCTTCTTCTGCATAACGTTGCATTCTTGAATCGATGGTTGTGTATATTTTCAATCCATCTTTATAGATGTTGTATGGTGTTCCATCTGGTTTGGTGTGAGTCTTGGCCCATTCTGTCAATGTTCCTCTAAGATACTCACGGAGATATGTGGCTTGTCCGCTATTATGGTCCAAAACGCCGAACTCCGACATGTCGATAGGAATTTGAGAAATGGAGTCGCGTTCTTGTTCCGTGATGAATCCGTATGTTGCCATCTGGCTTATTACTAAGTTTCTGCGGTTCATGGCTCTTTCTGGATATCTTATCGGGCTGTAACGTGAAGGAGCGTTCACTACGCCGGCGAGGAATGCGGCTTGTTCTATGTTTAAATCTTTAGGCTCTACGTTGAAGAATGTCTCAGAAGCCTTCTTGATTCCGTATGCGTTATGTCCGTAGAAAACGGTATTGAGGTACATGGCTATGATTTCGTCTTTGGAATAGTTGTATTCCAATTTTGTCGCAGTGACCCATTCTTGGAACTTACGAACAACGAGTTGCGGTGTGCTGAGATTTTCACCACGAGGGAAAAGATTCTTCGCAAGTTGTTGTGTTAGAGTACTTCCTCCGCCTTTGTCGTTGCCGGTAGCAATGCCGAAGACAACACGCAGCAAGGCTCTTTGGTCGATGCCTGAGTGTTCGTAAAATCGGATGTCTTCAATGGCGAGAAGAGCGTTGACGAGATGTGGCGACAACTCACTGTAGCTGACGTTGGAACGGTTCTCTATATAATATGTTCCGAGAATCTTGCCGTCGGCAGAGATGATTTCTGTAGCCAAGTTCGTTGATGGATTTTCCAACTCTTTGAAAGTGGGCATGTCGCCAAACCATTCGTGACTGATGCCGTAAAACAATCCGAAGCCGCAAATGACAGCAATACTGAACATAGACCAAAGCGCCACAAGATACCAGCGGATGCCTTTTTCTTCAGACTTGCTGTTTTTCTTTTTCTTAGCTTTTACTTTATCTTCTTTTTTAATCTCAGCCATTGTTTGTAAAATTTTAAATATATAGAACTTAACTTTTAGCCTTTCACCATTAGCCTTTCGCCTTTAATCTTTATCCAACTTTATCACTCTGTCACTTTCTCGAAGCGTAATCCCACGTCGGTTATGCCTTCAAGGACGTCGTCTCTCATGGCTTGTTCTATTTCGAAATGATAGCCGCCTTTAAGAGGGAATTGCAAGTTGTTGTTTAATAAAATCTTTGAAGTCCTCATGCTTCCACTTCCGTCGCCGATCCATCGTCCGTCGGGATAAGCCAAGAAACATTCTATGGTGTCGTGAGTCTGGCTGCCGTTAGGGAAAGTGGTATGTAAAAACATATAGAAATTACTGTAACGATAATTTTCCAAATGTCTTATGTTGAGGAAAAAAGCATAAGTTGACAATGTGTCTTCAACATTAACATCGAAATAAGGCATGTCTTCGTTGTTCCAAGATGCGTTGTTTATTATCACGCTTTCGTCAAAAATGATACTGTTATCTACGCAAGAAGAAACGACTGTCGTTGTCAGTAATATCAATATGTATTTTAAGATTTTCTTCATAAACTATTCGAGTTTGCTTAAATCTACGTTGTGGCCTTCTTCGCCATATTCTGTGTTGCGTTGTTCTTTGCTGAATGCGTAGTCTTCAAGTTGTTCTGGGAATTTGCCTTTGCTGTTCATGTCGATGATTTCCTTGACTTTCTCGGCAGGAATTGCCAGCATATTGCCTTTGTCGAATACGTAAGAATACCACATCAGGCCTTTGAAAATATCGCTTTTTTGATAGAAAGCCTCGCCTTTTTTAGTTTTAAGGTTGATGTGATTGTCGGGGAATGATTTTAATGTTTCGATATATGTGTCGTATTCGTAGTTGAGACAGCATTTAAGCTTGCCGCATTGGCCTGCAAGTTTCTGTGGGTTAGGGGAAAGTTGCTGTATTCTCGCTACGTTTGTTGTGACAGATTGGAAGTTGGTAATCCAAGAGCTGCAACATAATTCACGTCCGCATGAACCTATGCCGCCGAGTTTGGCTGACTCTTGGCGGAAACCTATCTGGCGCATTTCCACTCTGATATGGAACTCTTCCGCCAATTTCTTGATGAGTTCGCGGAAGTCAACACGACCGTCGGCTGTGTAATAGAAAATAGCTTTTGTCCTGTCGCCTTGATATTCTATGTCGTTGAGCTTCATGTCTAAGTTAAGGTTGAGAGCTATTTCGCGGCTGCGATACAAAGTGCGATCTTCTTGTCTTGCAGATTCCAAAAACTTCTCTACATCGGCGATGCGTGCTCTGCGATATACTTTCTTCAAATCGCTGATAGGACAGTTGCTGCCCTTGCGCTTTCTTTGTTTTTCAACTAAAGAGCCGACCATAGTGACGATGCCGATGTCGTGGCCAATAGCAGTCTCAACAGCGACTAATTCTCCTTCAATCAGTTCTAATTCTGAAGGATAACTGTAGAAATCTTTTCTGTCGTTCTTGAAACGAATCTCTGCCACTTTGAGCTCGCCTTCGTATGACGTCTCATGATAGTCTTTCAGCCAGTTGAAACTGTCTAACTTACATTGACTGTGACGTAAAACGTTTGAGCCTACTGTATATTCTTCTGCTTTAAGACGGCAACCTCTGTGAAAATCGGGTGATAACTTCGTATTGTCATGAAGTGGCCATTCAATCTTGAGATATTCTTCGTTGGTGTCTTCAGGTTTGTTGAAATCTTCTTTCTCGTCTTCTTCGTCTTTGACGAATTTCTTTGCTGAAACAGAATTTTTCTCTTCTGTGTTTTCTGTTGTTTCATTCTTGTTTTCAACGACTTCTTCAGCAGAGACTTCTACTTCAACTTGAGCATCTGTTTCTTCTGTCAATTCAAGATTTTCAACTAATTCCTCTTCGAGAATTTCTTCATTTTGATTTTTAGCTTCGTTGTTGTCTTTGTTCTTGTTGTTATGCCATTTTTTCTTAGGATAGAATTTCTTTTTATATCCTTGTTTATTATTGCCTTTATTGTTGTTGTTATCGTTCATAAAATGATAATTATATATATTTATTTAGTATGTATATAAAACTTGCAAATATAATAAAAATTGTCTAAAGGCGAAAGGCAAATGTTTTTTAATTGTGAATTGAGGAATTAGTATTTTTTTTGCTAAAAAAAGTTGTAATTTAGATTTGTAAATGTTGGAAAAAAGTTGTAAATTTGCTTGGTAAATGTTGGAAAAAAGTTGTAAGTATGCTTAATAGAAAGATTATAAATACGTTAGAGAGTTGGTATAAAGCATCTAACAAAAAAGCATTATTATTGAAGGGTGCACGTCAAGTTGGAAAGACAACAATAATAAGGGAATTTGCAAAAAAGCGTTATAAAAATTTTATTGAAATAAATTTCGAACAAACCCCATTGGCAAAAGAGGCTTTTTCGGGAAATTTAGATGCTAATACAATAATATTGAATTTATCTTCAATGGGTTATGGGAAATTTGAGAGAGGAAACACATTGGTTTTCTTCGACGAAATTCAAAGTTGTCCGCAAGCTCGTACTGCAATAAAGTTTCTGGTTGAAGATGGCAGGTTTGACTACATAGAGTCTGGATCTTTATTGGGTATCAATTATAAGGATATTTCTTCATTTCCTGTTGGATATGAGCAGCATGTTGATATGTATCCTTTGGATTTTGAGGAGTTTCTATGGAGTTGCGAGATTTCAGAAGATGTCATAAATATTTTAAGAGAATCATATATCAACATAACAGTAGTTCCTGATTTTATACACAAACAGATTATGGAGCGCTTCCAGCAATATCTCATCATTGGTGGAATGCCTGAAGTCGTAAATACGTTCGTAAATAGCAATGATATCAATCAAACTAAACAAATTCAATCTAATATCTTAAATAGTTATAGAGATGATATTGTAAAATATGCTGGCAAAGAGAAACATCTTGTAAAAAAAGTCTTTGATTCAATACCAGAGCAACTATGTAAAAAAGATAAAAGGTTTGTTTTAGCCGATTTGGAAAAAGGAGCTTCACAACGGAAATACGGCGATGCTACAGAATGGCTTGTTGATGCAGGAATTGCATACTTTTCCTTTAATACTTCTGCGTTTGAACTGCCATTTAGTTTTTATGAAAAGAGAAATCTTTATAAACTTTTCATGCACGATGTAGGCCTTCTGTCGAATATAAGTTTTTCTAAGCTGTTTTTCAATATATTACAAGGAGATATCTCAATAAATGAAGGAGCTTTGACAGAAAATTATGTCGCTGCGGAATTAAAGAAAAATGAGATGGATTTAAACTTCTACGATAAAAAAAGCAAGCATGAATTGGATTTTATTTTTGCTGAAAACAATAAGATATCTGTCATTGAGGTGAAATCGGGAGGTAATTACAAGTCTCATGCATCATTGAATATGGCACTTGAAAATTTTAAAGATAAAATAGAAAGGGCTATAGTGTTAAGTAAATTTAATGTTGAAAAACAAGGGGATATAATTTATTACCCATTATACATGACGATGTTTATGAGATGATGAGTTGGGTTTTATCGGCTCAATGACTTATAAACTCTAATTGCAATAGGTATCGCTAACAAGAATGTGCAAACGTCGGCCATGGCTTGTGTCATCTCAACGCCTTGCAAACCAAGGATTCGTGGAGCGAAATATAATATTGGCAGGAAGAATATTCCTTGACGGCACATCGATAATATCGTGGCTGGCAATGTCTTTCTGATGGTCTGCAGCAGCATATTCGTCGATGTGGATAATCCGATGAGAGGGAATGCGATGCATTGCCATCTCAGCACTCTGCTTCCTATCTCGATGAGTACATAGTCTTCGCTTCTGAAGAAACTGATGATATGTGGTGCGAAGATATATCCTAATGTTCCGGAAATAAGCAGGAACATCGTCATGATGCTCATAGTGAATGTGTATGATTCTCTTACTCTTCCGTATAACTTAGCTCCGTAGTTGAATCCGCATATCGGCTGGAATCCTTGTCCTATGCCGAGCACTATGGAGAATGCGAACATCATGCATCTCGACACTATGGAGAATGCTGCGATTGTAGAAGCCTCGTTGCCAGCGGTGGCGTAGATCGCAGCTGAGTGGTTGAGACAAATGGTTGCTGTACAAGCCAATGCCTGACGACATAATGAAGGAAGTCCTCCGTCTAATATCTTCTTGTAATGTTCTAAGTTAGGGGAGAATTTCTTCAGTTTTATATGTACGTTGCCACCTCTGAAGGTGCCGGCTAACAGTATCATCCAGCTGATTATCTGGCTTATGCAAGTGGCTAATGAAGCGCCAGTTACGTCCATCTTTAAGACCAAGATGAAGATAGCGTCTAATATGATATTGAGCACCGCTCCCGACGTTATTCCTATCATGGCGTAATTGGCGTTGCCTTGCAGTCGTAGCTGGCTGTTCAATGCCAATGCCGACATCATGAAAGGCGTTCCGATAAGGATGTAAAACAGATAATCGTTTGATAATGATATGATGTCGGGTGTAGCTCCTATGGCTCTCGACAATGGAGTGAGGAATATCAATCCTAATATTCCTGCTATAGCTCCTAAGATAAATGGCGACAGAAAACCTGTTGCTGCCATTCTCTCTGCGTCGGAGTATTTTTTCGCTCCTAAGGCTTGCGAGATGAAGTTGCCGGAACCATGTCCGAAGAAGAATCCGAATGCGTTGATAAAAGTCATATAGGCAAAAGAAACCCCGACAGCGGCAGTGGCTTCTGTGCTGATATGTCCAACAAAAGCAGCGTCGATGATGTTGTACAACGAAGTGACTAACATACTAATGATGGTAGGCCCCGACATTTTAAGAACTAATCTCTTGACGGGAGCTTGTGTCATTAGTGTGTAACGTTCGTTGCGCTTTCGTTCGTCTTCTTCAATATTTATAGTCCTATGTTCCACCTCTGTTATTTCTTGACGATAGGCATCTCTCTCATAGCAAATGGCTTAGGCGATATTGCCAAAGCTGGTGCAATTTGGAAACGTTTGAAGTCGTTTCTATAAACCATTCTCACGACTTTATTAACGACAGCTTCGTCATAACCTAAAGCTATGATTTCATCGGCTGATTTGTTACATTCTATATGTTGATATAAAATGGCGTCTAATATTGGATAGTCAGGAAGGCTGTCGGTGTCTTGTTGTCCTGGACGTAATTCTGCTGATGGTGGTTTGTTGATTGTATGCCAAGGAATTATCTCTTTGTCTCTGTTGATGTAACGACATAACTCGAAGGCTTCTGTCTTGTAAAGGTCGCCTATTACCGACAAGCTTCCGCATAGGTCGCCGTATAATGTGCCGTAACCTACAGATGCTTCACTCTTGTTGCTGGTGTTCAATAAGATATTGCCGAATTTATTTGATATCGCCATCACAATGAGGCCTCTGCTTCTTGCTTGTATGTTTTCTTCTGTCACGTCGAAAGGCATGTCGTTGAATATAGGTTTCAGCATTTCTTCAAAGGTGTCGAAGGCTGGTTTTATAGGAACTATATGATAAGGACAGCCGAGGTTTTCCGCTGATGCTATAGCGTCGCTGACGGAATGGTCGCTCGAGAACTGTGATGGCATCAATATTCCTAAAACGTTCTCTGCTCCTAATGCTTTGGCTGCCAATGCTATGACTAAGGCCGAGTCTAATCCTCCCGATAATCCGAGGATGGCTTTTTTGAAACCTTGTTTGTGGAAGAAATCTCGTATTCCGAGAACGAGAGCATTGTGAATCAATTCCATCTTTTCAGGAATCACTTGGTGGTCTTCTTTCTTCATGGAAATGAATGACTTGCAGTCGAATGTTGATACTTCTTCTTTGAAGAAAGGAAGGCTGTTGACGACATATCCGTTATAGCCGAATACCATCGAGCCTCCGTCGTATATAAGGTTGGCGTTGGCTCCTACTTGGTTGACATATATGAGAGGAATCTCATGCTTCAATGCTGTCATTCTGAGAATTTCTCTTCTCTTGGCGGCACGTTGATAATCAAAACGGTCGGCAGCTAAATTGACAATGATTTCTGGTTTCTCTTCAAAATCGTCGATGCGGTTTGTCATGAGTAATTCGTCGTCACCTATATTATAAAGGTCTTCGCCTATTGTCACGGCGACTTTCATGCATCCGAGTTGTAATATATTATTTTCGTCTGATGTCTCGAAATATGCAGAGACATCGTTCTTTTTCTTGAAAATCTGACGTTTGCCTTGATGTAAGAATATTGCTGCGTTGAAAAGAGGTTTGCCTTTTCCTGATGTGTTTCTTACTGGTGCGCCTATTAATAAAGGAATGTCGTTGCATTTTTCTGCTATTTCATCGATGGCGTCTTCGCAACGTTTGATGAAATCGATGTAACCTAATAGGTTATATGGAGGGAAACCGCATAATGATAATTCGGAGAATATCACTAATGAAGAAGCCTTCGCTTGTTGCGCGGCAGCGATGATTTTTTCTTTGTTGCCTTCAATGTCGCCGACAATGAAATTAATTTGCGCTAACGTAATTTTCATTTTTTATGATTTAAAATATGAAACCTAACTCTAAACATAAAGCATTTAACATGACATTATGTTCAAAAGAGTTCTCATTTTTGTATATGTTGGTGAAATTGTTATTAAAGACAAATGCCGCAGTGATACAACTCGATTTGTAAACGTTATATTCTACACCTAATTTGATAATCAATGAGTTTCTGATTTTTGAAAATTCAGGCTGATTCTTTGTCGTGATATTCTCGACATTGATATGCTCTTCTTTTGAGCTGAGACAGAAACCAATTCCGTATCCGATGTTTCCAATGACTCTGGTCTTGCCTATTTTCTCGGTTCTCATTGTCATGCTGATAGGAATTTCAATATACTGGTTGCTTATGCTGCAATTGATTTTTCCTTGGATGCTGTCGTTGTAAGAATAGCCTCCGCTGATGTTTTTAATGTTGAAGCCTGTGGTGAAACCGTAGTTTTCAACGAAATAAAAATTGCCGTTAAATCCCCAGTTGAACGAGGCTTTCTTTAAACCGTCACTAAGAAAATCACTGTTTAGTTTCGTGATATTTACTCCTGGAGAAACGTTTAATCCGAATTGAAATGATTTGTATTGCGCATTGGCACTGATTGTCATTAAGATAACGCAGATAAATGTTAGAAATGTTTTTTTCATCTTCTTAAAATTTGAATTGTTAAAATTACAATTTTTTTTTAAATCATTAAAAAATAATTTATATCCGAAAAAATATTATTTTTGTAGAAATAAAACTAAGCTAAAATGAAGAAGATATTATTATTGTTTGTAGCTTTATTTGTAGCATTATCAGTTAATGCTCAAACTGACGTAATTGTAGGTCCTAAAATAGGTTACCAAACTTCTAAATTATCATTCAAAGGAACATCTATTAAACAAGATTTCCAAAATGATATGGCATTCGGTGTCTTCACTCGTTTCACATTCCCAAAATTTATCCTCCAACCAGAATTGTTGTATTCAACAAATAACAGAAGCGCTTTACAGGTGCCAGTTTATTTTGGTTATAAATTAATTGATAATAAAAACTTTAAATTTAGAGCTAATGCAGGTCCTATGCTCTTTTATAATTTCCAAAAAAGTACAAACAACAGACTTACTTTCGGAGGTTCTCTTGGACTTGGCGCTGACATCTGGCGTTTTACATTTGATTTGAATTACAGTCTCGGTACTGTATTTGACCATCATATTATAACAGCATCAAAAGCAAATCAAAATATATTCACATTGACAATGGGATTTAAATTGAGATATTAAAAACGTAACTAATATTAACAAACTAAAACTAACAAACATGAAAAAAGTATTATTATTATTTGTAGCATTATTTATCGCTACAGCAGCTAATGCACAGATTTCTCCAATTACTTTCGGACCAAAAGTGGGTTATCAAACAACAAAATTATCTACTGATAAACAGACTATCAAATCAGATTTCAAAGGCAATATGGCATTCGGTGTTTTCGCTCGCCTTACTATCAAAAACATTGTTCTTCAACCAGAATTGTTATATTACAAATCAGGAAAAATGTTTGAAGTGAGTTTGATGGGTAATGATTGGGGTTTGAATAATCTTGTTCCAAATCCAACATTCACAATCAATCAAAGCAATTTGGCAATGCCAGTCATGCTCGGTTATCAGTTCATCGATATACCAATCATTAAGATGAGAGCTAACGTAGGTCCTGTCTTCTACTTCGCTATGGGTCAAGCTGATTATTCAATAAATGGTGAGAATGTTCCTTACTTTGACGAAGACGTTACAGAAGATATGACAGTAGGTGCAGCTCTTAACCTTGGTATCGACCTCTGGAAACTTACTTTAGACATTAACTACAGCATCGGTCTTTCAGATGTTATGGATGATGAGATCGAAATTCCAGGTTTTCCTGATGAGATAGAAATCGGAGACGATACTAAACAAAATATCTTCACAGTGACATTAGGTTTCAAGATTCTATAAAAGACTAATGACGAAGGATAAAGGCTAAAGGTTTTATAATCTTTGGCCTTTTTTTATAAAATTATTTCGTTGGTTTATCTGCGTCTTGAGGTTTTTTTATAACTTTGAAAGTTGAAAATATTATGATGAAAAACAGTTTTTTTTATCGTTGTAAATAATGTAAAACTATGAATGATAAAAATATAAACAATAGACTTTTTGTTAGAAACAGAAAGAACTTTTCTGATAAACTTGCAAAAAATTCCATGGCGGTTTTTTGCGCCAATGAAGAAATGCCACGCAATGGCGACCAGTTTTATCCTTATCGTCAGCAGTCTGATTTCTTCTATCTTACCGGCATCGACCGTGATTGCGCTTATCTCATATTATATCCAGACCATCCGAATCCTGCCATGCGCGAGATTCTCTTCGTGGAGCCTTATAGCGAAAGTAAAGTGATTTGGCGCGGCGAGATGATCGACTCTAAAGATGCTGCCAATATCTCAGGCGCTGCTAACGTGATGTATAGCGACAGTTTTGATACTGTGCTTCAAGACCTCGCTTTTTCATGCGAGATGATTTATCTCAACACCTTCGAATATCCTCGTTATGAATGTAAAGTCGCTACTATACAGCAACGTTTCCTTGATGAGATGAAAGCGAAATTTCCTTTGCATAAATTTGAACGTTCAGCACCTATATTAAATAAGCTCCGTATGATTAAGTCGCAGGAGGAAATTGATGTCACAAAACAAGCTTGCGATATTACGTCTGAGGCCTTCCGCCGCTGTTTGAAGACAGTGAGACCTGATGTTTATGAATATCAGATTCAGGCTGAGATAGAATACATATATAAATATAATGGTGCCAACGGCCACGCTTATTATCCGATAGTAGCTGCTGGCAAAAACGCTTGCTGCCTCCATTATTCAGCAAATAACAGCCTCTTGAAAGACGGCGATTTGATACTCTTCGATACAGGCTGTGAATATAAAAACTACTCTTCCGACCTAAGTCGTACAATACCAATCAACGGAAAATTCACTCAAAGACAAAAAGACTGTTATAACGCAGTGCTTCGCGTCATGAAAGAAATAACTAAATTATATAAGGTGGGCGGAACTATCGACCAAATTAATCAGACTACATATAAATTGATGGAAAAAGAGATGATAGGCCTCGGACTCTTTACTGAAGAAGACGTCAAGAATCAAAATCCTGACGCACCGATGTATCGTAAATATCTCATGCACGGAATGGCACATCATATCGGCCTTGACGTTCACGACAGCGTAGATAAATACGAACCTTTCAAACCTGGAATGATACTCACCTGCGAACCAGGACTTTACATCAGAGAAGAAGGAATAGGAATAAGAATAGAAAATGACCTTCTCATCACAGATGGCGAACCGATAAATCTTTTCGAAGGACTTCCTATTGAAGTGGAAGAAATTGAGAATGCAATGAGGAATTAGGAATTATAAACCACAGATTACACAGATTACACAGATTGCGTAGATTGGATAAACTTTAGAATTTATAATAATCTATAAACATTAAACTCTAAACTTTAAAAATAAACAACATGAAAAAGACATTGACAATTTTAGTTCTCATGATTTTCATGGGATTGGGTTTTGCTACAAAAGCACAAAATCTTCAAGTGATGTATGACTTTGGCGAAGAACGTCAATACATTACAACGACATTTGAAATGTATAAAGCCGACAAATGGGGCGGCACATTCTTCTTCGCAGATTTCTATCATAACGGGAAAAACCATCCTAACAACTATGGCATGATGGGAACTTATATGGAAATCGAGAGAGCCTTGAATTTCTGGCAAAACAGCAAACTCAAGAACTTGAGCGCACACGTCGAATATGCTGGAGGTCTCGGCGTTATTCCAGGTGGCTTCGGTTACAACATCAACAATGCATGGATGTTCGGCGCTGAATATTTCTTCCACTCGGAAGATTACAGAAACACTTTGACAGTGGCAGCTTTGTATAAGACAATCGTTAATAAAAACCAACAAATTCCTTTGCAAATCTCTGTCGTTTGGGGAATGCAAGACATCTTCAACGTAAAAGGATTGAGATTTAGCGGCTTCGCAGATTTCTGGTGGGAAGAAAACACATGGATAGGTTGCGTTGGCCCATACAAAACACAATTCAGTTTCATCACAGAGCCACAGCTTTGGTATAGCGTGGGACAATTCTTTGGTTGTCCAAACCTTAACATCGGCGGTGAAGTTGAGATGTCATACAACTTCAGCGGTTTGAGCACAGGACAGAAATTCTACGTCAATCCATGTTTGGGTGTTAAGTGGGATTTTTGATAATTAGGAGTTCTGAATGATTGATGGAGACGTGTCGATGTTTTCTTTTATTGAGAAAAATTGACACGTCTCATATAATGAAATAATACCAAAAATGAAATTTTATGAAAACAAATCTTAAAAACAAACAAATTCAAGTACAGGGTACTTCGATTTCCATTACATAGTATAATGATAAGGATTATATTTGTTTAACGGATATGACAAGAGCATTTGAAGATAGTAATGGCTTGATTGAAAATTGGTTGAGGAATAAAAATACAGTTGAGTTTTTGGGCATATGGGAACGATTAAATAATCCGGATTTTAATTCCGTCGAATTCGACGGAATTATGATGCAGGTTGGATTAAATCGTTTTAAGTTGTCGGCAAAAAAATGGGTGGAAAAGACTGGAGCAATTGGTATTGTTGCGAAGACAGGAAAATATGGTGGTACTTATGCTCATATAGATATAGCATATCATTTCGGAATGTGGTTAAGTCCGGAATTTAATCTGCAAAGTTTTAATTCATACCTCATATCGCAAAATCTATCTAAAGAACAGCGATTTGAGTTGATACAACAAGAGTCTCAAAGGCAATTTGAAGCTCTTTCTCATAGTAAAACAATACAAAATACAAAGCAGCAGAAGTCGTTGGAATATGATCTGTAAGCAATAGATTTACTATATTATAATTCTTAACGAACTTGTTATTGTTTGCCAAAAAATCATTATCTTTGTTGCAATAAAATTGGCTAAAGGTTAAAGGCTAATGGCTAAAGGTTTTTTGAATATTACCTTAAACTTTAAGCTTTAACCCTTAAATAAAAGAATTAATAATCAACAGCTCGAGGCTTATGGCTTAGGGCTCATAGCAAAAAGAATATACTATGTTTTCAAAAGAAGTTTTCGCTGGCCGTCGCGCCGCTTTATTAAAATCAGGTCTCAAAGGTATAGCGTTCTTCCCAGCTAACGACGAGGCTTCTCTTAATTATCCTGACAACACTTACCGCTATCGTCAAGATAGTAACTTCGCTTATTTCTTCGGTCTCGATACTCCTGACTTGGTCGGTGTCATCGACTTTGAATCTGGCGAGGAAATTCTTTTCGGTAGAGAAATAACAATAGATGATATTATCTGGTGCGGTAATCTTCCTTCTCTCACAGAACAAGGTGAGATGATAGCTGTGAAACAAACCCGCGACATCAACGGTTTCGGAGAATATCTCCGTAACGCTGTCGCTAAAGGAAGACAAATCCACATGCTTCCTCCTTATCGCGGCGACATGAAGATTAAACTCGCTAAATGGTTCAACACCGATATCGATAGTCTCTCTAAATATGTAAGTCAAGAACTTATTCAAGAAGTGGTTAAACTTCGTGAGATTAAATCTGATGTCGAGATTGAAGATATGGAAAAGGCAGCTGTCACAGCATATTATATGCACACTACTGCTATGAAAATGTGTAAACCAGGCGTCATCGAACAAGAAATAGCAGGCGCTGTTGAAGGTGTCGCTATTTCAAATGGCTACGGTGTTTCTTTCCCTGTCATCTTGAGCGTTGACGGACAAACTCTTCACAATCACAATCATAACAATATTCTCCAAGAAGGAAGAATGATGGTTTGCGATGCTGGCGCTGAGACAAAGAACTATTATGCATCCGATTTCACACGTACAATTCCAGTAGGCGGCAAATTCAACTCACGTCAAAGCGATATTTATAATATTGTGTTGAAAGCCAATATGGAAGTCATAAAGAACACTCGTCCTAATATCAGATATTTCGACATGCACACTTTGGCAGTTCGTACTATCATCGAAGGCTTGAATGCTGTCGGTTTGATGAAAGGTAATGTTGACGACGCTCTCGCAGTAGGAGCTCATTTCTTATTCATGCCTCACGGCCTCGGCCATGCAATGGGTATGGACGTTCATGATATGGAAGGCCTCGGTGAAAACAATGTCGGCTACGACGCAGAAACACCTCGTTCAACAAAAGAAGGCTTCAAAGGCTTGCGCTGCGGTAAGGTCTTGAAACCAGGAATGGTAGTCACCGACGAACCTGGAATCTACTTCATCCCAACATTGATAGACATCTGGAAAGCAGAAGGCAAACATAAAGAATTCATCAACTACGATATGGTTGAGACATTCAAAGACTTCGGCGGTATCAGAATCGAAGACGATTTGTTAATCACTAACGACGGCAACAGAGTCCTCGGTCGTCCGATACCTAAGACAGTGGCAGAGGTGGAAGCATGCTGCGCTGAAGGAAGAGAGTGGATGAGAATCCCAGGAATTATTTAATCATAGTCCGTAATAATCAATAAAGGCGTGTCAATGTATGTTTCTATAAAATACGTTGGCACGTCTTTTAAAATTAAAACTGAAAAATGACTGTTTATGAAACTTTTCGTTAAAATATTTTTTGTTTTCTTTGTGTCGTTGACATCATGTACATCAAAAAACGATACGCTTCAAGGAAAGTGGGTCGTTGAAAAGGTGACTTTCGATTTTGATGAGAGAAAAGCTACGCCAGAAATGATAGCTCAATATGGCAAAGAGGAAAGCAAAAACGAACTTGTTTTCAAAAACGATAGCATAGCCTATATAAAGATGTATCATTATGAAGGTGACTATTACTATCGTTTAGATGAAAACAATATCTTGATGTTTGGCGACAAAAATTCCATGACCCAAAAATTAGGTGTTTATAAAGATGGATTTATTTATACAGATATAAACACCCTTATAGGAAAAATGGACATCAGATGGGTTAAGAACGATTAAGGTCTTATATATCCTGATTTTTTCTCGTCACCTATTGTGGTGTTTGGTCCGTGTCCGCAGAAACATATCGTTTCATCGGGCAGTTCGTATAATTTTTCTCTTATGCTGTCAACTATTTCGCTGTAAGAACCGCCTGGAAGGTCGGTGCGTCCTATGCTTCTTAAAAATAATGTGTCGCCGGTGATGAGGAAATCCTGTTCTGCGCAATAGAAACAGCAGCATCCTTTGGCGTGTCCTGGTGTGTGAATCACTTCCAATTCGTCATCACCGATTTTTATTATATAGCCGTCGTATAATTCAATAGTTGGATATACCGTATTGTTTTTGTCATACTCTATCCCGAAGGCGGAAGCGTATGAATATGCGCTCTTGAAATACTCATCTCCGTCAGGATGAGAGGCTAATGGAATCTGGTATTTTTTTACTGTTGAGTAATTGCCTAAAATATGGTCGATGTGAGCGTGCGTATTTAAAATCATGATAGGATTTAATTGATTCTTATCGATGAAATCAAATAAAATATTATCCTCTCTTGAATTGCAATTTCCAGCGTCAACGATAACGCAATCTTTTGATTCGTTGTAAATTATATAAGTATTTACGCCGATAGGGTTAAAACTGAAACATTTAATATTTAACATGATGATATATATTTAAAAGAGTACGCTATTTTAAGAAAAAAAACGAGACGAATAGAAAAAACAATAACAAATTTTCAACAAAAAATCTGTTGAAAAAAACAAAAAATCTTTAACTATTAACTTGTTTATCATTTATCTTTTTTATAATTTAGCAAACGGAAAATTTGGGCGGAAATTTGAATTTTTTTTATTTTAATCTATTTAAAATCAATACGTAAGTAATGAGCAAAAAAGTTAAAAAAACACAAGATTTATTTTTGATGATGAATTTTGATGAAAATTCAGTCGTTGAAGAAACTCGTAATGATGTTTTGGTAGATGATGAGAAAAATTCGATGCCTGAAGAATTAATTTTAGATAACAAAAATACTGAAAACAATTCTGACAAAATGGAAAATAAAGAGTATAAGATATATTCTGTTGAAGAAGTCAAAGAGGCTACCATAAAATATTTTAATGGAGACCAATTGGCTGCTGATGTTTGGATGAACAAATATGCGTTGAAAGACAGTGATGGCAATATTTTTGAATTGACACCTGACGATATGCATCATCGTATTGCTTCAGAAATAGCTCGTATCGAGAAAAGATACCCAAATCCAATGTCAGAAGAAGAAGTTTTTGATGTTCTTAAAAACTTCAGATATATCGTTCCTCAAGGAAGCCCTATGGCTGGTATTGGAAATAATTTCCAAATATCTTCATTGTCAAACTGTTTCGTTATCGGAACAAATGGACAGTCCGACTCTTACGGCGCTATCATGAAAATTGACCAAGAACAGGTTCAGCTTATGAAACGTCGTGGCGGTGTCGGTCATGACCTCTCTCACATACGACCAGCAGGCAGCCCTGTCAAAAACTGCGCTCTTACTTCAACAGGTGTCGTTCCTTTCATGGAACGTTATTCCAACTCTACAAAAGAAGTCGCTCAAGACGGTCGTCGCGGCGCTTTGATGATGAGCATCAGTATCAATCACCCTGACTCAGAAGATTTCATCGACTCTAAGATGGAACAAGGTCGTATCACTAATGCTAACGTCTCTGTTCGTATCAGCGACGAATTCATGAAATCTGTTAAAGAAGGCAAGCCTTTCGTTCAGAAATATCCTATCGATTCTGATAACCCTCAGTTTACTAAAGAGATAGACGCTAAGAAATTATGGGATAAGATTATCCATAACGCATGGCAGTCGGCCGAACCAGGCGTTCTCTTCTGGGATACTATCACTCGCGAATCTATTCCAGATTGCTATGCCGACTTAGGATTCAAGACATTGAGTACCAATCCTTGCGGTGAGATTCCATTGTGCGCTTACGACAGCTGCCGTCTCCTCGCCATGAACCTTTATAGCTATGTCGAAAATCCTTTCACTCCAAAAGCTCGCTTCAATGCGGAACTCTTTGGTAAACACG
The DNA here is from genome assembly GCA_045631805.1 of Bacteroidales bacterium. Classification (GTDB taxonomy): domain Bacteria; phylum Bacteroidota; class Bacteroidia; order Bacteroidales; family F082; genus Limimorpha. The sequence goes on along the minus strand of JAZQVL010000104.1, from coordinate 42,482 downwards.
TCGCTATAGCTCAAAGAATGATGGACGACATCATCGACCTCGAAATAGAAAAAATTGACGCTATTCTCGAAAAAGTATATTCCGACCCAGAAAGCGACGAAGTTAAAAGATGTGAAGTTGACCTTTGGAAAAATATCCGTAAAAAAGCTCTCCAAGGTCGTCGTACTGGTATTGGCATCACTGCAGAAGGCGATATGCTCGCAGCTCTCGGCAAACGTTATGCATCAGACGAGGCTATAGAATTCTCGACATCAGTGCAGAAACTTCTTGCATACGAGGCATATAAATCATCAGTAAACCTCGCTAAAGAACGTGGAGCATTTGAAATATACGACGCTAAACGAGAAGAAAATAATCCTTTCATCAATCGCCTTCGCGCTATGGATGAAAACTTCTATCAAGATATGCTTAAATACGGACGTCGTAACATCGCTATGCTTACAATAGCTCCAACAGGCACAGTAAGTATTTGTACTCAAACGACTTCCGGCATCGAGCCTGTCTTCATGGTTTCTTATAAACGTCGTCGTAAAGTCAACCCTAACGATAAAAACGCTAAGGTTTCTTTCACAGATAATGACGGCAACTCATTCGAAGAATATAACGTATTCCACCCTAAATTCATGACATGGCTCGAAGTCAATGGCTATAATGTGGAAGAAGTTAAAAATTATGACGATACAAAACTTCAAGAGATAATAAATCTGTCACCTTATTATAAAGCTACAGCCAACGACATCGACTGGGTTAACAAAGTCAAGATGCAAGGCGAAATGCAAAAATGGGTTGACCACTCAATCAGTGTGACAGTCAATGTTCCTGCAGAGACAACAGAGGAACTCGTAAGTCAGATTTATCAGACAGCATGGGAAAGTGGCTGTAAAGGCATGACGATTTATCGTGACGGCTCACGTACTGGCGTCCTCGTCTCAAACAAGACAAAAGAAGAAAACAAGAACGGCCGTTCTGAAAATGATATTATTGAAACACACTCGCCTATACGTCCTAAGACACTTGAATGTGACGTGGTGCGTTTCCAAAATAACTATGAAAAATGGATAGCTTTCGTTGGTAAGATCAACAACAAACCATACGAAATATTCCTCGGAAAACAAGACGATTTCTACTTGCCTCCATTCGTTGAGACAGCTTGGATCACAAAAAACAAAGGTGAAGAAGGCAAGACAAGATACGACTTGCAATTCTTAGACAAACAAGGATTCAAGATTACCGTTGAAGGACTTTCACGTTCATTCAGCCCTGAGTTCTGGAACTATGCAAAGTTGATTTCCGGTATCTTACGTCACGGAATGCCGATATCAAATGTGGTCACCTTGATTCAAAATTTGAGCGTTGATGAAGACAATATCAACGCATGGAAAAACGGTATAGCTCGTGCTTTGAAACGTTACATTCCAGACGGAACAAAAGTAGATAAAGAAGTTTGCCCAACATGCGGCGACGCCTTAGTATATGAAGACGGCTGCAAACACTGTAAAAACTGCGGCTATTCAAAATGCGGATGATAAAAAAAGACAGCTTAATGGCTGTCTTTTTTTTATGGCTAAAGACGAAAGGCTAAAGGCTAAAGTTCTCAGTTCCTTAGTTCCTCAGTTCCTCAGTTCCTTAGTTCCTCAAGTCCTCAACTCCCTCTATCTCGCAAACTTCAAGCTGTATAAGATACTTTCTTGTTGTCTGAGTAGGTCTCTCTTGTCTTTGTTGGGATAATATACCCAGCCTTCGGCTGTAACAATTTTGGTGTGTTCTGGATTTACTATAGAATAAGAAACGAATGGTCCTGCCATAAAGTCGCCTATTAAATTCCACATGCCTCGTGTCTCTACAGCATAGCCTGCTGGAAAATCAGGTATTGTTTTGAAGACTGGTTTTATAAATTCTTTGTCTGTCGTCATATAGGAACCGTCTGTTGGTCCTGGGATATATTTGCTTACTATAGAATCTCTTGCTTTGATAATGTTCTCAGGATTAAGGTCGGAAGTGTCTTTGTAAGGGAGCTCGTAAATCATGAAAGCCATGCTCATTACGTCGGTCTCCTTGCGAATCCACATGAAATTGTCTTTGTCGATGCCGATGAAATATCCTTCAGGAATATTCATGGTGACGCCGAATTGTTTTTTGAGTTGTGCCACTATTTTGCTATCTGTTGTAGGACGGAAAAACTCTTGGAATCTTTCTCTTTCATTTTGGTCGAACATGAGTTTAAGTTCGTCTTTTTGAGATTCGAATATTTTTATCCATGACTCTTCCGATGGTGCTGTTATTCTTATCACATATTGTGGTTCCGACATCCAGTTTTTCTGTGTTTCTATCAATGGATTAGTTATGTCATTGTCTATCTTGCCTATAATGAGGTTGCGATGTTTCTTGAACATATCGTTGAAAGCATCTATATTAATGTGTGCCACTTTGAAGTTTTTCTCAGATTGTGGCAATCCGTATTGTTCTTGTTCGAAGAAATCGCGGACGGCTTGACCCATCTGTCCGTTCCATTGGTTGTCGTTTTGTGTTATCAGAAGCACTTCCGATGTTCCGCCAACAGAACGAGCTTTCTTTATTTCATTATTTTTGACATCCTCAACGCATGAATATAATGATGACAATGAGAATAATACTGCTAAGATTAAACTAAGTTTTTTCATATTATTATTTTTTTAATAACAACGTCTTAATATTATGTTTATTATGATAATTCCTAATTCCTAATTATCAACTTCTGTCCTACTTTCAATACAGCATTAGAACTTAAACCGTTAAGTTTTCTTATCTGTTCAACGCTGACGCCGTATTTTTTGGAGATGTCCCAAAGATTGTCGCCCGACTTGACGGTGTGAGTGATGGAGCTGTTGTTTGATGAGCTGTTTGTTGCGCTTATCTTCAGTTTTTGTCCTACTTTAAGCACTGCGTTTTTGTCGAGTTTGTTAAGACTTCTGATTTGTTCCACGGTGACGCCGTCAAATTTCTTGGCGATGTCCCAGAGGTTGTCGCCCGATTTGACAGTATAAATTACGTATCCGTTGCTTGTCGTTGTCGTTACTTTCTCGTTTTTGCTTTCAGCAGGAGGATATACTTTAAGTTTTTGTCCTACGCTTAGATTTGTCGATTTCAAGTTGTTCCATTCTTTGAGGTCGGTGACAGAACATTTGTATTTCTTAGCGATGAGGCTTAGGTTTTCTCCTGATTTCACGATATGTGTTGTTTGTTCTGTTGAACGTTCTACTGGTGCGCTGTTGCCAGCTTGAGCCATAGGAGCTCCTGAGCTATAAACGATGAGTTTTTGTCCAGGATATATCGTGGTGTTTTTCATGTTGTTCCATGTTTTAAGTTGGTTCACGCTGACACGATATTTCTTGGCGATGCTTCCGAGATTCTCTCCGCTTTTCACTATATGTACGCTTCTGTCGCTGACTTTTTTCATCTCTTCTTCGAGTTTCTCTCTGTCGATGCCTTTCTTTGTTTTGAAAGCATAGAGCTCTTTCTCGTTGTCGATGAAGCTGTTGATATATTTTTCAGGGAGTCGCAGCGACATTGGGTTTTTCTCGTTCGCTGGAATTATGTTAGCCTTATATTGAGGGTTGAAGAATTTTATGTCTTCCATCGGTATGTTGAGCATCTCATGAAGTTGGTCGAAATGCAGTGGTTCGTGAACGGTGACACTGTCAACGCCGTCGGCCATGATGCCAGGGTCGGTAGGGTAGAGGTTGTGTTCTTGTGGATAGTTCATCACATAATTGACAGCGATGAATGCTGGTACGTAGCCTCTTGTCTCTTTAGGCAGGAATGGCCATACTGCCCAATAATTCTTCAATCCGCCGGCGCGTCGGATGGCCTTGTTGACATTGCCTGCTCCTGAGTTGTAAGCCGCCAAAGCTAAGAACCAGTCTCCGTATGTGTTGTATAAATCGGTGAGATGCTGGCATGCTGCCTCGGTAGCCTTGACAGGGTCGAAACGGTCGTCAACCAATGATGTCACATTTAATTTATAAACTTTTCCTGTTCCGTACATGAACTGCCACAAGCCTTTAGCTCCTGCGTGAGAACCAGCTTTGGGATTTAATGCCGACTCTACAACAGCGAGATATTTAATCTCTAAAGGCATATTATATTTGTCTAAAGCCTGTTCGAACATAGGGAAATAAATGTCGGCGAGACCTAAAATCTTGCAGGTGTGGTCTCTTTTTCTTACAGCATAAACATCAATGAAACTTTTGACGTGTTTGTTGTAAACCAGCTCGATAGTGGTCTGTTGTCTTAATTTGGCGATACGTTCAGCGTAAACGCTGTCAGGAAATGAAGGGATGAAATCTGCCGGATAATTATATATGTTTTCCGATTTTGAACTCGACTCTAACTTGTTTGCCTCGAAATATTTTATGTCTTGCAATTCGTCAATCATTTCCATCATGGTCTCGGATTCTTCAACGATGGCTTCTCCTGAGTTCTCTGAGTCGATGCGTTCTTGCAATGCCATTTCTATACTGTCGGAGATATAATCTCTTTCTTCTATGATGCTTTCATTATAAATGCTTTCTTCGTCATAATATGAAGATACGTCATCGAAAGAAATAGCGTCTTCTTGTTCTGTCGCATCTTCTGAAACGATTTCATTGTCGTCTGTTAAAACATTAGGCGCTTCCGTGTTTTCTGTTACTGTTTCTTTTGTCTCTTTGTTAAAAAATGTTGCTGAATATTTTTCAACGACTTTGCATGAAGATGTCGAAATCAAAATACAAAACAATACAATCAAAAGTGATTGATAGGCAAATCTTTTCATTCGTGTATAAATAAATTATAAAATGTGATATTATTGTTTGCAAAGATAGCGTAATTATGGGAAAAAATGGTATTTTTGCGAAACAAAATTAATTAAAAAATGAGAAAAAAATTTACTTTATTAGGACTGTTGTTTTGTTTAGCGTTAGGGCTAAATTTGAAAGCGCAAGAGCAGGAACTCCCTAAATGGAGATTGATGAAATATCTCTCGGAAGAAGAGATGAATATGCCAATTACAACACGTAGTTTTGTTGAAACTCCTCCTCCAACAGGCGAGGTTCGTTTCCCTGGCGAATATGAGCCAATGCAGGCTGTCATGATTGTATATCCTCTCGGCATCCCTGTTGAACTCGTGAGAGAAATGGCGGAAGACTGCAAAGTCATTACTGTCGTTACAACTTACGAACAATCGTCGGCTCAAAGCGAATTTCAATCAGCTGGCGTCAATATGAGCAATGTCGAATTCTTGAATGCAAACACCAACTCATATTGGATTCGTGACTTCGGTCCTTGGTATATTTTCAACGGCAAAGAACCAGCTATCGTTGATAATATTTACAATCGTCCTCGTCCTTACGATGACGACCTCCCAGGTCATTTCGCTGAATATTGGGACATCGAGATGTTCGGCATGAAAGTCGTTCATACTGGAGGTAACATGATGCAAGACGGTCGTGGCAATGGCGTTTCTGACGACATCGTTATCACAGAAAGCGTAGCTGAAGGCATCTCAGAAGATCAAGTCTATGAAAGAATGAGAGATTATCTCGGCATCGACCCTTATCACGTAACAATAGACCCTCAAGGCGAATACATCGCTCACGTTGACTGCTGGGGCAAATATTTAGCTCCTGACAAAATATTGCTGGCACGCGTCCCTGAATCAAATCCTCGTTATCCTTACTACGAAGAAGTGGCAGAATATTTCGCTAATACCAACTGTTGCTGGGGTTATCCTTATAAAGTGTATCGCGTTGACATTCCTGGAGGAAGCATTATCTCTCCATATACAAACAGCTTGATTCTTAACAAGAAAGTCCTCGTTCCAATGGGCTCTAACTCAACATATAACGAAGGCGCTCTTAATATCTATCGTCAGGCAATGCCTGGTTATGAAGTAATAGGCATCACAAACAATAGTTATTGGGATGGCTGGTTAAACACCGACGCTCTTCACTGCCGTACTCGTGGCGTTATGGATTTCAATATGTTATACGTTGACCATCGTGATGTCGTATTCGGCGAACAAGAATGGCAAGATTCTATCGCTATCACAAGCAAGTTCATCGCTTATAGCGGCGCAGAATTGAAACAAGATTCTCTCCTCGTTTATTATAGCATCGACGGCGGCGAATACCAAACAGCAAGCATGACAGCAACGGGCAACCCTGATGAATATGTTGGTTATATCAAAGGCTATCAGTCAAAATCAGAAGTTAAATATTATGTGTTCGGCGCTGACGAGTCAAACCGCAGATACCAACAACCTGTCTTCGGTGAACTCGACCCTCACGTCTTCACAATTGGCGAACACACCGAAACAACACTCACTTTAAACCCAACAGAAATAGTATTCGATGATAATAGTGGTGACTTTGTTACAATGACAATCACAAACAATACCGCAAATGAGGTTGTTATAAATAGTATTAGCGTAAAAGATGACCTCTCTTATCATACAGAGCACGATTTCACTCTTCCATACACATTATCTGTAGGTGAATCTGTAGAAATTGAGATTTATTGTGATTTTGCTGTTAAACACGAATTTGACTCTGAGTTATATATAACATCATCATTAGGAGAACAAATAGTACCTATCATCTGGAATTGTACAATAGGTCTCGAAGAAAACAAAAACAATTTCGTAATCTATCCTAACCCAGTTAAGGACGTTGTCATGATCCAAGGCAACAGCATCAACGAAATCAGCGTTTACAACAGCATAGGCGTATTAGTTGAAAGAATCGAAGGCGAAGGCAATGAAGTTGAAATCAATATGAACAACTATAACACAGGTATCTATTTCGTCCAAGTAAACACAGAAAACGGAACAGCTACACGTAAGGTTGTTAAGTTATAATAACATCAAAAAAGTCCCGGAGGGACGAAAGATTATAGGCAGGTATGGAGAGCGAAGCTCGAAATGCCTGCTTTTTTGTTTCAGGAGTTCAGGGGATTCGGTGCCTGAGCTTGTCGAAGGCACTATTTTCTGCGCTTCGACAAGCTCTGCGACCATGCTCATATCCAAAGGTTCAAAAGCCAATATCCTTAGTTAAGAGTTCCCACTGCGTTAGGGATTGGAGCGGCATCCTTTTGAAGGCGGAAGCTGGAGGCGGAGACGGAAGCTGGAGGCGGAAAAAGATATAGCGGAAAGCCCGACGGCGTAGCCGGAACGCCCAAGAAAAAGTTTATGGTTCATGGTTTATATTTTCTAAGTTCAATAGTTCAAATCTCTATTCACACTAATCCTTTTCTTTCTAAAAAAAACTTTAGTCATTAGTCTTTAGCCATTAGCCTTTTTTTCTTATATTTGCAAGTTTTATAGCAAATTGAAAAAAATCAACATATTATGTTAAGCGAACAAGAACAAATAAGAAGGAACTCCTTAAACGAGTTATACAAATTAGGTATTAATCCTTATCCACAGGCAGCTTTTGAAGTCAATGTTAACACAGCACAAATAGCTGAAGAATTTGACGATAACGATTTATCAAAATTTGAGAACGTCAGCATAGGCGGTCGTATCATGAGCCGTCGTATCATGGGCGCTGCATCTTTCTGTGAGCTTCAAGATGCTCACGGTCGTGTTCAGATTTATATCAAACGTGATGAGATTTGTCCAGGTGAGGATAAGACTTTATATAATGTTGTCTTCAAACGTCTTCTCGACATCGGCGACTTCATCGGAGTAAAAGGTTTCGTATTCCGCACACAAGCTGGTGAAGTGTCAATCCACGTTAAAGAATTGACAGTGCTCAGCAAGTCATTGCGTCCACTTCCAATCGTAAAAGAAAAAGACGGTGCCATTTACGACGCTTTCACAGATCCAGAACAACGTTATCGTATGCGTTACGTTGACTTGGTGGTTAACGAAAACGTGAAAAACATATTCATCGCTCGTACCAAGATCATCAACTCAATGCGTAACTTCTTCAACGAAAGTGGCTACTTAGAAGTTGAAACTCCTATCTTGCAATCAATTCCAGGCGGCGCAACAGCACGTCCTTTCATCACACACCACAACGCTCTCGACATCCCAATGTACATGCGTATCGCTAACGAGCTCTACCTCAAACGTCTTATCGTTGGCGGCTTCGACGGTGTTTATGAGTTCTCACGTAACTTCCGCAACGAAGGTATGGACCGCACTCACAACCCTGAGTTCACTTGTATGGAAATCTACGTTGCTTATAAAGACTACATCTGGATGATGGATTTCACAGAAAGAATGATTGAACGCGTTGTGACAGAAGTGTTCGGCACTGACACAGTGAAAGTAGGCGACAATGAAATCTGCTTTAAACGTCCTTTCAAACGCATCTCAATGATTGACTCTATCAAGGAAAAGACAGGCGTCGATATCACAGGCATGGACGAAGCTCAACTTCGTGAAGTATGTAAAAACCTTGATATTGAAATTGATGATACAATGGGTAAAGGCAAACTCATCGATGAAATCTTCGGCGCAAAATGCGAAGGCACATATATCCAACCTACATTCATCACAGACTATCCAGTTGAAATGTCGCCATTATGCAAACGTCACCGTGAAAATCCAGAACTCACAGAACGTTTTGAATTGATGGTTAACGGTAAGGAACTCGCTAACGCTTATACAGAGTTGAACGACCCTATCGACCAACGCGCTCGTTTTGAAGAACAAATGAAACTCTCAGAACGCGGCGACAACGAAGCTATGTTTATCGACCAGGACTTCTTGCGCGCTATGGAATACGGTATGCCTCCAACATCAGGTATGGGTATCGGCATCGACCGTCTCGTTATGTTGCTCACAGGTCAGCTCGCAATCCAGGAAGTTCTCTTCTTCCCAACAATGCGTCCTGAAAAAGTCAAGAAAATAGCTACAGAACAAGACTTTATGGCAATCGGCGTTCCAGAAGTATGGGCTCAAGTTCTTATCAAGGCTGGCTACACTTCAGTAGATATGATGAAGGCTGAGAAACCAGCGGCTCTCCGTGAAAAACTCAACGGCCTCCGCAAGAAAAACAAGATGGATGTCCCTGCTCTTCAATTAGAAGAAGTAACACAATGGATTGAGGGTAATTCATAATTCATAATGCAAATTCATAATTGTAAAAACACGAAATACCTATATGAAAAACATACTGCTAACATTAAGTTTGATGTTAATGATGGTTTTCTCTGTGTCCGCTCAGGTCATAGAGAAAACCTTTTATTTTTCAAACCCTTCATTTGAGAAATATCAAGGCTACGAACAAATAAATTTCGACAACTGCGTTCAAAGAGGTGAAGTGGGAAATCCTACGCTTCCTTGGCATTCAATATCTCTTTTGTTGCCTCAGAACACAGAAGCTCATGACATTGAAATAGAATATTCTAATTTCATTGATATGGAAGGCTCACACCTTTTGTATCCTTATCAAGCACCTCGTCCGTTATCAGTGACAGAGGAACTTCCTTTTGAAAAAAACGAAAGCATTTATGCTTCAAAAGAAATATATCCTTCTGATTATAAATCAAAAGTAAACACACAATATCTTAACGGATATTCGTTTGCGTTCTCAGGCTTTACTCCAGTGAAATATATCCCTTCAGAAGGAAAAGTGTCATACGCTCAATCTGTTACAGTGCGCGTGACTTATACATCATCAAGAGATGATAAAAGCAAGATGTTAAATACTTCTCCAGAAGTGATGGCCAGAGTGCAACGTCTCGCACAAAATCCAGAATCTATAGGTTTATATTCTGATAACTCAAAACAAAGAAAATTAGATGGTTACGAGTTATTGGTTATTACTCCACAAGAATGGGTTTCTCATTTTGACGAATATAAAGCGTTTTATGATGCACGAGGAATAAGAACTAAAGTGGTCGCTTTGGAAGATATTTATTATTCATACGGCTACGGTCGCGATGAACAAGAACAGATTCGCTATTTCATCAAAAACGAATATGAAAACGAAGGAATTATGATGGTGCTTCTTGGCGGTGACTCTAAAGTGGTTCCTTATCGCGGATTATATTGTCGTGTGAGTGAGGAATATAAGGATAAACTTCCTGCTGATATGTATTATGTCTGCCTCGATGGCACTTGGAATGACGACGACGATGAGTTGTGGGGTGAGATTGGCGAAGACGATTTGTTGCCTGAACTTGCCATCGGTCGTATGCCTTTCAATAATGAAACTCAATTCAATAATATGATGCACAAGACTTTGGAATATCAGTCAAATCCGGTCTTGGGTGAGTTTAATGATATTATTTTAGGTGGTGAACATCTTGGCGACGAATATTATGGCAGCACCGACCTCGAACTTCTCATCGGCGAACAAGACAAAGACGGCTACACAACAATAGGTATCCCAGAAGATTACACCTTCCATCGTATTTATGCTAACGGAGCGTCAGGATGGAGCGGAACAATATTTAGAAACAAAATCAACGAAGTGGGCGGCGGTTACGTCCATCATGTCGGCCATGCCGATTATAATTATGTAGCAGGCTGGTACACAACATCTACAAATGACGACTCCTTTGAACGTCTCGATGGCGTTAACCACAACTACAATTTCTTCCATTCTCATGGATGTATCTGCGGCGACTTCACAAGAACTTGTATGTTAGAGACTTTGGTGAATATTTCAACAGGTTTCGTCGCTGCGACAGGTAACTCTCGTTATGGTTGGTACATTCCATGGGGCGACGGCCCAGCTCGTCACTTGCATCGCGAGTTCATCGATTCTTATTATAATGACAGACTTCCTTACATAGGAACAGCTTTCGTTGAAATGAAGATACAGTCCGCTCCTTTCATTACAGAAATGTGGGGCGAAAACGGAGCTCTCCGCTGGAATTTTTATTGTATCAATATCTTGGGCGATGTGGCCGTATGTCCTTGGTTAGATGAGCCTTTCATTCCTGAGATAAAATATGCTCCTGCTATTATCAAAGGCGCTGCTTCAACAGAAATACTCATTGAAAAAGACGGCGTAGCTCAAAATAATTTCAGATGCAGCTTGTTCCATGATGAACAACTCTTGGCATTCGGAGTGACAGATGATAATGGTAAGACAACTCTCGAATTTGCTGAGCCTCTTAACGTTAGCGGTACAATGAAACTTATAATAACTGGTCCTAACGCTTGGTGTCAAATCTATGATGTTACAGTGGTTGAACCTAATACAGCTCACGTATTCGCAAAAGAAATTATAATAGACGACGAAAACGGCAACGACAATGGCAAATTGGATTTCGGAGAAAATATCAAATTTGACATCGTATTCTTTAACCCTGGAACCGTTGAGGCTGAGAATGTTAACGCAACATTGACAACAACGTCGGAATTTATTGAAATAATAAACGCTGAAACATCAGTCGGTAATGTTAAAGCTAATTCTTCTAACGATATTAACAACGCTTTCCAATTCAGAGTCAAAGAAAATATCAACGACCAAGAATATGTTTATTTTACAATTAATTGCACCGATGGTGTTAATGTATGGACGCAGGAATTGGTTTACAGAGCTTTTGCTCCAGTGTTCGAAATTAAAGAGTTGTCATACGATGATTATTTGGGCGATAACGATGGATTTGTCAATAACGGAGAAACAATACGAATTCATATTAAAGGCAAAAATATAGGCCACAGCAAATCTGGAAATGTCGTCGTTGAAGGTAGCTCGTCTAATCAATATGCTGAATTCGAAGAGAATATCGTTACCATTGAAAGTCTTGATGTTAATGAAGAATTGAACGTGACATTGACTCTCGTTATCGACGAAAATACTCCTGACGGAGAACAGTTTGTGACTAATGTTAAATTGACATCAGGAATGTATGAGATAGAAAAAGACCTTAAATTTACTGTCGGAACAATTAAAGAAGACTTTGAAACAGGCGATTTCTCTAAACTTCAATGGAAATTTGATTACGATTTGCCTTGGGTCGTTACTAAAGAGCAATCATATTCGGGTGACTATTGCGCAGAATCAGGTCATATTGACGACGACGAAATATCTTCACTTGTCATTGAAGTAGAGACAACTACAGATGGCGAGATTTCTTTCCAATATAAAACATCAACAGAAATTCGTTGCGACTATTTGGTGTTCTACATCGACGATGTTTTTATGGACAGATGGAGCGGTGAAATGGACTGGAGCAAGGCGACATACGTGGTGTCTAAAGGCAAACATATCTTTGAATGGAGATATGACAAAAACCAAAGAGATAAAGAAGGTGCCGACAGATGCTGGATTGACGATATTATTTTCCCTGGCAACACAATAGTTTTGGCAGTGGATTCTTATACTGAAAAGAAAGAAGTAGATATTTATCCTAACCCGGCAAATAATTATATCGTTGTAGATGGCAATGATATTCAAGAAGTTGAAATATATGATATGATGGGAAGAAAAGTCGTCTCTTCTGATATGCAATCTTCTTCTGTAATTGAAATTGACAATCTCTCAAGCGGTATTTATATGATTCGTTTGGTTGATTTTAATAATAATGTGTCAACAAAGAAATTCATAAAGAAATAAAATAGCCTAAGTAATGTTGTTTTCTCAAATAATTGGACACGAAGATATTAAGAAAAAACTTATCCAAAGTGTAAAGGATAATCGCATCGCTCATGCTCAGTTGTTCCTCGGACCGGAAGGTAATGGAAAACTGGCATTGGCTATTGCTTATGCTCAATATATTAATTGCTCCAACAAAAAAGAAAACGACAGCTGCGGGGAGTGTCCTTCTTGCAAGAAATTCAATAGTATAGCTCATCCTGACTTACATTTCTTATTTCCAAATACAACAAATAAGAGTGTTAAGAAAGATCCGGAATCGGAGCAATTCATGACCGAATGGCGTGAATATCTTGTATCGTGTAATGCGTACGCCGATTTGCCGTCTTGGTATAATGTCCTTGATGTCGAGAACAAACAGGGCATGATAAATGTCCGCGACGCTTCAACGATATTGAGAAAATTAAACCTCAAGACTTACGAGTCAGAATATAAAGTCGCTATAATATGGATGGCAGAGAAACTTAACGTCGAGGCGGCTAATAAGTTGCTCAAGTTGTTGGAAGAACCGCCAGAAAAAACAGTCTTTATCCTCGTCTCTGAAAATCAAGAGGAGCTCCTATCCACAGTGCGCTCCCGTACTGTCTTGATGAAAATACCTAAATTGCCAGTCTCTGTTACGCAAAACGCTCTCGTTAAAGAGTTTAACTGCGATATTAATAAGGCTTACAATACGGCATTGCTCGCTGACGGCAACTGGATAAAAGCTCGTAATCTCATCAGCAATGATGAAGACGATAATATGTATTTCCGACTCTTCCAAAAATGGATGCGCTACTGCTTCAGATTCAGCGCTCCTGAACTCATCGACTTCATCGCCAATGATATAAAAACTCTCGGAAGAGAAAAACAGAAAGAATTCCTCTCTTATGCTCTCAATGTGTTCCATAATGCGTTGTTGTTTAATAACGGATTGAAAAACATTGTTTTATTGCCTCAAGACGAACTGGCTTTCTTGAACAATTTCGCTCCTTTTATTTCTAATAGCAACATAGAACTTATATCTGAGCTCTTTGAGGAAAGCATAAATCAAATTGAACGCAACGGAAATGCCTCGCTGATCTTCCTCGACGATAGTTTTAAAATCTTTAACTATTTTAAAATGAAGTAAATGAGAAAAATTACAAAAATTTCGTTGGCTTTATTAAGCGGATTGCTTATTGCCGCAGCCTGGCCTACTAAGGGATTCACAGCATTGATTTTCATCGCTTTTGTCCCTCTGATTTTTCTCCAGGATTATATAGGCGACAAAAAAAATAACACCAATGGAAATATCTTCCTGCTTTCATTTCTTGCTTTTCTTGTGTGGAACAGCCTGACAACATGGTGGATATGGAACAGCACGCCTGCTGGTTCGGTGGCGACAATATTGCTGAACAGTTCCTTCATGGCAACAACGTTCTGGCTCTACCATTTCACAAGAACTAATATATTTAAAAATAAAAACGCTTATTTCCTCCTCATAATTTTCTTCTTGGCTTTTGAGAATCTGCATCTTAACTGGCAACTAAATTGGCCTTGGCTCAATATCGGAAATGTGTTCTCTCATAATCATTCATGGGTGCAATGGTACGAATTCACTGGCGTCGCTGGCGGAACTTTGTGGGTGCTTATGAGCAATATTTTAGCTTTTAAATCATTAAAAGCTTATATCAATAAAGAGATGGGCGAATTGAAAAAATATGCGCTATTCTTCGTCTTGACTGTCTCTGTTCCGTTGTCAATCAGTGCGATTATTTATGCTACTTACGAAGATAAAGGCGATGATGTTGATGTTGTTGTCGTTCAGCCTAATATAGACCCATATAAAGAAGAATTCGTGCTGTCGGCCGCCGAGATAATAGATAGAAACACTACTCTCGCTGAGCCTCTTATAAGCGAAAAAACTCAATTTGTGCTTAGCCCCGAATCTTCTATCCATGAGAATATATGGCTCGAAAATATCAACGCTTATTTCTCTGTTAAAAGACTGAAATTGTTCTCTAAAAACAATGACGTAGCATATATCATCGGCGCAAGCACTCTTGGAATGGTGCCAGAAGGCGAGGAAAAAGATTTCGCTGCTCGTAAATTCTACGACGCAGATAAATATTATTATTCCTATAACACTGCTCTTATGATTGACGGCAGCGACGATATTCGGTATCATCAGAAATCAAGACTGACTCCAGGAGTGGAAATGATGCCTTCGTGGTGGTTGCTCCGTCCAATAAAAAATCTCGCAATAGACTTGGGCGGAACAGTGGGAACATTGAAAAGAGAAGATAAAATCACATTGCTTAATTCTGAGGATTATAAAGTGGCTTCAATGATTTGTTATGAATCGGTCTTCGGTGACTATGTCTCTGATTTTGTCAGAAACGGAGCCAATTTGCTGTTCGTCATAACAAACGACGGATGGTGGGGCGATACTCCAGGTCACCGACAACATTTCGAAATGTCGAAACTGAGAGCTATAGAAAACAGAAGAAGCGTGGCTCGTTCAGCTAATACAGGCATCTCTGGATTCATAAACCAACGTGGCGACGTGATTTCTAAAACAAATTATTGGGAACCTAAAGCCTTGTCTAATACAATGAAAGCCAATGAAAAACTGACTTTCTACTCTAAACATGGCGATTATTTGTATAGAGCCGCCTCTTTCGTTGCTTTGCTGCTCTTATGTTTCTGTATTGTTGTAAATATTTCTAAAAAAGAAAGATGATTTTAAGTTTAGCTCCATTTCAAGGTATCACCGATTCGGTGTATCGTAACTTGTATAAAGAATATTTTACAGGAATAGATAAATATTACACTCCATTTTTTACAGGAATACATAAAGAAAACAGCAGAAGCCTGAAAGGGGAGGAGATAGATATAAATTGTAATGATGTCAATACTTTAACGCCTCAGATTCTTGCTAATGACGCTGAAGAGATAATCAGATTCGCCGATCAATGTAAAGCGATGGGCTATAAAGAGATAAATCTCAATATGGGATGCCCGTTCCCAAGAGTCGCCAATAAGGTGAGAGGCTGCGGCCTCATGGCTGAACCTAAAAGAGTGAACGAACTTTTCGATAAGGTCTTTAATAATATTGATATTAATTTCAGCCTCAAATGCCGCCTCGGTTATTATAATGATACTGAAATTGACGAACTTATAGATACTTTCAACGCTTTCCCTTTTAGCGAGATAATAATACATCCAAGAATAGGTAAACAGTTATATACAGGCAACGCCGATGTTGACAGATTCGCTGAATTAGCGCCTAAAATAAAACGTCCGCTCGTATATAACGGTGACATTTTCTCCGTGGAGGATTTCAAACGTATAAGCTCTAAGCTCCCCGACATCAGCATGTTTATGCTCGGAAGAGGACTGCTCACCAATCCTTTCCTCGCCGATGAGATAAAAGGCAAAACTTTTGATTATGACGAAAGAAAAAAGAAACTGCATCATTTCGTGGTGTCACTTTATCTCGAACGATTGCGTCATGCAGGCGGTAGCCCTAAAATAATCGGATGCATGAAAGAAATGTGGTCTTATCTCATGAACTCTTTCGAAGACTCTCAAAATATCTGGCGCAAGATAAAGAAAATTAACAATCTCGACGTTTATGAAGAAACAGTGGAGATAATTTTCAGAGATGAAAAATTAATTAATAATTAGGAATTAGGAATGAGGAATTGTTGGTCGCTGAGCATGTCGAAGCGCCCAATGTAGAGACGTTTCATTGATACCTAAAAAAATAAACACCCATTGAAGCGTCTTTCAGTTAGGAATTAGGTGGCGAGTTTAATTGCAGATAGCAAAAAAAAAATTACGATAATAAATCTGATAAATCTGAGCAATCTGTGGTTCAAAACAGCATACGAATTTTCAATTAGTTCAACGGTCAAAGTTAAAAAGTTAGGAATTCAAAGTGAAAAAAATTTTACTAATACGTTTCAGTTCGATAGGTGATATTGTCTTGACAACTCCAGTGGTGAGATGTCTGAAAACTCAGTTGGATGACATTGAACTTCACGTTCTTACAAAAAAGAAATTCAGCAATCTTTATAAAAAGAATCCTTATATAGACAAAGTCTTCGAATTTGACAATTCGATTAAAGATATTATCCGCGACTTGAAAAATCATAATTACGATTATATTGTCGATTTGCAGAAAAATAAAAGGAGCATGAGAGTTACGGCTTCCTTGAAAGCTGCTCATTCTTCTTTCCCTAAACTTAATTTCAAGAAATTTTTGCTCACTACATTCAAAATCAATCTGATGCCCGATGTTCATATCGTTGACAGATATTTTGAAGCTGTTAAAGAAATGGGCGTTAAAAACGATTTACAAGGCCTTGATTTCTTTATCTCAGAAGAAAATAACTTTGATATTACAGAATTGCCTGTCGAGTTTCAAAAAGGATTTCATGCCTTTGTTATCGGCGGAACGTACAAGACGAAAATACTTCCTGCTGTGAAAGTAGCAGAAGTGATTAAGAAACTAAACGAACCCGTCATACTTCTCGGCGGGCCAGACGATGTGGAAAGAGCGGAGGAAATCTTATGTAAAATCTCAGCCTCTCAGCCTCTCAGCCTCATAAGCCTTGTCGGTAAGATAAATCTTGAGAAATCAGCCTCGCTTGTGAAGCAAGCTAAGAGCGTTTTAACCAACGATACAGGCTTGATGCACATAGCGGCCGCTTTCCATAAAAACATAGTGTCGGTATGGGGAAATACCGTACCAGAATTGGGAATGTATCCATATCTGCCCAATGAACCAGAGAAATGTCATATTGTAGAATGTAAAGACGTGAAATGCCGTCCATGCAGCAAATTAGGCTTTAAGGAATGTCCTAAGAGACATTTCCGTTGCATGATGCAAATAAATGCAGAAGAGATAGTGACAAAATTAGGAATTAGGAGTTAGGAATTGTTTGGATTGTTTGGTCGCTGAGCATGTCGAAGCGCCCAATGTCGAATACGTTTCAATGATACCTAAAAAATAAACACCCATAGAAGCGTCTTAATAGTTGGGAGTTATTCCAAGTCCTCAAGTCCCTCAAGTTCCTCAAAAATCACTATCTTTGCAATTTTTAAACGTCATAAAGTATGGATATTGTAGAAAAGATGAATGCTCTTAACAAGGGTACAATGATGGAGACTCTCGGCATTGAATATCTTGAAGTTAAAGAGGGTTATGTTTATGCTCGTATGTTGGTGAAGAAGGAATTGTCGCAGCCTTACGGTATGCTGCACGGCGGTGCGAGCATGGCATTCGCTGAGAGCGTAGGTGGTGTGGGTTCTGCTTGTTATGTTGACATGAGAGATTATGTCATCAGAGGAATGCAGATGAGCGCTAATCATGTAAAAGCCGCTAAAGTAGGAACATACGTGTTTGGTGTCGCTACAATAATTCATAAAGGCCGTCAGACTCACGTCTGGAATATCGACATCAAAAACGAAAACGATGAAATAGTGTCAACATGCCGACTCACGAATTTTGTTTTTAAGAGGGATTAGAGGGTTAAGGGACTTGAGGAAATAAAGTCTAAAGAAAATACTTCTCCTAATACATCTTCCTAATTAACTAAAACTCCGCCACTAATTTCAAGTTAATCTGTCTCGGGGTGAGATAATTTGGTACGGCATATTGTACGTTGTAAATATCTGTCACCCATGTATATGAGCTGACGTTATATATGCCTAAAAGGTTGAATACTTCAAGTGTCAGCCAGCAGTTTCTGACGTGGCTCAATGGGTTGTTTTTCTTGAAACTTGAAGTCTCACTGATAAGTTGTTTGCTGAAACCTATATCGACTCTTCTGTATGAAGACATTCTCATCTTTTGTTGGTAACGCTCGCTATAAGGTGCGCCGAATGGCAATCCTGTTCCGAAAACGAGCTTCAGGTTGACCTTGAAGGATGGTATGTAAGGGATGTAGTCCTGGAAAAAGACAGACATGTTGACTCTTTGGTCGGAAGGACGAGGAATGCCTTTAATGATGGTGTCGCATACATATTCCGCTCCGTTATTGACATCGCTCTGCGACAATATAGACCCGCTTGGAGAAATGTAGTATTTTATGTTTTCTGTTGATTTCATTATGGAAAGACTTGCCCAGCTGTCAATTCCTTTTACGAATTCACCGTTGATGCGCACGTCCATACCTGCCGCATAGCCTGTAGCTTTCTGGTCGGCGAAATATTTGATTCTTATGTTGTCAACTTCGTAAGGTATGATGTCTTTCAGATATTTGTAATATAATTCTGACGTGAGCACGAAAGGTCTGTCCCATGCCATGAAATTATATTCGTGAGTGAAAACGACTTGATATGATTTCTGTGTTGAGGCGTTTTCCGGACTTACAAGGCTGCCGTTGAACAAGCGCAATTCACGATAGAAAGGAGGCTGCACATACATACCGCCCGACAATCGGAAAAGCATATCGCTGTTCCATCCTGGCTTGTAAGCAATTCCAGCGCGAGGACTTATATTGACTTCGTTGTTGTAGCCCCAATAATTGGCGCGTAATCCTAATGCCAAAGTCAAGACGTCGGCATTTTTTGTGTTGATGTTCCATTCGTTATGAAGATAACCGTCAACATTATTGATATATAAAACATTGTGACTTTTAGAAAGATGTTTTATGTTGAACTGGTCGTTAGGTGTTGTGTTGCCGATGCCATTGTTATGAGGAAGACTGTATCCGGCCGAGTCGATCATTTCCCATTCGTTGGTGATGTCGTCGAAATATTGATGTTGATAGCGAGCTCCCCATTTCAAAGTGATGAGGTCGTTTTTATATGCGCCTTTATGGTCGATATTTAGGACGCGGGAGTAAAAATCGTTGCGTGCGTGGTCAACGTAAGTGCCTACGCCTTGATATGAAACGACAGAATCATTGTTTTCACTTCCTGGGTTTGTCTCTAATTGTCCGATGAAATATTGTCCCATAATGTCATAATTCTCGCTTTCTACGGCTGAATATGCTGAGGCGATGAATTTGAGATTGAGGTCTTCGGTAGGGCTGTAATTAAGAGTGAGTGCTCCGAGTCCGGTGTTGTAATTGCTTGCTTCTCTTCCGTCGAAATATATTGTAAGGCGGTATGATTCTTGGATGTTGCCGAAATCAGTTTCTCGAGTGTCGGGAATCATGGAGTAGTTGTTGCTTGAATAATAACCGAAGGCAGATACTTCAAGGCGAGGTGATATGTTGTAAGATAAAATTCCTTGTATGTCGGTGAAATTAGGCTGGTAAACGCCTTTTGTCTCCATTTTTCCGAGGATGTACTTGTTGTTTTTATAGCGAGCTCCGATGAGGTACGAGAGTTTATGATGAAGAGCCGTTCCTTCGGCGTGTGCTTCGAGACCGAGGAGGCTCATTGCGATAGAAGCTTCCGGGATGAGCGGCCTTTTGTAGGTGATGTCGAGCACTGACGATAATTTGTCGCCGTATTCTGCCGAGAATCCACCTGCTGAGAAGTCGATGTTGGATACGAGACGAGGGTTGATGATGCTAAGTCCTTCTTGTTGTCCGGATCCGACAAGGAAAGGTTTGTATATTTCTATTCCGTTGATATAAGTGAGGTTTTCGTCGAAATTGCCGCCGCGTACGTTGTATTGTGAGCTGAGTTCGTTTGTTGAAGAAACGCCAGGCAATGTTTTCACGAGGTCTTCCACGCCGCCTGCGCCGCTGCTTGGAACAAAGGTGACTTCGCGAGCGTCGAGACGTGTTATTGTCACAGAATTGTTCTTTTTCGTTGATACAACAGCTTCAGGAAGTGTTATTGATGCTGACTCCATGACGATGTCTATCTTGCGTTCCTCGCCTTTTTCCAGCTTTATGTTTCTTGTTTCGTTTTTATATCCGATGAATGAATACACTATTTCAAGGTCTTTGTCGGAAGGAAGAGCGAGTTCGTATTGTCCGCGAGCGTTTGATGATGTTCCGTATGAGCTGCCCATTACGGCAATATTGACGAGTTCTATTACGTTCCCGTTATTATCAATGATTTTTCCGTATATCAAAGCATCCTCTTTGTTTTGCGCAAAGAGTATGAACGGTAACATTGATAATATAAATAATATGTATCTTAATCTCATCAATAAAAATTTATTATATAACTATAATTTGTCAAAAATATTATTGTCGCGACGAGAGTGATTCTGAAACTCAAAAAAAAAAGTCGACAAAAAATACGACTTTTTTTTATGGTGTTTTCAAATTATTACCAACGATTCAAGTTACCTTCTGCTGAAGCATCCATGATAGCTTGGTAGATACCTTTTTTGTTGATTGTACGTAAACCGGCTGCTGAAACTTTTAATACAATCCATTCATCCCATTCTGGTACGTAGAAACGTTTAATTTGTAAGTTTGGAGCGAAAGTTCTCTTTGTCTTTCTGTTTGAGTGAGAAACGTTATTACCGGTAATAACTTTTTTACCTGTGATTTGACAAACTTTTGACATGACTCTTAATATTTTATAGTTATAATTTTCCCCTAAAAATTGAGGTGCAAAGTAACGACTTTTTTTTGAATTACGCAATAGCTTTGATAAAAAACTTTAAACTTTTTTTTACACGCTTTGTTATGGCTAAAAAAACGTAGATAAATGACTTGTTGTCTTGTTGTCTTGTAGTCTTTTAGTCTTTTTTTTACGGTATTATTAATAGGTATAATAGATTTTTTTATTTTTGCAAAAACGTTTTTATATGCAAAGTATTCCAATGGTTGACCTTGTCGGTCAATATAATAAGATAAAACCTGAGGTGGATTCTGCTATTCAGGAAATATTATCTACGGCATCATTCATCAATGGTCCGCATGTTAAATCTTTTCAAGAAAATTTACAGAAATATCTTAACGTAAAGCATGTCATTCCTTGTGCAAACGGAACCGACGCTCTTCAAGTGGCTATGATGGCTCTCAATCTTCAGCCTGGCGATGAAGTCATTACGACAACTTTTACATTCATAGCGACAGCTGAAGTGATAGCGCTTTTACGTCTCACTCCAGTCTTGGTTGACATTGAAAAGGATTCTTATAATATTGATCCTGAAGCAATCGAACGTGCTATCACTCCTAAGACAAAAGCTATAGTGCCTGTTCATATATTCGGTCAATGCGCTAATATGGAGGCTATCATGGACATTGCTCGTCGTCACAATCTTTATGTTGTTGAAGACAACGCTCAGGCTATAGGAGCCGACTATACCTTCAGCGACGGCACTGTGAAAAAATCTGGAACGATAGGAACTATAGGTTGTACTTCTTTCTTCCCTTCAAAGAATCTCGGATGCTTCGGCGACGGCGGAGCTCTCTTCACTAACGACGACGCTCTCGCAGAACAGATTAGAACAGTGGTGAACCATGGAATGAAAGTACGTTATTATCACGATTATGTCGGAGTCAACTCTCGCCTCGATTCAATACAGGCTGCTGTACTCGACATCAAATTGAAACATCTCGACGAATATATCAAGGCTCGTCAATATGCCGCCGCTTATTACGACAAAGCTTTCTCTGTGATAGACAAAATCATAACTCCTACGAAGTCTGATTTTACAACTCACGTATATCATCAATATGTGATGGTGCTTAACGGCGTTGACCGCGCTAAATTGATGGAACATCTGCAGTCGAAAGGCATCGCCTGCGCTATATATTATCCTGTGCCTCTGCACGAACAAAAGGCTTATCAGGACCCACGTTATAAAAAAGGTGACTTCCCAGTGAGCGAATATCTGTGCGAAAATGTGATAGCTCTGCCAATGCATACTGAATTCACCGACGAACAATTGAATTATGTCACTTCAACAATTTTGGATTTTATTAGTTAAAAAATATTAAGATGAAAATATTAGTAACAGGAGGAACTGGTTATATAGGTTCTCACACAGTGGTTGAATTACAGAAAAAAGGCTTCGATGTCATTATCGTTGACGCTTTGTTCAATTCTCGTATCAATACTTTAGACGGAATAGAAAAAATTACAGGCATACGCCCTGAGTTTGAATCATTCGACCTCGCTGACCAAAAACTTACCGATGATTTCTTCTCTCGTCATAACGATATTAAAGGAATCATTCATTTCGCTGCTCATAAAGCAGTGGGAGAATCAGTAGAACAGCCGATAAAATATTATCGCAACAACCTCGATTCTCTGATGAATATTCTCGATGCTATGCATAAATATAATGTTCCTAATTTGGTTTTCTCATCTTCATGTACAGTTTATGGACAGCCAGATGCTGAACATCTTCCAGTCTCGGAAAACGCTCCTATCAAGAAGGCTGAGAGCCCTTACGGCAACACAAAACAAATAGCCGAAGAGATAATAAGCGAAACAATATCAGCATTCAAAGGCTTGAATGCTATCGCTCTAAGATATTTCAACCCTGTAGGCGCTCACGATAGCGCTATAATTGGTGAGTTGCCTCTCGGCGTGCCAAACAACCTTATGCCTTATATCACTCAGACAGGCTACGGAATAAGAGAGTGCCTCAAAGTGTATGGCAGCGATTATCCAACTCCTGACGGAACAGCGATACGCGACTATATTCATATCATGGACTTGGCAAAGGCTCACGTTATTGCAGTCGAGAGAATGTTGAACGAAAAGATGAAAAAAACTTTCGAAATATTTAACCTCGGAACGGGAACAGGTTATTCTGTCTTGGAAGTGATAAAATCTTTCGAAAAGGTCTCTGGCGTGAAATTAAATTACGAAATTGTTGGAAGAAGAGCTGGCGATATTGAGAAAGTATGGGCTGACCCAACATTCTCAAACAATGAATTAGGATGGAAAGCTGAACGTACCTTAGACGAGATGACTGCCTCCGCATGGAAATGGGAACAGGCTTATAGAAGTTTATAAGACTAAAGGCGAAAGACTAAAGATAAAAGGCTAAAGGTTAATGACATTCTCCTTTAGCCTTTAGTATTTTTTCCTATTCTTCAAACATATATTCACTTACAAGTAATGTATAAAAGACCGTATGTTCATCAAAGAATACGTCTTTGCCTAAGATAAAATCTTCTTCTGGTTCGTCATATTCTTCCTTAGGCAAATATTGAATCTCATTGTTTTTATATCTATATATAGTGATATTCTCTAAGTCTGCTGTGAGATGTTCTTCTGGTGGGAATTTTTGTGTTATATATCCGTGATAGAAAGGTAGATATATATTGCATTCTTCGTCATGCAATAAGACTTTTTTATATGTTGTGTCTGTATGTATGTTATGATATTCAACAAACAGACTGTCATAAATACCTATATTATAATTACAAATACAAATAACAGGACGGAATGTTCTGTCGATTTCTTCATGGCATGATGTCATTGACAAGAATAGCATTGCTACTGGCAATAAAAATAATAACTTCTTTTTCATGTTAATAAAAAATTAATTTGATTGAAATTACTTGTTTTAAACTTGCAAAGATATGTTTTTAATTTAAAAAAACAATGAATAATTTTTATTATATTGATATAAAAAAAAGACAGCTCGAAAGCTGCCTTTTTCATTTAATATTTCATGTTTTCTTAATAGAATAAGATGCTGTTGTCTTCAATTTTAACGTTGTCCTTGAGAGCTGAGTAAGCAGCGTTGTTAAGGATTTGGTTAACGAATTTTGAACGTTGTTCTTTTACTATGTTAGTATAGTCTGTTGTTGCAGCGGCTGGAGTTTCTTTAGCTACTTTAACAACGTAGAGACCGTTACCGCCAACGATTGGTTCTGATGTTTCACCAGCTTTCATACCCATGACTGTACCGATGACTTTGTCTTCAACGCCGAAGTTACCGAAACCACGACCTTCAAATGTTACGTCAACAGTTGTTTTTTCACCTTTCATGTTGTCGATCATTTTTTGGTAATCAGTGCCGTAAGCTTTAGCTTGTTCTGCTAACATAGCGCCTTTCTTTTCTTTCTTGATAACATATTGGTAACGTTCTGTGATGTCTTCTATTGGAGCGAAACCTTCTTCAACAGATTTTGTAAGAACAGCAACAACATACATATTGTCGAGGTCGAAGATTGTTGACATATCACCAACTTCAGTGTTTTCATCGAATGCCCAGCGAACGATTTGGCGTGGGTTGCTGATACCTGTGATGTAGTTAGTGTTTGTTCTTAAAGTTGGATATGTACGTTTGTTGAGACCTTGTTCTTCGATAGCTGCGTTGAATTCTTCAGCTGTTGTGTTTTCTGTAACGAATCTGTTAGCTTCAGCGAAGATGTTTTGGTAAGTAGCTGTACTTGCTGTGATTTCGTGAGCTACGACAGCGATACGAGCTTTAGGAGTTGCTTCGTTGCGGTCTGTAACTTTAATGATGTGGTAACCGAATGGAGTTTCAACCATACCGATTGTACCGACTTTATTGTCTTGTACGAATTCGTTGAAAGTGTAAACCATCATGCCGTCTGTGAACCAGCCGAGGTCGCCGCTATTTGTTTGAGCGCTTGGGTCGTCTGAAAATGACTTAGCGAGAGTTTCGATTTTTTTGCTGTCTTTTTTGATAACATTCAAGAGGCTGTCAGCGAGAGCTTGAGCTTCTTCTTTAGTGCGTGTTGCTGCGCTGCGTAATGCACCTTGGTAGCCAACTAAGATATGTGAAGCCATCAAAGAGTCTGAACGGTTTTCCATATCGATGATTTTAGCTACGTTGTAGTAACCTTCGTTTTCGTATGGACCATAAACGAAACCTGCGCCGTTGTTAGAATCGAAGATAGCTCTTTCGAGTTCAGCAGGAACGTCTTTTCTTGATTTCCATGCGCTGTCGTATGGAAGGTCTGAGTTAGCGTTGACGAAGTTAGCTGCGTTTTCGATGCTTGCGAAATCATTTTTAAGGTCGTTGACATAGTTCTTTGAATAATCGATGTCGGCTTGTGAAGGTTTGATTTCGAAGATGACATAATCAATGCCGCGTGTAGCGTCTGTTTGATATTTGTTTTTGTTTTCGTTGTAGAATGCTTTGTTGTCAGCGTCGTTAACTACAACTGTTTCGTCATCTATAGTGTTGTAACGTACTGCATAAACTTCAGCAGATACTTTGTCGTTTTTGTCTGAGTAGTAGCGAGCTGCTAATTTGCTAGGAAGATAGAAACCTTTTTTGAGGAGGTTTTCATATTTTGTGTTTAATCTGTCTTCTTTGATAGCGCGTTCAAAGTTGAGCCAGTTAGCTTTCATTTCTGGTGAAAGTGTTTGGAAATTTGTAAGATAGTTTTCGATGAGTTGTCTGTCGAATTTACCTTCTGCATTTGTGAAGCTTTGAACTACATATTGGTTAGGATTTTCTCCTAAGAATTGGTCGAATAATTCATCACTTGAAACAGCGAGACCGAGGTCTTTATATTCGTTTTTCATGATGATTTCTCTAATCATTTGTTCTAATGTGTTAGCGTGAATGCTGTAGTTTTGTTCTGTTGTGAGAGAACCGCCGTTGTTAGCTTTTGCATTTTCAAGATTCATGCTGACCAAGTTGCTATAATCTTGATAAGTGATTTTTTCGTTTCCGACAATAGCTACGTTTGTTGTTCCTCTGCTGTTAGTGCTTTTAAGAAGGTCACCCAAAACGAATGCCAAAAGTGCAAGACCTACGATAACGACTAACAGTCCGTAATGTTTTCTAATGTTTCCAATTGCTGCCATAATTCTATGATATTATTTAATTATTTAATCTTTTTTCTTCTTTATTTAATAAGGTTGCAAATTTACAAAACCATTCGATATATTCGACATTTTTATTAAAAAATAATTCAAATTGTTGTACGCTTGATATGTGGTAACTAACTTATTGATTATTTTTGATTTCCACTTCTTCAAGTTTGGTGTCGCTTGCTTTTATTATTTTAAAAATATAATTTCCAATTGTAATTTCTTCTCCAGTTTGTGGAATGCTTTCATGATAATGAATGATATAGCCTGCCAATGTTTCATAATCGTCACATTCTGGAAAATTATATTTGTAATTTTTATTGAGATAATCTATTTCTATTCTTGCCGAGAAAATATGGTCGTCGGCATTGATGGTTTTTTCTACGGTGTCTTCTACGTCAAATTCGTCTTCAATTTCTCCGAAAATCTCTTCAATGAGGTCTTCAATACTGATGATGCCAGAAGTGCCTCCAAACTCATCAACGACGACGGCAATGCTTTGGTGTTTCTTTGAAAGCCTTTTGAGAAGTTCCTGAGCTGAATATGTCTCTGGATAAAACTCTATAGGACGTAGTTTCTGGCGAAGATTTGTCGTTTTAGTCAGAACGTCATTGATATGAATGTATCCAATAATGTTGTCTATGTTGTTTTCGTAAACAAGAAGCTTAGAGTGTTTTGTTTCTTCAAAGACAGACTTTACGTCTTTTATAGTGTCTTCAATATCAATGGCTTGTATCTCTGTGCGAGGAACCATGCATTCTCTGAGTTTTACATTATGAAAGTCAATGGCGTTTTGGAACAACTCGATGCCTTGTTGAATATCTTCGTTTTCTTCGTCAGGGTTTGCATATTCTTTGATATAATCGTTAAGATCGACAGTGTTAAGCTTGTATTCTTCATGTGGTATATCAACACGAAGAATGTATTTGATTATCAATTCAGATATGCTTATGAAGATTAATATCACAGGATAAAGAACAATGAAAAGTATCATTGCCGGAATGGAGAAAATTCGCATGCTGTTGTTAGGATTGATGCCGAAAATTATCTTAGGTAAAAACTCTCCTGTGATGAGTACTAACAATGTTGATAAAATGGTCTGACACAATAAAACAACGAAATCGTTAGTGATTGAGCCAGGTAAAATATTGATGATAAAAGGTTCTAATATTCTTGCTATCGCAATACCGTAGATTACATTGGCGATATTGTTGCAAAGCAACAGACAACCAATGAATTGCGATTGGTTTTTAAAGAATTTGTTTATTATCTTAGCTGAGAATTTGCTTTTCTTCAAGTCTAATTCCAATTGTAATCTATTGGTGCTCAGAAAAGCTATTTCCATTCCGGAGAACATGGCGGAAGCCATCAGTGATAATATGACTATATAAATGTCGTTCATTTTCAATTTAATATTTATTCTTCATCCTCTATTTCGAGGGTTGCTCTCATTCCATGAATTACTCTTTGTGAGAAGTCTTCATTGGCGTTGAGACTGTCGCCGTAAATGATTTTGTCGGGACTTGTGATTTTAACAAAGTTTCGAGTATATATTTTTTTAGTTTTCTGATTCCAATACAAGGTTTCGGTAAACATTGTTTCTTTGGTTTCAATGTCTTCTACGACAACGCTGTCTCTGATGAAAATCAGTTCTTCTTTGTCGTATCGTATTCCGTAATCGCCTCTTATTTTTGAAGATGGTTTGTTGTTTCTGTTAAAAATGTAAGCCTCAAAACCTTTGGGAAATTCGAGTATGGAGCTATCGCCTTCGATGTTGTGCATGACTGGTGCCATGAGCTTGGCTTGTACGAAGCCGGAATCGCTTCTTGTGAAGTTCACATTGTAAGCCAAGACTCCGTTGATGGTGTCGGTGTCTATAAATTCTTTAACTTTATCTAATGAGTTTTCACAAGAAAACAACACCATAACCATATTGGCTATGATGTTGATTTCTATGAATATTTTAAAAAGTTTTTTCAAAGCTTTTAGCCTTTAATTTAGCCTAATTAATTCTTAGCAGCTCTGACTTTTGTTATTTCTTTAATCCAGCAGCTTTCGAGTGAATATTCTTGACCTTCTTCGAAGCCGTTGAAGAAGATGTCTTCAACTGTTGGGAAGTAGTGAGAATAAGCGTTGATGAGTTCGTTAGCCTTGCTTGCTTTAGAAGGGTCAACAGCCTTGGCTTTTTCAAATTGGTCAACAGCTGCCCAGTAAGCTGTTTTTGAATAGAAGTTGCCTGAACCACAGTCTTTTGCACTTGCTGCATATAATTGTCCGATGATGATGAAAGGCTCGCCGTCTGTTTTGTCGAGAGCGTAAGCTTTTCTTGCGTATTCGCGACCTTGCTCGTAGTTTTTATCCATGTTCATGATTTGAGCAAGGTAAATATATGATTGATGTGCCCAATCTGTGTTCTCGCTCTTTGTTGATTGAAGAAGATAAGTCTTAGCTTGGTTGTAATCTTTTTCTGCGAGATATTTTTTACCGATGAGGTAAGCTGATTCAGGAGATGGGTTGATTTTGTGTAAGTTAACAGCAACAGCAAGGTATAATGGAGTGTCGTCACAACCTCTTTTATCTAAGATTTCTGAGATTTTTGTCAACAATTCAACGTCGTTTGGATTAGCGTCGAATTTAGGTTGATAGATACGAACTAAATCTTCGCAGTTTGCGTATGGTTGAACAGCTGCGTCGAGGTTAGCTTTTGTTGTGTTGAAGTTGTTTAATAATTTTTCGTTTGCAGTTTCTGTGTTAGCTTTGATGTTGAAATCGACTATTTCTGAGAGGCGACCATATTCATCGAGGATAGCGCTTTCTTCTAATTTACCGTTTTTAACCATTGTGATAACAACGCTGAAGTAAGAGTCGATGAAACCGTAGTTTGCGTTATTGCCGTCCATGTCGATAGCTTGTTTAAGAGCTGTATAAGCTTCTTCGTAACGGTTTGGAGCCCATTTGATAAGGTCAACGCCTTTACGTCCCATGATGTTGCCGACTTGAGAACCGTTTTTGCCCATTGGGAAATATTCAGCTCTCTTGTCATAAAGCATAACGAGAGTGTCGATATATTTGTCTTTTAAAGCTTCGTCTTTTGTTGTTCTGATGAAAGCGTATGTCATGATTTTAACGCCGTCGAGATATGTGTTTTGTCTGAAATCAGGACAGTTGAGGAAAATGTTTCTCCATGATGTTATCATCTGTGGATTGATGTTGTTTGGGTTGTACTTAGCTTGTTCCCATTGTTTGATGTATTCACGGTAGAGTGAATAATCTGTTTCGCAATCAACTTGTGCTTGTGTTGCACCGAATCCTAAAATAACGAATGCAAAAGCGAGTAAAAATCTTCTAATTTTCATCTTAATTTTTTTGTTAATTATTTTTAGTTATTATTTATATTTCTTCTTTATGAACCATTTGTCGAAAATTGACATGCTGACAGATATGTTGAAGTATGTCTCCTTAACAAGATTGTTCTTGGTTGTTCCCATTCTTCCGACTTCCAAGGCTACGTTGAATGATGACAATGAGCGTGGTATTGGCAGTCCTGCTCCTAATGTCAAGCCGAATTTATTTATAGATCTGCCGTAAATATTATAATAAGTTCTGTCGAAATGCATACCGGCTCTATATGTTATCTTCTTGTAATACTTTGAGATAGATGTTGATTCGGGCTTATATGAGCCGCCTATGGCTAAATTCCATGAATTTTGTATCGAGTCGTTAGCGCCGTTCATTGTGAAACCTTTCCAATGATTCCAGTTGAAGTCTGCGCCTAAAACCCATCCTTCGCCTTTGTCAACTTTAACGCCTAAACCGAAGCCTCCAGGAATCTTGATGTCAACATTTTCATCTTTGGTATAAAGCAATGTGTCGATAGGTGATTCTGTATGATTCTGAAAGCCTTTGAACATATTTCTGATGAAAATGTCTCTCTTTGATGCGATTTTAGCTCCTTGTGAAATTGTAAGACCAACTGTGATATTGTAATCGGTGACAGGCAATTTGTATAAAATACCGTAGTCAAATTTGAAATCGTTGACTCTCATGTTGATAGAGCGTTTTCCGTTAAGGAAAAATGTTGAGTCAGGATAATATATAGATGTGTTGTCGAACAATGTACCGAAAATATAAGATGCTGTGATACCGACAGAAATATCGTCGTTTATTTTGAAACCGTTTGCGAAGTAAGCCTTATTGAGTCCTCCTTCGCCTTGAAATGCAATATTGTATGCTCCAGTGTTGGCACTGTAATGTTCTGTGATTACGTTGTATTCTCTTGTGCTGTATGGCATTATTCCCAATCCGAATTTCCATCTTTTAGTTGCGCTGATGCCTATGCTGGCGTAGTCGAATGATGAATTGCTGCCTTTTTCTGATAAATGTGTCGTTGAGAAAGTAGCGGTTTTTGAGTAGAATCCAGCGTCGAAGATAAATGCTAATGAGTCGAGACTTGCGTAAGATGCTGGATTTGTTGGGTTTAAGAGTGTGTTGCCACTCATTGCATTGGAAACGCCACCCATACTTTTCATAATAGGATTTGGAGTTAAACTATTGATGTCGCCTAATCCAAATCGAGAATAAGGTGAACTTAAATCTGATTGTGCGTATGTGTTAAAACTAATCATCAAAGAGATTAATCCCAACAAAAAATATTTTAATTTTGTGTATTTCATTGATAATTAAGAATATATCTTAAACCGTTAAATGTAAAGTTTGCGTCTGCAAATATGCAATTTTTTAACTTATTTTCAAAGAAAATATTGTCTCCACCTATAATAAAAACATTTAAATTGTCGTAAATGTTTGAGTATGACTTTATAAATCCTTCAATTTCAAAAGAAATACTGCCGATGACGCCTGCGTGTAAGCATTCTTCCGTTGAGTTGCAAATGATTTTTACTTCATCGTTCGATGGCTTGCATAAAGGTAATAATGCGGTGTAGTCATTCATGGCTTTGAATCTAAGATTGATACCTGGGCTTATCGGACCGCATAAATGATAATTGTCGGAAGTCAAAATGTCGTATGTGATGCAGGTTCCAATGTCGATGATTAGATTGTTTTGATTAGGTTTTTCTGCCATAGCTGCTGCAACAGCAACGAGTCTGTCGCTGCCAACTTGACTTCTGTCTTTGTATTTTAATTTGAACGGAAGCGGTGTTTCACCGGAAAGTGTGATAATTTCGAAATTTTTTAACTGATTGCGACATTCTTCAATTTTACCGCCTACAGATGATAAAATGACTTTCTTAATCAAAGGATATTTTTTTGTAATATCTTTTAAATCATTACTATACGGATTAAAAGTGTCTGTGCAAATTAGCTTGTCGTCTTCAAAAACAGCATATTTTGCTCTGGTATTGCCAATATCTATAGTAAGAATGTATTCCATTTTTTTTTCTACTTTTTTGTTTGCAAAGATATTGATAATGAGTGAATAAAAAAATATTTTCAAAAAAAATAATTTTTTTGTTTGAAGTATTAAAAAATGTTGTATCTTTGCACTGCAAAACAACGGAGGTACCATAGCTCAGTTGGTAGAGCAATGGACTGAAAATCCATGTGTCGCTAGTTCGAATCTCGCTGGTACCACGTAAAGTGCTGACTGAAAAGTCAGCTCTTTTTTTATTTATAACTCTTCCCAATAAAATCCTTCATAAATCTTTTCGAGCTTATTCGTGTTATTTCGTGGATGAAAAAGGTGTCCACGAATCATCACTAATCCTTCACTAATCTTTTCGAGCTTATTCGTGTTATTTCGTGGATGAAAAAAGGTGTGCACGAATCATCACTAATCCTTCATAGATCTTTTCGAGCTTATTCGTGTTATTTCGTGGATGAAAAAAAAGCGATGCCTAAATCAAGACATCGCCTTAGAGTATTTTATTGAGTTCTTAGAAGTTAACCCAGAATCTTTCCCAGAAACTTTGTTCCATCTCTTTCCATGTGTTGGCTGTAGCAGCCTCGAAATCTGATGTATATCTGTTCAATAATTTTTGAGCTTCTTCTTTTTTGCCTTCTTCCAACAATGTTTTTACTTCAGTTTCTAATGCTGGTATTTCTTTCATTGCTTTTGCTTCATATCGTAAGATATTGTCATTCATGATATTCTTTGTTGAACCCCATTGAATTTGAGCTAATTTGTTTGCTTTACGATAACGCCATAATAATGTTTCTTCATTATAGTTGTAATGACCGCATTCGTCGAAGCATGAAGGTAATTGTGTTGAACCAGTGAAGATTGGTATTCTTGGACTTTGTCCTGGATTTTCCACTGCGAACCAACAGATGCCACCTATTTCGTTTGGCATCCAGTTTCTGAGTTGTGTTACGAATGAATATGAACACCATGAGACTGATACAGTACGTTTTGCGTCAACTGTTCCAGGAGCTATCATGTTATATGTGTTGATGTCGTTGCCGCCCATCCAAGGGTTCGCTATAGGACTTACTATTGTATCTCCTTTTCTGTTGACAGTTTTGATATTACGAGTAACATCCAATTCTGTTCCTTCGTAGGTGCTTCTGAGCAATTCCATGACTTTGTAAGCGCTTACTTTTTCTTCTGGCTTAACAGAGAAAGGAAGGTCTTCGTCATCCATGCTTAATCCTAATGAAGGAGCTAAAGAACTGAGGATGAACCATTCACGTTCGCGGAAGTTTTTGCCGTTGGAGTAGTCGTTGCCGAAAGCTTTGTACCAGACGAATTCGCTTTCGCCATCCCATAGACCATGTTTTTTAGCGACTTTTTCTATATTGTCAGAACACATGAAGTTATCAGGGTCGTTTCTGTTGATGTGTTTGATTCTTGGTATGTTAGCAGAAACGCTGACTTCTCCGTCAGGGACTCTTTGAGCTGCCCAGATGCCGCCGATTTTCTTTTTGCCTTCGCCCATGATTTCCATGCACCATACTTCGTTAGGGTCAGCGATTGTGATACATTCGCCTCCGTCGCCATAGCCGTATTCTTTGATGAGCTCAGCGATGAGTCTGATAGCGTCTCTTGCGTTATCGCAACGTTGAAGAGCGATACGTTCTAAGTCTTCAATCATGAACAAGCCATTTGGATTGACCAATGTGTCAGGACCAGAGAATGTTGTTTCTCCTATAGCCAATTGTTTCTCGTTCAAGCATGGATAAGCTGTGTTGAGGTATGAATAAGTATAAGCAGCTTGTGGTATTTCTCCTGCTAATTCCAATCCTTTGCTGTCGTAAGCGTTTTTTGTGTGCATGCTGCCTCTGTATATTTTCTGAGTAGCTCCTTTTTCGTGTTCTTGTGCTTTTTCCCAACGAAGCCATGTGCGGTACATGCCGTCGCATGTGTGAGATGTTATGACAGAACCATCGGTTGTAGCGTCTTTTCCGACCATGATACTTGTACAATTTGCGCCGTCAAAATCTTGTGCATCAACATCTTGAGCATTGATGTTAAATGATAACAATACAAATGCTAATAATGCTAATAATGATAATCTTGTCTTCATAATTTTATTGTATTTGAAATTATTTGAAAAAACTAAAGTTTACTTTGCCATATCTACGTTGTTCGACGAAACGTGGATGTTCTTTGAAATCAAGGAATTTATTGTGTTCAACGACAAACATTCCGTCTTCTTTTAGCAGATTGTTTTCAAAAATTAAATTGACGAGCAAGTCGTAGTGCTGACTGTCGTAAGGAGGGTCTGCAAAAATAAGGTCGTATTTCATTTTGTGCATCGGGATAAAACGGAACACGTCGGAGCGTATAGCGAGCAACTCTTCCATGTTTAATTTGGTGGCGGTGTCGCGTATAAACTTGATGCAGTTGTTGTTTTCATCGACCGCTGTGACTCGTGGGCAGCCTCTTGATACTAATTCGTATGAGATGTTGCCAGTGCCGGCAAAAAGGTCTAATGCGACAATGTCTTCAAAATCTACGTGATTTTCCAAAATGTTAAATAGACTCTCTTTTGCCATGTCGGTAGTTGGACGTACAGGCAAGTTGCTTGGAGCTGTGATTTGTCGTCTTTGGTATTTGCCTCTTATTATTCGCATGATACAGAACTATATAAAATGTAATAATAATAGTATGGTATTGAATCTAATTCGTTGATATAATTATAATTATTGTTTCTATTGAAAAAACGGATGTTTCTCACATATCGTGAACATAATTCCACTAAAACAGATTTTTCTTCAATCAATCCCATGAAGTATAGAGGAATTGTTTCGTTGTCAATCTTTAATTGTTCAAAGGTGAAGAGTATGAAATATAGGAAATCCTCTTTTGTGTTAAAGTTAAAATAATTGTGAAAGATGAGGTTAGAGTCGTTTATGATGGTCAGCTCGTATGAATTGTTTTTAACGTTAACGAAGGCTCTCATTCCTTGAATACGCTCCGAAAATTCTTTCACAAGACTTTCGATAAGAATGCTTGATGTATGAGCGATAGTTGTTTTATCGTTAGTTCTCAATATATTATCGATGTCGGATGGGGCTGGGTAGATATTGATAATATCGTTTTTCAAGATGTCCGATTTTACGGATGACTCGACTTTGATATTGAGCAGCGACAAGTATTCTTTCTCTAATTCTTTTTGGTAATAGTCTTTTGGTATGAATGTGTTAAGATTATTGTCTATCAGAATTTTAACATATTTGAACTCGTCGAGTTTCCAACCTTCTCTTTCTTGAAGTTCGAGAATCAGACT
Organism: Bacteroidales bacterium; assembly: GCA_045631805.1. Classification (GTDB taxonomy): domain Bacteria; phylum Bacteroidota; class Bacteroidia; order Bacteroidales; family F082; genus Limimorpha. Next base: position 7,570 of record JAZQVL010000104.1, on the reverse strand, counting down.
GTTGAGTTCGATGTTTTTTTCGGAGAAATGATAATGTTTAAGACAGATGAATTTCTGTTCTTCGGTGTCGAAAATGACAAAAGAAAGACCATCCAATGAGTGTTGGATGGTCAAAATATAGTTGTCTTTATTACTATTCAAATTAATAGACTCCTGGATATATGGATATAGGTAGGAAGTCATATTAAATCATTAAAGATTTTCCCAGTTACCGTCGATAGAAGCTTCGTTCATTGAACCAACTTTCATACCGGCATATTTGTTAACAGCTTCTTGTTCTGCAACAGCGTTTCTGATTCTTTGAGAATCGAGGCCGTTCAAATATGTTTTGTATGGAGCTTTAGCTTCAAAGACTGGGATGTTCATACCGCCACGTGTGATATAACCAGCTTGGAGATCAAATTCTTGATTGTTTGTGAAAGGAATATAACGTAAAGTTTCAACATTGAAATTTGTTCTGTTTTTGAACAATGAGTCGATAACTTTAACGTAACCAACTGTGTCGTTGATAGTTTTTGTAAATGTTGTGTCGTTTGGATCTGGGATGATGTTAACGATTGCTAATTCGCCTGTACGGATATATTCAATCAATGAATCGAAGTTTGCTGTGTATCTGTTGTAACTTTGTTTAAACAAAACCTGTGTACTTCTGATGTCTTTAAGGTTTTGGACGACTTTAATTTCACGAGCTGTTTTTTCGTTTGCGAATTTAACAGGTTGGCTGATACTGTCGTAAACTTTATATGCTAAGAAAATAGCAACGAGAACTAATGCGATGTTGATAATTGTTAATTTTTTATCCATGATTAAAACTTTTTTTTTCGATTGGCAAAGTTACCATTTTTTTTAATTGGAGCAATTATTTTTTTTATTTTTTTAAAAAAACAATTTGTGAGGGTCGAATGCTCTTTTTTCTAATGATTCTCTTATCTTTTGCGCAATTATGATGTATGCATCCAATTCATTATCATGCAGCCATTTTATTGCCGATTCGTCATTATTGACAGCATTGGATAATACTATCAGAATGGGGAAGTTGTATTTGCTTAGCCATTCTTTTGCTTCCTTTTTGTTGTCTATTGCGGCATCGAAAGCGGCTAAATGGAAATATTTGTTTTTCATAAGCCATTCCAATGCGTTTTTGCTTCCTTTGATGGTGTCGCTTAGAGCGGCTAATTCTGGATAGCCGTTTTCTAATAGCCATTGCCTGAACGAATCGCCTTCTTCATCAAATGTCATCGCAAAAGCCATCAGGATATTTACTGGATAGTCGAGCATTTTTTTATTTATGGTGTTATGAAATTATTTGCCGTAGCATTCGATGTTAAAGCCTTTTTCTTTTAAAGGTGCTGCTATTTGTTCTAATTCTTTAAGGCTGATTTTTTCTAAATTCTTTTCAGGTGTTTCTCGGTCGATAGCGTAAATCATAATCTTTCGCGGATTTATTCTTTCGATATGTTCATACCAAAGACTTAGCTCTTCTTTTATGGTGTTGTCTATTTTAACGCCCTTGTGTTCGCCTCTTAAAAAACATGTCTGTATGACCAAGTCGCCTTTGAACTCTTGAAGTAGGCTGATATATCTTTCCAAATTGAAATCGACGTTTGGCTTGTTGATGGATTTTATCATCTCGTATGTTCCGCCGTCTATTTTGATGATGTTGTTGTCGATTTTAGAAATGGCGTCGAAGACTTCCTTTTTATGCAGCATTGTTCCGTTTGTCAGTACGCTTATCTTTGCGTTAGGGATATACAAATCTCTTAATCGTAATGTGATGTCAATTATCTCGGCGAAGTCGGGATGTAAAGTCGGCTCGCCATTGCCAGAGAAAGTGATGCTGTCGGGTTCCATCTCGGTGCCGACCAATTCTTTTAATCTTTCTTCCAACATTCTTTCATAATCTTCTTTCTTTGGCAATCTGTTCGTGAATTTTCCCTCCGGATTCCATCCGCATTCGCAATAGATGCAGTCAAATGAACAAATTTTTCCAACTTCAGGCATTAGGTTAACGCCTAACGATTTGCCTAAACGACGGCTGATTATAGGGCCGAAAACCAAAGTTTCAAATAATATCGACATAATTTAAAATTTTTGCAAAGTTAAAATAATTCTAATTCATAGTGCATAATTCATAATTATTGTGTTTGATTTGATATGTCTAAAATTTACAAAAACTTGTGGTCTCGTGGTCTTGTAGTCTTTCGACTTTTATTATCTTTGCACAAACGTTTTTCTAATTTTATAATTATGACTTACGAACAGATTTTGGCTGATATTAAGAAAAAGGTGTTTCATCCTATTTATTTTCTTATGGGCGAGGAGCCTTTCTTTATCGACACTATCAGCGATGAGCTTGAGAATAATATACTTGATGAGGCTGAACGTTCTTTCAACCAGGTCGTTCTTTATGGCGTAGATGTCACGGTTAAAGACATCATGTCGCAGGCTCGAGCTTTCCCTATGATGGGCGATTATTTAGTGGTCATAGTGAAAGAGGCTCAGAATGTCAAGGATATTGACAGTCTCTCCGAATATCTCGACAAACTCCCGCCAACCACGATTTTAGTCATCAGTTATAAATATAAAAAGTTAGACAAGCGTAAGGCTCTCGCTAAATATATCGACAAGAAAGGCGTCTTGTTCGAGTCTAAGAAACTTTACGACAACAATATCCCTGAATGGATTGTCAAATATCTCGCATCCAAGAAATATAATATCACGCCTAAGGCGGCGCAGATGATTGCCGATTTCTTAGGCAACGACCTTCATAAGGTGAGAAACGAACTCGAGAAACTGATGGTGGCGCTGCCTCCTTCAAAACGTATTGACGATGCCGACGTAGAATATAATATAGGTATATCGAAGGACTTTAACATATTCGAACTTCAAAAAGCAATAGGCGCAAAAGATTTTCTGAAGGCCAATCAGATAATAAATTATTTTGGCGACAATCCTAACGACAATCCTATCTTCATGACGATAACCGTGCTTTACGGATATTATACCAAATTGCTGAAGCTTCATTATTCAAAAGACAAAAGTAAAAACACTATAGCTACAGTTCTCGGCGTCAATCCTTTTTTTGTCAATGATTATTTCGAGGCGGCACGAAATTATTCGTGGGTCGATTGCATGAACTGCATTGAGGTGCTTCGCGAATATGACCTTAAAGCGAAAGGTTACAACACGGGCGATTCATCACAGAAAGAACTTTACAGAGAGATGTTGTTCAAACTTATGACAGCTTAAATACAAGAAATTTAGAACCTCAGAATCTCAGAAGAACTTTGAACTCTGAACTCTAAACTCTGAACTCTGAACTTTTTTTAAGTGATGAAGTGATGTGAAAAAATCCTCTAATCCCTCTAATCCCTCTGCACCTCTAAACCCAGAATTCCTGAAATCCTCCATCCACGAAACCACACTAAACTACACGAAAATGTTTTTTCCGTTGAAAAAACTCTAATACTCTAACAGTTGGAACATCTTTCAACAATGATAATGGGTCAACTGTATCATATCATCCCACAAATCTTTATATCCTATGGCTATCAATCCATTTATCATAGTAAATACGATTTTAACATTGCAAATACAAATGGTATTTAAAATAGAAAAGAACCTACCTCATAAATCATATTTATTTTTATTGGGTGAAAGGCTATATTCATGAAGCCTTCCACCCAATAAGAATGTATTTGTTTTTACCTGATAAACATCAAATCAATACCTTCATCAAATACAAGTTCAAATTTATAATATACATAATCGTCAGATTTTAACAAAAAGATATTATAAGTCTTTCCAATTTCCATATTATTCAGAGCGAAAACAACACTACGCGGACATACACAGTCGCATGGCACCTCAGCATATTCATACATTGAAACGGTAATATTATTTCCATCTACAGTAACATCTTCCAAGAATACTTCAGAGCAACAATTGAAAAGAGTATTTGTTGTTCTAATTTTAAGACTATTGTCATCTATAGCGGTAACGTATATAGTATCACTATCGCAATACCCTCTTCTGTCTTCATCCAAGCATGAAGAAAGTAAAAAATCAGAAACATTTATGTCCCCACCTGGTTCTGGTTTGCATCCGACAAAAACAAAAGTTACAACCAATAATGACATTATTATTGGTAAAAACATGGTTTTATAGTTATTTTTTTTCATGGTATAATAATTTTGTGGTTAACGTTATTTATTTTACATTTATTGTGCTATTACCAACTTGTTTGTCACTTGACAATCATTACAACGTATAGTACACGTATAAATTCCACTGGCAATATCTCTTAAATCTATCAGACGATTTGTTTCCTCGTTCACAACAGACGGCTGATTCTCCATTTTCAGAACAATCAATTTCACTTAATCCATTTCCCGTTCTCAACTTTCAATTTTCCAGTTTCAGTTTTCAATTTCCAAATGTATGTTCCGCTTGGCCAATTTGAAGCATCCACGCTTGTTACATCATCGGTTATTTCCTGTTGATGCACGATTCTTCCCTGCATATCATAGACTGTAAGATTACAATCTCTCAACGTGGTTCTTATATTCATTACATCACCTCCCGGATTAGGATAAGCTATAGCGACTTTCAAGTCATTGGCGTGAGCCTCTTCGATGGAGAGAAATGCTTCCGGTGGAAATTTCTTTATGTAATTATAGTATGTATATGGATCATTGACGAAATCCATGAAATGTCCTGCTATCATGCAACCTCCATCTTTGGTAGCTTTAAGTGTGGTTGTCCATAAGCTGGATGTCTCACCAAAATCATAATAAAGTTCATCCAAGACATTCAAATCCTTGTCAATCATTCTTATAACAAAACACTGATAGCCATTTAACATAGGAGTGAAATATGAGTTTGGCGTCGCTCCGATAAATATTCTGTTTTCATCCACCCAATCTATAGAACCATAATATGGAGCTGTAGTTCTATTACCAGATGAATTTTCTGCTCTTGCAAATGTGATGCTATCCAACATCTTAGATTCATCATTCATTTCCAAGCATATCGCAGCCGTATAACGATCTATTGGAAGATTACCATTAAAATGATGACAGTTTGCACCTGCCATCATAAGCGTAGTATTTGAACTTGTACGCTTAAATGTTATACCGCCAGTCTCAAAGTCTCCATCCTCATAATGTATAGTATGATATCCTGTACCATCAGTATTTGCCATGTAATGCTCGTCAATATAGTTGAAATCTGAATCGAATCTATACAAGTAAAGCCCCTTTTTATAATGTGAATCATTCCATTCACCACTGACATAATACAGATATTCATCATCTTCTTCATCGTACAACAGATGATTCCTATGTCTCAATTTATTGCATTTGAGATGACCGAGACTTCCGCTTTTCTGCACATTCAAATCATAATCAGTTTTAATGATGATTGTGCTATCAAATCCGTAAGCATGTGGTTCTGGTCCATTTTGATGACCCGTGTATTTCTCATAACATATAACAAAACCATCACCTTCATCAAGAACAGTTCCTATTTCAATTTGCGGATAACGACCTAACAAACCGCCACCTGCCCATGTATTCAACCAGTCGGTAGTATCTACAGGAATTATCATTTCTTTCGAATATACAAGTTCAAGATTATCGTCTAATTTCTCCATGACAATCTTGGCTTCAAAACATCCATGATAGTTTATGTCGTTAGTATCTAATATAGGATTAAGATTAGTAAAAACATAAAAGCCTCCATCCTTACTTTTTATAACAGGCGTACCTTCTCCATTCCACGATTCATATCCGGGAACAGAGTCATTTATTAATGTTTCAGACAACAATTCACCAGAATTGGAGAAACGCCCGAAATAGTTATCTCCAAATACCATAAAATCACCATTATCCATTTCAAAGATATTTGAGAAATAAATAACTTTATGATAATTGGATTCACCATCTTCATATATATACTCAAACTCGTTTTGAGAAAACATCATGCTGCTTGAGAAAAGCAGCGTGATGAAGGTTATTAATAATTTTTTCATAAAAAATATTTTTTTAGGTTTATGTACAAAATTACCCAATCATTTTTTACGACTTGAATTTTTACATTCAATTTACACAAATAATTTGTGTGTTTATTTGTATATTAATGATAATCAATTGATAGTAAAATTGCGTTTACACAAGTATTACACAGAAGAACATTATGTTTTTATTGCTTTTACGATAAAACATGATAAAATAACAGATGTATTTTATATGTTTTACGCTGTTTTATCCTAATCTTTAAAAACACAAAGGGCTGTCGGTTTGGAACCAGCAGCCCTTTGTGTATGAATAAAAATTATTCTATATGTTCCTATTATAATATTTCTCCAAAACATACCCTGAAATACTTGCTTTCTTATCTTCAATACCAAGTTTCTTTCTGATATTTGACCTTGATTTCCTGACAGAGTCAGAACCCAATTCTACAAAGTTCGCTATATCATCAGTACTTATAGGAGCTATTGATAACAAGCATATCTTATACTCAGTCCCGTTCAATTCAGGATATGACTCTTTTATGAATGACGTTATCTTATTATATGAAGATTCTATGACATCAACACTTGCTTCAAAAGCAGTCTTATCTGGAGAACCGTATGCATATTCTTTAATCTCTTTTACATTTTTGTTTGTTTTATTATTACGCTCAAATGTGTTGACTTTCCGTATGACATCGAAACGTGCTTTCAGACTGTTGTCGAACGATTCTTTTATCTCATGCTTGAATTTGTCATAATCGTTCTTTACATTACTTAAATCATCAACCTGCTTTGATAACACTTTCTCCCTACGCTTTGACTTCGTGATTATAAGGAAGGATATGATTAAAACCAACAATAATACAATCAAAATACATACTGTTAATATCAATCTTTTGTTTAATTTTGTTTGATATATGTTTCTCTGTAACTCATAATCGTATTTTTCTTGTATTTCATATATATTTTGTGCAAGATTGTCTATATAAGATCCTTGACAGAACCATACAACTTTATCCATAAAATACATGACACTATCACACATATCTATCTTGTCATAATATCTCGCAATGGATTTACATACAGTTGTTTTTAAATTCTTATTATCTATATCATTATATACATTTTTTAACATATTAACATATACCCTTGCGGAATCAATATTTTCATCTTCAATATACATGTTTAGGAAATTAAGTTGAAATCGTATTTCTTCAGATGCATCTGTGTTTATTTCATATGCCATTTTAAGATATTTCTTTGCAAGTTCTGGTTCATTGTTTTTTCTACAATATACATGAGCATTTTGATATATTGATGACAAAATCATTTTATCATTTGCTTGCTCGGCCATATCAATAGCCTTACCAAAACCTGCGATTCCAGCAGTGTTTTCTGTACCTGAACGCATATGGCCTTCCTGGCCTCCACCCACAATGAATGCTGGAAGCGCAAGGCCCTTTTTAACATAGATACCGCCTATTCCTTTAGGTCCATGAATCTTGTGCCCACTAACAGAAATCATGTCAATGCCCTTAAGGTCTCCCTTAACAT
>JAZQVL010000103.1:0-9720 GCA_045631805.1 Bacteroidales bacterium | reverse complement strand
CTCGAACAGATGCAGGACCCGGAGCTTTCCATAGAACAGGCGATGGCTGATTACAAACGTCTTGGCTATTCCGATTCTTGGATTAACCAAAGATTAAAAAGCATAGAGATACGCAAAGAACTCACAGACGAATGGAACCGTACTGGAGTGATAGAAGGCTATCAGTATGCTACGCTCACTGACATCATCACCCAAGAGTGGAGCGGATTCAAGACAAAAGAATACAAACAATTCAAAGGATTGAAAAAAGAGAGTCTCCGCGATAATATGACTAATGTAGAACTGATACTTAACAGTTTAGCAGAAGCCTCAACGACAGAGATTTCAAAACAAAAAGACCCATCAGGTTTTGAGGAAAACAAAGTCGTTGCAAAAGAAGGCGGTGAAGTCGCCAAGATTGCACGCGAACAGTTGGAGACAAAAATAGGGAAGACGATAATATCTCCTAAAAATGCTAAAGACTTTACGCAATTGCAGGAGAAGTGATTGTATTGGTAAGTCAACAAGACCACAAGGCTACAGGTGTTCGGAGTGGTGTTTGAAATAAGAGGAGATTTTTTTTCTCAAACTTATTCCTTTCTCATTTGTTATCTGCATGTTCAAATACATAGAATTATGCATTACCTTCTGATTTTACTCCTTGTGTCGCTCGTCGTTTCAGCCTTGGGCTGGGTCTATTTCATCTATTTCTTCAGTCTGGGCTACGGATTCGGGATATCAGCTCTGGCAATAACTCTCGCTCTCATCTTCCGCGATGTGCTGTCAGTACCGACGGCGCTCTTGTGTGCTATAATGTTCATCTTCGGGATGAGACTCGGTCTCTATCTGATGACTCGTGAAAAGAGATCTGCTGACTACAAAAAGATTCTCTATGGTCCGGATGCGGCGAAGAAGAAACCGCTTTTCGTGGTGGTAACGGTATGGATTTTCTGCGCTCTGTTGTATGTGGGACAGGTGAGCCCTGTCGCTTTTTATCTTGCCAACGCCGCTGAAGGAAAGGACGTTAGCGAAGTGTGGGCGTGGGTAGGAGCGGCGCTTATGGCATTGGGCGTTATCTTGGAATCTCTTTCTGATGTCCAAAAACAGGCGGCGAAGAAAAGAGACCCTAAACGTTATGTCGATACAGGATTGTATAAACTGGTGCGCTGCCCTAATTATCTCGGAGAACTTGTTATCTGGACAGGGTCACTAGTTGTTTGCATCGGCGCAGCTTGTTCGGTGTGGCAATGGTTTGTAGCGGCTATCGGATATGTAGGCATCGTATATGTCATGTTCAGCGGAGCACGCAGACTTGAATTAAGACAAGCTGTAACATACGGCAAGAATCCTGAATTTCAGGAATATATCAGTAAAACCCCAATATTGATTCCATTCGTTCCAATCTATAGCCTTGCTAAATACGAATGGCTGAAGGCGTAGAATTTCCTCTCCAAATCATTCCCATTAATATTCATTAACATATATCGTTTTAAATCAATATGATATAATTATTAACATTTTTAGTTAATGTTTTTATGTAAACTCAAAAGTTTTTACTACTTTTGCACCCAACTCGAATGGTGGTGCCACGGCAAGCCTCACGGATGCCGTAGCTGAGATTATACACATTGCACCAGTACAGATAATGCTGACGCTGGAAGTTTGGAGTCCTTTTCAGGTACTTGCTGTACCACTGTTTTGAGCAATTATAATTTGTAAAAAAAAGTGGTATGGAATCAACAAAATCTTATCCAATCGTATTGTCCATCGCTGGTTCTGACTCATCAGGTGGCGCTGGTATTCAAGCTGATATCAAGACCTTCTCAGCGCTCGGCCTGTATGGTGCGACTGCCATCACTGCGATAACGGCTCAAAACACATTGGGCGTTTTCTCACAGTTGCATCTTGATCCTAAACTCGTTCAAGAACAAATATGCTGCGTCATGGATGACTTGTATCCTTCCGTCGTGAAAATCGGGATGTTGGGCAACGCTGAAATATGTCATTGCGTGGCAGATGCGCTCAGCAAATATAATGTCACAATCGTACTCGACCCAGTGATGGTTTCTACATCAGGACATCGTTTGTTATCAATGGAAGCTCGTGATGTCATAAAAGAAAAACTTCTTCCAATGTCATCTATCATCACTCCTAATATTCATGAAATGAAGGAACTGACCAATATGCCGATTTCAAGTGTAGAAGAGAAAGAAAACGCCGCTAAACATCTTCTTAATCTTGGAGTTAGATATGTGCTGCTCAAAGGCGGACATGAATATGGCAACAGCAAGACTGATTTACTTTTTTATTTTGATTCAGATAAATTAGTGACAAAGACGTTTTCTTCGGAGACTGTAGTTACCAAAAACACTCACGGAACAGGTTGTACCTTGTCGTCTGCAATTGCTTCATTCATCGCAAAAGGTTTTTCCATTGAAGAATCTGTGGCAAAAGCTAAACAATATGTGTCAGACGCAATATCTCATGGCGCTGATGTCAATATCGGTAATGGTCATGGCCCTATGAATCATCTTTTTAATCCTCAAAAAATGATAGCCTTATGAATCTGCAAAACGTACATTTACAATTTATTACGCATTTTACGGAGAAATATTCTTACATAGATTCAGCGAAAATAGCATTGGAAGGCGGCTGTCGTTGGATTCAATTAAGAATGAAAGATGTGTCGGAAACGACATTGGAACATCATGCCTTGATAATACAGGAAATGTGCAAGGAATACGGCGCGACATTCATCATCGACGATAACGTTCATCTGGTAAAGAAAATCAAAGCTGACGGCGTACATCTCGGCAAAAACGATATGCCTTTATCAGAAGCGCGCAAAATCTTAGGCGACGACTTCATCATTGGAGGAACAGTAAATTGTTTTGAAGATATATTAAGACAACAGCCAATAGCCAATAGCCAACAGCCAACAGTCAATTACTTCGGTTGCGGACCATTTCGTTTTACATCGACAAAGAAAAATCTCGCTCCGATATTGGGTCTCGAGGGTTATGAAAATATCATCAGCAATATGAAGAGAAACAATATCAACATCCCGATTGTCGCAATAGGTGGAATAAATAAAGATGATATTCCTGGAATATTAAACTGTGGTATTAATGGCATTGCTTTGAGTGGCAGCATTTTGAAAGCAGAAAATCCAATTGAAGAAATGAAAGATATAGTATCAACAATTAAAAACTTAAAAAATTTAAACAATGATTGAAAAGAATGTATCACAAGGTATTATCAGTACCTATTTCAGCAAGTTAGAAAAGAATTTGGAATTAGATGTCGCTATTGTCGGTGGCGGCCCTTCTGGTATTGTAGCAGCGTATTATCTCGCGAAAGCTGGTAAGAGAGTCGCTTTGTTCGACAGGAAATTATCTCCAGGCGGAGGCATGTGGGGCGGAGCGATGATGTTCAACCAAATCGTGGTGCAGAAAGAAGCTCTCGACATCATCAAGGAATTTGACATCAACTACGAACTATACAACGACGATTTATTTGTCATGGATTCTGTTGAAAGTACTTCGGCTTTGCTTTACAAGGCTGTTCATGCTGGCGCAACGGTGTTTAACTGCTATTCCGTTGAAGATGTTGTTTTTAAAGATAATAAAGTAAGTGGCGTTGTCGTCAATTGGACTCCAGTATTGAGAGAAGGTCTCCATGTGGATCCATTAAATATTATGGCGAAATGCGTTGTCGACGGCACTGGTCACGATAGCGAGATGTGTAAGACCGTAGCACGCAAGAATGGAATTCGTCTCGCCACCGACACTGGCGATGTTATCGGAGAACGTTCTTTAGACGTCGTCACTGGCGAGAATGAAGTCGTGAACGGAACCAAGGAGATTTATCCTGGACTTTACGTCTGCGGTATGGCGGCATCAGCCGTTAGCGGCACACCTCGTATGGGCCCAATCTTCGGAGGAATGCTCATGTCTGGTAAAAAAGTCGCGGAACTTATATTAGAAGGACTAAAGGCTAATGACTAAAGACTAATGTTTTTAAACTCTTAAGGTGATTTCTGTTTGGAAGTCACCTTAATTAAATATGATAAAATGAAATTGATAGCTATAACACAACCATCTATGATAGAAGACGAAGCTCGTCATATTCATGAATTATTAGAAAAAGGATTCGATATCGTCCATCTCAGAAAACCCGATGCTGATGTTGAGCAATGCAGAAGTTTGTTGAGAGAGTTGTCAGACGAGGACAGAAGAAAAATCATAATTCACGACTATCATGAACTGATAAACGAATTTGAACTGAAAGGACTTCATTTTAACAAGAATGTATCTCTTGTTCCTGATGATTATAAAGGGTTTAAGACACGTTCATGTCATTCTTTAGAAGAAGTTATTAAATATAAAAACGATTATGACTATGTGTTTTTAAGTCCCATTTTCGACAGCATTTCGAAAGTAGGGTATAAGTCAGCATTTACTGAGGAAATGTTAAAAGAAGCTAATCGTGAAAAAATTATTGATGAAAAAGTCGTTGCATTAGGAGGCGTCACCTTTGACAAGATTCCATATCTGAAAGAATTGAATTTCGGCGGAGCAGCGATGATGGGGTTTAATCTAACATCAAACTCATGAACGCTGCTTGCTTGTTGAATGCTTGCAGTTTTTCTGGAAGGTTTTCAATGTTATATCCAAATAATGCTTGTGTGAGTTGTTCTATATCAACGACATTGGCTCCGATAGAGTTTTTCTTGTCGAGTTCGCCGTTGCTGATATAATATGTGCCGTTGTTTTGTGTCAAAATCGGGTCAACGATAGATATCTCAATCTTCATCTTAGGATGTGTCATGGCGTAGATACGAAGCATTGTCTCAGCGTCGATAATTCTCGCCATGCCGAGTTTATGTGTCTTTTGTCCTGGTACTGGAGGTATGATGATATTGATGGTTTCGTTGTCGAAAATATTTGCCGCTGCTGTTATCAAATCGGTGAAGATAGCAGTGGATTCTGCAAAGACGTCTTTTATATAGATTTCGTCATTTCTCAAATAACAGAATGCCAATCCGCAGATGTCTTCTCCATATTTAGCGACAAGAAGATGATTGTCAAATAATTCCAAGTCTTCAGTGATAACTCCAAAGTCATATTCGTTATGTTGAATACAACAGTTACGACTTCTCATTTTGGTATTAAAATAGTCATAAACCTGATAAAAATCAATCTCAGCCTCGTCTTGTAGTCTTGTGGTCTTGTAGTCTTGTAAACTTATAATCTGACATCCAGAAGCTGTTTGTTGACTGTTGTCCGTTGTCTGTTGCCTCTTAATACGAATCTTAGAATAATCGAAGGTGGATATGAAGTTGGTTCCTTCGTAATAGTTGAAGAGACTTTCTGATGCAGGGATGAGTGCCGCGAAACATGCTCCGTTGTTCTTTGCTTGGTTCAATGCTTTGACAATTAAGTCATTCATCAATCCTTGTGAGCGATATTCAGGATCGGTGCAGCAGCCTGAGAGATAGGAACAGCCAATAGTTTTTCCATAATAAGAAAAAGGGTAGGAGATGAGCTGCATCGCTGAGACTACCTTGCCGTCTTTTTCAATATGAATATTGTCCTGTTCGTCGTATCGTTTCTCAAAATAAAAATCAACGAATCGTTTGTCTTCTTCGATGAAACATTTGTTCCAAAGTGCTTTGGTCTGATTCTTTATATTGTTATCCATATTTTGTTAATTATCAAATGTTTTTTTGCCTTCGACAAGCTCAGGCACCAATAGGGTCACTGAGCTTGTCGAAGTGACAATAAATTAAACTTCAAAGGACTCCGCAAATTCCAGATTAAAATCAATTATCTCTTGATTCAAAATGCAGATCAGGAACTTCACGTCTTTATATCTAAACTGTTCAACAGCTTCATCTGCGGTTATGTTGCCTTTTTCGTAATCTTCAACAATGGCGACAATTTCATTATCCATGCCGCCAGCAATTACGATGTCGTAATCAGCAGTGACGTCTTTGCCTTTACGACAATCAACGACGAAATTAAGCCATTCTTTGTTATATGTTTCAAATTCGTTGAAACGGTATCCTACATTTTTGGTTTTGAAGTAGTTAAACTCATAAACATTAACGATGGCTTTGCCTGAAGACACTGCATTTTCCCTTGAATTCGTCAGGTAAAAGCCTTTCCCGAAACCATGATTTTCGCCGTTAACAACAACTGAAGGTTCTTTTATTTCAATATCAGAACTGTGATATACTGTAATGTTCATTTTTTATTTTAAAGTTTTTCGAATGTTATATTTGGTTCAATTGTCTCTTTGTACAACATCTCAATTCTTCTCTTTTTAGATTAAAAAATATGCATACAAAATTTATGTCGATATCGTTAAGATAAGGTACTGTTTTAATAATTTCTCTAAAACCTTCAATACCACCATATAAATCAAAAGCCGCATAATAATCTTCAGGTGTTCCCAATTCTATAACTCGTTGAACTACGATTGATTTAGAATTATGCCAGTCAAAATTGTCAATATCGTACTCCCATAAGAGAGAACGATTTATAGTATGATTTCCTGATTTATATTTATCTAAAAATACCATAATGCAAAAATAATAAAAAGACCGGATTTTTTATAATTCGTTCCTAATTTTTAGACGCTTCAATGTGTGTTTATTTTTTAGGTAGCATTGAAACGTCCCTCGTATCAAATCACTCCTAACTCCTAACTGTCAATAAACCTTTCGTAATCAGGAACTCTGGATTATACGAAGTCTTCGCTTTTCTCAGTCCTTCGATTCCTAAATCTTCCTCACGATTAACATATACGAATTCTTCAGGAATGTCTTTCGCAAACATATTGTTAATCATAGTGAAAGCTCCTAAATATCTGATGTCTGCTTTTTCAAAATGAACGCCGAAGGTCTTGTAGTTGATTGGAAAACCGAATGTGAACGCAACTACTTCATCGTCAACGAACAACACTCCGCCTTTTATTCCGATTTCTTCAGCATGATTCATCGCAAATAACAAGGCTTGTCGCTCACTATCAATGTTTTGATGTCTGTAATCCTCGTTCGATTCGTACCACTCGTTTTCTTTTTCTATACATAATTTAATAAGTTCCGGCGTCGCTGATTTATAACTCCAGTTAGGATATGTCTTCATGAATCTGTTGACGTGATTTCTTTTCTGCTGAAACTTATTGCCTTTCAAGGTCGCTAGATCTTCTCTAAGATACACATAATCAAAGAAATCACGGTTGGGCATAAGGTTGAATCTTTCACGCATCTCATCGCTAAGCTGGTTTTCCACGAAATGACAAGCGGCATGCATTATAAATGGAATGCCTTGTAAATCTGCTTCTTTTATCAGTTTCTCGACGATGTGGTCGGCATTGCCTTTGCCAATAGGCATCATGAAAATCTCTTTTCCTTCGCTGAGATATTTAAGCACCAAAAAATCATCAACAACGGCATATTTAGTCTGGTATAAAAAACGCCACGACACATGATTAGCGAACGACAACTCGCAATTGCAGCAGTCGTTAGGAAATATGTAAGATGTTATTATCTCCTTGTCTTCTAATGTTATATCTTTGAACACAATCATATTTTGAATTTTTATTTAGACGTGTCAATGATTGTTAATTTTTTTAAGGAATCATTGACGCGTCTCTACTTGTTGTCTTGTCGTCTCAACAAAGCGCATTCATGCTTGGCGTGAAGTCGATTTGAATCATCTGTGAGAAAATCTGTGCTGTCTCAACAGGTGAGTAACCGAGTTCTGCTGCTGCGATGTTGAAAATCAATTCCACTTCATTTACGCTTATATCTTTGTCTGCCAAAGCAATCGACATCAGATAACGTAACATTCCTTCACGAGTCTCTGGATTTATCTCTATCAATTTCTTGACAGATTCTTTAAATATTTTAACAATGTCATCTTTGACAATTTCTTCCAAGAAATTCTTAGGGAATATTTCCAATACGGACAACTCGCTGAGAATCATTTCCATCTCGTCTTCAGTTATCTGGTTGTCGCTGTTGGCAACAATCAAACCAGCTGTAGCGATGAAGTTAGCCATATTGGAATCCAATTCTGAATTTCTGACTTTTAATAAGATGTCTATCAAGTCTTCCATGCCTTTTTCCAAATTGTCTTTAGATGTTCCTTTTTCATTGAAGAACACACTTTTTGAGAATTGGTTCAAAGCCTCGACTCTTATAGGATTTATTGGATGTGTCGCGAAATTGATGCCTTTGTCGTTGCGGAAATATTCGAGACGTTTTTTGTTGTCTTCCAAGAATGCCTCAACTTTCATATCCATCTTGTTGAAATCCAATCCCGATGACATTTTGAAGAATGCTGATATGCAAACGTTTAGATCTGGCATTGCCATATAGCCGAAACGGTCGGCTACGAGTTCTGAAAGCTGTTGCCAAAGTCTTATTTTATATTGAAGTGTGATTGGGATTGGAGCACCCTGAGGAAACACGAAGTTGATGAGTTTCACCAAAGTAGCGTTTTTATTTATAAGGTGACCCATTTCGTGGCCAATGACGAAGCGCAGTTCGTCGTCAGTCATAAGCTGAATAAGAGAAGAGTTGACATTGATGATATTAGGTTCTCCATCTTCCTGAGCCGCTATTGCGAAAGCGTTGACGGAAGGGTCGCCGGTGATATAGAAATCGACAGGTTCAGTAAATTCGAGGGCTTCCTTTATCTCGTTGAAGATTTTGTAATAGCGAGAAAGCGTGCCTTCCTCAACTTTGAAGCTGTGACCTTCGAGCATGCTGCGGTAATAATTGTCAGAGAAAGGTATCTTTGCTAATTTTATGATTTCTTCAACGACGTTGCCTTGTAAAGCATTATAAATCTGTGTGCTGAGTTCCACTTCCAAAGGAAGTCCGTATTCAGCTATCATTTGTTTTGTTTCCATATCAGACGAAATTATTTGTTTTGAATTACGATTGTAAAGATAATATTTTTTAATGATTAAATTAAATAGACAATTGAAATTTTAAAAAAAATATTTGTGATAAATCTTATAAAAATAAATTTCTGGATATATGTATAAACAAAAGAAAGCGAGGTGATTAGCCCCGCTTTAAATGTTTTCACCTTTTGTTGTATTCAATCTTTCAAAGATACATAATTTAAAGCAATTCACAACCATATATCATCGAACGACATTATAATATAAGGTGGTTTTACATCTTTAATGAAAGGTAATGCCATTCAGATTTATCCATGGATAATGAAGAATTGACATATGATTGTGTATGTTCGCCCAGTGTCGTTTCCGTTCTGAATAATCAGAAAAATGGAAATTCTCATAATGTTTTTTGTTAAAAATTTGAGGGTGAAATTCTCAATCATAATCAACTCAAGACATTAATTTATTATTTATTAGATATATTGCAGAGCAAAATTGCAATTGGTGAAGTTTGTTCATCCTTTAAGGGCTGTTCATTTTTAATGAACACGATGAAATAATGAACAAAATTTTGCCGAATTGATGTTGTTAAATATAACACCTATGTTCAATACGATTGAACAAGACCTATTTGTTGAACATAGAATTGCTATTTGAACCAATCGCTTATTAAAAAACTTTTTTATAAAAAGATTTTTCTATAAAAAGAACTTTATATAAGGATAAAGTGCTATCTTTGCAGTGATATTACTTATAACAACAATATAGTTTACAGTTATGTGCATATCAAACAAGATTGGTCCTCCGGTAGAAGGTGAA
>JAZQVL010000102.1:0-19424 GCA_045631805.1 Bacteroidales bacterium | reverse complement strand
CATTCATTATTATAATAACGATAGAATCAAATTAAAATTAAAAGGAAAGAGTCCGGTGCAATACCGAACTCTTTATACGTAAATTGTTTTATTAATCCGTCCAACTTTTGGGGGTCAGATCACGATTGGCCAGCTTTTTTTTTTCATATAAACTCGATGTTGTTTTGTCTTGTGTATTTTTCGCAATAATGACATTTAAGTTTTATCTTGCTGTCTTCATCTTTAAATACAGTGAATTTTGTAGGAACGCTTTCTTTGTTAGTTACACAATTAGGGTTGAAGCATTTTACAAAACCTTCGATGTGATTAGGGATTTCGATGCTATGTTTTTTAATAACTTCAAAATCTTTAATCTCGATAAGAGACGCTGTTGGAGCAACTAAAGCTATTTTGTTGATGTCTTCTGGTTCAAAGTATTTTTCACTTATTTTAATGATACCTTTTTTGCCATACTTTTTGCTGTCTAAATTTGTTCCGAAATAAACAGAGTTCTTAGAATGTTCGAGACCTAATATTTTTATTACTTCGAATACTTTATCTGCAGGAATATGGTCGATAACAGTTCCGTTTTCAATGGCAGATACAATAAGCTCTTTTCTTTTATCCATGATGATTAAATTCTAATTGTTAAAGAATATTATTATTTAAGACCAAGTATTGCTGCGATCAAAGCTTGGCGAACAAACAATCCGTTTTGAGCTTGTTGGAAATAATAAGCTTTAGGATTTTCATCAACGTCAGTATGAATCTCGTTAACACGTGGTAGTGGGTGGAGAATACGACAATTAGGCTTAGAATTTTCAAGCATCTCATTACGTAAGATATATGAGTTCTTTACTTTTTCGTATTCCAATGGGTCTGGGAAACGTTCACGTTGAACTCTTGTCATGTAAATGATGTCTGAATGAGGAATGACATCGTTAAGTTCTGTATATTCTCTATATTCAAGACCAGCGTCTTTGATATATTGGATAACAGTTGATGGCATTTTTAACTCAACTGGTGATACAAAGTTGAATTTAGCGTTGAAATTACACATGGCCTGTACTAAACTGTGAACTGTACGTCCGTATTTCAAGTCGCCAACCATTGTGATTTCAAGGTTTTCAAGGGTGCCTTGTGTCTTTCTGATTGAATAAAGATCGAGGAGACATTGTGTTGGATGTTGGTTTGCGCCGTCACCAGCATTGATGATAGGAACCTTTGAAACTTCTGAAGCATAACGTGCAGATCCGTCAACTGGATTACGCATGACGATGAGGTCGGCGTAACTTGAAACCATCATGATAGTGTCTTTTAATGATTCACCTTTTGAAAGACTTGTTCCTGCAGTGCTGCTGAAACCAATAACATTTCCTCCTAAAAGTTGAATTGCTGTTTCAAAACTGAGTCTTGTTCTTGTTGAAGGCTCAAAGAATAATGAAGCAATGACTCTACCATTTAACAGATTTTGAAGACGGTTCTTTTCAAAGTCTTCTGCTATGTCAAGAATATGACAAATTTCTTCCGGTGTGTAGTCGTAAATAGAAATTAAGCTACGATCTTTAAGTGAAATAGACATTTTGCTTATGATTTTGAGTTAGATAATAATTTAAACTAGACCATAACACAAAAAAAAGACGGCTTGAAACCGTCCGCAAAAAAAGAAACATAAAACTTGATTTACTTGATTGTAAATCAACAATTATATTGCTCAATGATAATGTATTATTCTGTGTCATCAAAATGCAAAATTATAAAAAAAATATTTTCTATCAACAAAAAAATCATAATTTTTTTTAAGAAAAAAATGCTTGACAAAGCCTTTTTCATATATTATATTTGTACCGTAAAAATTAAAACAAAATTGTAGAAAGGAGGTGTTGATTATGATTGTTTTATGATTTTTATTCGAACCGAAAGAAAACCAAATTAAGAATTACCAAAAATTATTTTTTATGAAACGAAATTATTTGCCCCCAATTGTATCTATTATTATAGGTGTCATCACATTGACAGCTGTTTTTGTTTCTTGTAAAAAGGACAGACTTACCGAGCCTACTGTGAAATTAGGTGAAAAAGAAGAACAGATTTATGATTCCAAGACGGATCTTATAGTTGGTAGAATCAAAAGATTTGATAATCAATTAAAGGAAATCAGAAATGGTACTTGCAGAGATGTAAAATACATTGATGCAGATAGCGCATTGTGGAATGTTGAATCATTGTTTAATGCGACATATTCGTTTCCGGATGAGAATTATGTAGATAAGAAAATACATGAACTTTATTTTGAGATAGATATTGATAATAATATGCTATCGATGAATGATGTAAGCAATCTGTATGATGATTTGATAAAATCTGTAAGGGAAGCATATCAGAATGATGGCTTTTCTGACAAAAAAGGCCTGTTGTCGTTGTTTGTTGATAAGGATGAATCGAGATCAGATAAATTAGGCGTAAAAGTCGTTGCCGTCACAGGAAGGACAGATAATCATCAGGTGGAATATAAGCCTTTTTTACATGGTCCTTTTGATTATAAGTCTTGCTGGTATTATGGAGAATATGGAGGCTCTTGTACAGATTCAGATATTCTTACTGATGCGGCTGAATTGCTTGAAGACACTATTAATTATTATCATGGATATAAGCCTGATAAAATTCTAAATTGCAGGAATATTTATGTTAATATGGCATATATTTCCTTGAAAGGAAATGAATATTGGAGCGAATCAAATAAGGATTATTATATCTTTTATAAGGAGAATTGTGATGAAGATGAATTGTATTTAGATGGCAATAAATTAAATCAATATTATCATAATGAAGTAAAAGTTATAAAAGAGTTAATACCAAATGATCCTAAATATTCGTCTTTGTTTACAGAAGATGTTGTTTTCATGGAAATAAATATTGATGGCTCAAAAATGTATGGCGTTAATAATATTCCTACATATAATCATCAAAATTATATTTTCTATGGGACAAGATGTGTCGTTACAAAAGATGATTTGGGCAGTCCAATTGATTTGTTGAATAATTAGAATCATTAAAACCGAAAGTCATGAAACGATTTCTGATATTGTTGTTTGTGCTGTCAATGCTTAAATATGCAAATTCACAACAATGGAGTTTTGAATTTCCTTGTGAGAAAGATGAATATGCGCATTTTATGGCTGGAGATAAGTCCTTGTGTTATAATTATGTTGTTGGTGGATTATATGAAAATGTTACCAATGTGTCATCGGCGATAGCACTATGCGTAAATGAAAACGGTGAATATTTGGATAAATATTTTTTGGAAAACTCTGCTAAATCAACATTTGTTACAGCGCTTGGGTTGAACGATGGCAATGTGTTTGTGGCAGCTGTTTGTAGTGATAATCAAGAAAAATATGTTTATGAAAAATTATGGATTGCTGTTCTTGATTCTGATCTGGAAGTGTTGTCTGAACAAAATATAGAAGTGGATGAAGGATATGTGTCTTTTGGTATGTCTGCGCAGGCAGTCTTGAATGATAATAATGAAATCGTTTTTGTGACGGTAGTGACTGATTCAATACCACTTCATACGATAATAGAATATGACTTCTCGTTTTATAAGTTTGACGTAAATTGTAATATGTTGAGACAAGCTTATTTGGAAAATCCATCTTATCATTCTGAAATTTCAGATTTTGTCAAGGTCGCTGATGCTGATTATTATGCAATGTTCAGCAATGGGATGCATGTGACAGGAGTTGAAACCGTAAGTTATATCGACGATGATTTGAATTATATATCTACAAATGTGGTGGATAATATGAATAATTATCCAGAAAACATACTTCCGATGTTTACATGTGTCGATTATTGGTATGATGAAAATCATTTCCTGATGTCGGCAATGTCAGCACATACCGATGGTATTAATGATTGGCATCCTGTTGTAATAAAAATGGATAAGGATATGAATGTTCAGAAGTCATTGAGTTTTGAGAGGGTTGATACAACTGACTATGTGTCGCAGTATAGAAGCATGGCATGTGTTGATTCGGGAAAAATATTTATATCGACATTTTGGCAGAACAGCTCCGACTTTGAATTTTATCCCAATACGGCAACGATATTTTTGATAAATGATAAACTGGAACTGTTGGGGAGAAGAAATCTTGAGTCGGATGCTTTTATTGAAATACTTTATATTCAGCCAACTTGTGATGAAGGTTGTATAATTCAGGCTTACAAAATATATAAAACACATAGAGTGCCTGTAATTTGTAAGTTGAAAAGTGAAGATTTTGAGATAGTTACAGATGTTGTTGATTATGGAGATGATATTGAAATCTGTTCTTATCCTAATCCAGTATCTTCTGTTCTAAATATAAATGCGGATTTTATACCTGATGTAAACGTGAGAATCATAGTGTTTGATATTTTAGGGAGAAGGTATCTGGACAAGGAATTGTATTTAGATGGAGACATATTGACTTTAGATGTGTCGCCGCTTCTTAAAGGAACATATTTTTATGAAGTAATGTTAAATGAAAAATGTGTGTTGAGAGAAAGATTTATTAAAAAATAGAAACCAAAAATCAAAATTATGAAACCAAGAAATTTATTTACAAAAGTTTTTTTAATGATGTTAGGCTTTTCGTTAACATCAATTAACGCTCAGGAAAAAGGCGGTTGCGATTTATGCGGACCAGCTTCGGGAACAAGTCAAAATATAGCAAGCGGAAATTATTCCGCTACTTTAGGCGCAAGTTGTGAAGCGACAGGAGCGTTCTCTTTTTCGGCAGGCTATTTCGCCAAGGCAAATGCTTCTTCTACATTGGCGATAGGAAAATATGTAAAAGCAAGAGCTACCAATGCGATGGTGATAGGATCCGGTACTGCTAATGCTGATACAAAAGCTCTGATAAATAATATTCCTAATAGCTTGATGGTCGGCTTTAATAGCAGTGTGCCTACATTGTTTGTTGGTAATTCTTCTGGATTTAATTCAACTGGCAAAGTCGGCATAGGTAATGTTACAGTACCAGAGTCAAAGCTGCATATTAAATCTGATTCTAATGAAGATGCAGGGATAATTTTAGAACCTACGAGCGAAACACATACAGCTTTTCTACAAATCTATGATGAAAAACATAAGATTATGGTAAATAAAGAAAAGGGTATGAGCTTTATGTCAAAAGGTGATAAAATCAGTTTTGATGCGAGTGCTATCACGATGAATGCAAAATTGTCGATCAATACATCGAGCCGTTTTGCTGATGGATATGAATATGCCTTGGCGGTGTCAGGTGGTATTTTGACAACGGAGGTGCTTGTGAAAGAAGTGACAGAATGGTACGATTATGTCTTTGACGATAATTATAAAATGAAATCAATTTCAGAATTGGAGCGATATATTGATGAAAACGGACATTTGCCAGATATGCCATCTGAAAGTGAAGTGCTGAACAAAGGATATGGTTTGGTGGAAATGGACGGACTTCTTTTGAAAAAGATAGAAGAACTGACAATATATACAATAGAACTGCATAAGATTATAGAGAATCAGCAGAAGATAATAGAGATATTGCAATCTAAATAACTAAAAAATGAAATGATATGGAATGGAAATATAAAAAGATGTTTCTATTTGTATTGTTGTGTCTTGTTTGTTCTTCAAAAATAAATGCCCAAAAATGCCTTACATTCAGATATGATGATTCTGGAAACAGAACGGAAATGTTAGTCGGCAATTGTGGTTTTGAATATAAAGAGCAAGCGGTAAAAGCAACTGAAGAAATATCTGCAAATGACATAAGTGACGATTTGTCGGTATATCCTAATCCTACCAAAGGCATTTTTATGGTTAGAATGGACAATAATGAATCTGATGTGAATTCTGTGGTCGTTCAAATATATAACAATGCTGGAGTGATGGTAAAAGAAGATAGACTGATGGAAAATCAACAAATTGATATTACCAATAATCCTGCAGGTGCATATCTGCTGAGAATAATTAAAGATGATAGTGTGTATAATTGTGTTGTGGTGAAACTTTAAAATTATGGATTATGAGAATGAAATTAATTTGTATAGTGTTGATGATGTTTTCGCTGTTGTCGAACATTTATTCACAGAAATTATATCAGGAGTCTCATGTTGAATTAGATGAGACCTTTGATAACAAAGAGTCATACTTATGCCAGGCTTCAACGTCGATAAAAATGCTCCCTGGTTTTAAGTACAAGCCTACGTGTAATAATGAAATGTATCTTGAAATAGACAGATATGCAGTGTTTCCGCCAGAAGAAGGACACTATGGAGGAAACGCAATTGGTGACACAGGAGTGGTCGGCGCTCTTGCTGGTGATTTTAATGTTAGCGCATCTGGAGCAGCAGTCTATAAAATAGATATAAAACTGCCCAATGCGATTGGTACATTGATGCCTGCATTATCATTCGTATATAATAACCAAAGCGGTAATGGTATCATGGGATGGGCCTGGAATATATCTGGATTGTCATCTATTGAAAGAGTGCCGCAAACGAAATATCATGATGATAAAATAACTTATATAGATTTTGTCAATGATAGATTCGCAATGGACGGACAGCGTTTGATGCTTGTTGACGGAATTTATGGAGGGGATAATGCAGAATATAAGACGGAGATTGACAATCTCGATAGGATAGTTTCATATTCGAACAACAATAGCCCGGAATGTTTTAAGGTTTGGAAAAGCGATGGAACAATATGGGAATATGGTTTGACAGAAGACTCAAGAATAGAAATTCAGAATAACAATAAAGTAATTTTAAAATGGCTGCTGAGTAAAATCTCTGATAGAAATGGAAACGCAATATTATTCAATTATGATAAAAATATTGTTGAAGGTGAGTCATACATTAATAATATAGAATACACATGTAATGAAAAACATGGCGTAAAACCAGCATATAAGGTTTTGTTCGTGTATGAAGATAAGAAGTCTGATATATCGGTGTTATATGTTTATGGTAACAAAATCACCTCTAAAAGAATTTTGAAGAATGTACAGATTATAAATAATTATACTGGGAAAAAACTTTATGATTATTCGCTTGACTATAATGAGCCTGGAAGATATGGTAAAACGAATTTTGTTCATTATCGATTGAAGTCATTGGGTCTTGCAATTGGGGATGATAAGATAAATCC
This sequence comes from Bacteroidales bacterium, assembly GCA_045631805.1. Taxonomy (GTDB): domain Bacteria; phylum Bacteroidota; class Bacteroidia; order Bacteroidales; family F082; genus Limimorpha. The sequence goes on along the minus strand of JAZQVL010000102.1, from coordinate 12,268 downwards.
GACTAAAATAATTTGGAATTCGGAAGAAAAGCATTATCCGGCTCAGAACGAAAATTTTCAAAAATACCTGCTTGATAAGAATGTATTCAGCAAGGTGTCTTTTGTGGGAGATTTTAATGGAGATGGATTTTCAGATGTTCTTATGGTGCCTTACAAAATTCAAGATGCTTATTCTAATGATATAGAAGGGGAAGTTTATCTGAATAATGGAGATGGTACGTTTCAGGAAACTCCGGAGACAATGATTCATCTGTCAAAAAATCTGGAATGGATATATGTGTTGGATTTTAATGATGATGGAGTGGATGACATCATTTCATACGAACTTGATTACGGTGCACAGGCAACAGATGGTGTTGTGGCAAAGACTCATTTCTATATTGTTGAAAAAGGCGAGTTTGTTGAGAAAATTTCGTATTCGCATAAAAATAATGTGGTTCTGTTGCCAGGAAGCTTTTTGAATGATAGAAATGGTGTGTTTGTGCTTGACGCTTACAATGGTAGTAATAATAATAAACAAGCTTCTTATATTTATTATATAAATGGTAAATTCTCAAAATTCTCATTAGATAAAAGTGATGTGATTAATGGTGTTGATGCGAACTTCCTTGCAATAGATGTTACAGGAGATGGAATATCGGAAATAATAGCGTTGAAGGATGGAGGATATGAGATTTATAAAATATATTTAAGAGGTACTTATGGAATAGAGTCGTTTGCGAGAGGAACATCAATAACAAAGGATATTTACCCTTTTGCTAATGATTTTAACGGTGACGGAAAAGTGGATATTCTTTATTATGACCCGAATAAATTTTGGAATGTTGTCTTTTCGAAAGGAAATGGTTTTACAAACCCAATGTCATGTTCTAATACAAGCTTGCTAAGAACAGTGACTTTAAATGCTAAAGACAGATACAAGTATTCTTTAAGGGAATATGAGAGCCCCAATGTTACGATTAGAACTGCTGATTTTGACGGGGATGGAGTGGCTGATGTCGGAGTCTTTAAAAATATGGCGGGAAATCATTTTCTTGAGGTGGGACTGCTGCCATTTGTAAACTCTAATAATACCATAGACTTTACGTGCAAGGATAGATATTATATGCCAATAAATTATTCACATCAAACAATTCAGATAGGAAGGTTTTTGCCACAGGAAAATGTTTCAATATTGTCAGGATTGCCGCGAAATCCCTTGAGTTCTCAGAAAGCGTATATTACATCCTTGTTTCCTCATTCAGCTTACTATAGTGTAGAGCGAATTGTTGACGGAATGGGAAATGCAAGAGGCTTTTCTTATGATTATCTTATGCAAGGAAGAAATGACAAAGACGTTTTTTACACATGTGATAATACTGTCGTTAATGATGTTAGGAAAGGCTCGATACCAGTTTCAGCATTAAAAACAGATACGGTGTTTGATGTTAATGAAAAACCTGTAGTTACGAAATATGAATACCGTAATGCTATGCTGCATAGTAAAGGTCATGGCTTTCTTGGATTTGAAAGAGTGGTGACTAAAAATTACATCAATGGAAATCTTTTTAAAAAACAAATACAAGATTTTGAGTGTAAAACAATGGGTGCTTATGCATATAGTTTGCCATGTTCGATGAAATCCTATTATGGAGAAAGTCAATTGCTTGAAGAAGAGTATTATGTTTACGATAAATATGTTTGCTCGTCAAATAAAAAAGTCGTTCTGCCGTTGATTAAAAATATTTATTATGTGAATTATAATAAGGATAAAGAGGGTGAATTGTTGAACATAACAATTACAGATAATATTTATCGCTCTGACAATAATTCAAATGGTTCGTATGACAAGTTGGTTAGACTTGATAATAAATCTGTTGGACATACAAATGATATTATAGCGGTGAAGCCCAGCGATTGCCAGTATGTCAAAGAGGAATCTGTAATATATGATGATGATATTGGCAATTGGATAATAAATCGGCCAGAAAAGATATATCAATATTCTTATGATAACAAAGACGACATGGTCGGCTCTGCTCGAGAGTTCGTATATGATGATAAATCTCCGAAAAATATAATAAGAGAAAGATTAGTGCCTAATGTGAAAGATGATTATTCAGATCCTCTAATGTTTGACATCGAATATGTTTATGATAAGGTCGGTAATGTGGTATCAATGACACAGTCGTCGCTTTCTATTAATGGTAGAAAAAACATAAGATATGAATACGATGAGACGTATAGATATATAATAAAGACAATAGATGAATTGGGACGTGAGATAAAATGTGTTTATGACGATGATTATGGACTGCTGGTTTCCACGATTGACTTTAATGATTTTACGACGTTGAGCAAGGAAGATCCTGCTGGAGTGACAGATGTGATTGTCATGCCAGATGGAATACAGACAGTAAATGCATTGAGATGGTCGTTGGGAAATGAGTATGCTCCGTCTGGCTCTTCGTTCTATAGCTGGGAAAAAAGCACTGGTAATGCAGAAAAGATGGTGTTTTATCATAAGTCGGGAGCCGAGTTGAGGAATGTAACCTTCGATATAAATGGAAATGCGATTGTTGTTGATAAATGTTACGATGATTTCGGTAATGTCAAACAACAAAGCCTGCCATATCGTGAAAATGGAGAAATATATTTTGTTACAAATGTTTATGACAGATATAATAGAATAGTAGAGACAAAGTATCCGAATAATGTTTTAAATAAAACTATATATAATGGAAATGATGTTGTTTCGGAAATAATAGGGAATGATGGGAAAAGACGGTCGAGAATTAATAGATATAACTTCATGAACTGGCTTGTCGAGACAAAAGAACAGTCTGGAAACGTAATGAAATATGAGTATTATAGTGATGGCCTGATTAAATCGGCGCAAGTCGGCGATGATTCAAGGACAAGGATTTCTGTGACTTACGATAGCAGAAGGAATAAAAAAACGTTGCAAGATCCTAATTATGGATTGACGTCGTATGAGTATGATGCGTTCGGTAATGTTGTCAATATAAATAATCCCAAAGGTGGTGTGATGAATTTTGAATATGACATTGCTGGAAGGATGGTGTCGAGAACGGAGAAAGATTGTGCGACAAAGAGTGAAGTTACAACTCGTTGGATGTATAATGAGGGACGAGGCAAAAATGGCGTTCTGCAAAAAATAGTTACATCTGATAATCATAGTGTGGATTATGTCTATGATAAGTATTTGAGAGTGGTGGAGTCGATAGAATCTGTTCATGGTGAAGAATATAGAACTTCATATAATTATGATGAAGCGAATCGCATTTCTTCGATTGTTTATCCTTCTGGAGTAACGATTTCAACGTCGTATTCTAATTCGGGTTATGAAAAAGAAATAATGGATGTTGATGACAACATAGTATTATGGAAGACAAATGATACTAATGCGAATGGTCTTATAACGGAATATACGTTGGGGAATGGATTGAAGACAAAATGTTTATATGATTCAAAAACATTTTCACTAAAAAATGTTACGACAGAAAGTCAAAACGGAATTATACAAGATTTAAGCTATCATTATGATGATTTCGGTAATTTGAGGAGTAGAGAAAAGTCAACAGGGACAAATGTCGTTGAGGAGTTTGAATATGATGACTTGGATAGATTGCTCGGAATAAGATTGAATGGTGTTGAGACGGCTAAAATACAGTATGATAATCTGGGTAATATCGTCGAAAAACAGGTCAATGGAGTTAGACTGATTCATTCTGCTACTTATGATGCTCAAAGACCTAATGCAATAGTTAAGGCAAAGATGGAAGATGATGAAATGTTTTTGGGATTGAGTAAAAACGCTAAATATTCGTCTTTTGATAATTTGCTTAGTGTAACAAGAGATAATGACTTTGCAAATATTGAATATGGCTGTGATAACAATAGGATTTGTATGAAGACTTGTGTCGACGGCAATGTGAAGACTAAAATATATGTTGGCGATTGCGAGATAGTGGAAGAAGATGGTGAAAAAACTATTTATACATATATTGATGGTCCTGGCGGAGTCTTTGCGGTTTGTACGATAGACGACAATGACGTAAAATCATATCATTATGTTCATAAAGACAATCTCGGTTCTTGGAATGTTATTACAGATGAGCAGGCTGAAATAATTCAGGAAGTGAGTTTTGATGCATGGGGTAATATTAGGAACTTCGATGATTGGACGGCGGGTGAAGAAAAGAATGTTCTGTTATATGATAGAGGTTATACAGGGCATGAGCATCTTCTTGATTTTGGATTGATTAATATGAATGGAAGGTTCTATGATCCGTTGTTGTCAATGATGCTGAGCCCTGATAATTATATCCAGATGCCGCAGATGTCTCAGAGTTTCAATAGGTATAGTTATTGCATGAATAATCCGCTGCGTTATAATGACCCATCTGGAGAAATCGCTCAAAGTATTGTTATGGGAGTTGTTGGCGGAGCGGTTAATGTGCTTTATAATGCCCCCAATATAGACTCCTTTGCTGAGTTTGGATTGCTTTTTGGAGTGGGATTTGTAAAAGGTTTCTTGACGGAATATACGCTTGGACAATCTTGGCTTTTTCAGGTGGGAGTGCATTCTGTTATGGGAGGACTGACTTCTGGTGTAAATAAGATGGTGTCAATTGGAGATGGAAGTTTTAAGTTCAGTGGTGATGATTGGAATAGCATAAAGGCCTCGTCGCATTATGGCTTGGGGAATGCTTTGGTCACTGGTTTTATGAATGCATGTTTTTGCCTTCCTTCGTTCATAACAGAAGAAAATGCTGGTGGAGCACCATATAATCACGATATGTTCGAAGATTCGTTCTATGAGAACCTGATAAGCTGTTATGATAATATTGAATTGGCTCATGCAGTCTCTTCTGTGGTAGCTCATGGCATGGGCTGTTGGTTTAGCGGTCAGCCTTTTCTGAAGACGATGAAGTTTAAAGATGTCGGATTTGATTTGAAGATGCTGATGAATGTAGCGAATCGTTTGCTGTCATCTTATGTTTATAACTCCAAATTCGCAGAGGAGACGATTAGGCAAAGAGGATTGGACATCAAAAATGAAGCTTTGGATTACATTCGTACAGGAAATCCAGACCAAGTTGACTTTGACTATGAATATGAATTGATATGTGTGATGGTTGAAAGAGGTTTCGTTTACATTATAGGAAATGTATTTGCTTTGATTCCAGGTGAAATGATTCCTTTCTACCAAAAATGTTACTATTCCGAGACTGTAATTTTTCCTTTTAGTTATAGTTTGTTACGAACTGTATTTTTAAGTAATAAAGAATAAACAAGATTAGCATTTTTTTACTATCTTTGTGCCTCAAAATAAAATAAGACTAATATGTTAGAAGGAATTTTAAGACAGCTGTTTGTCAATGCTTTTACTAAGTTGTATGGACAGGAACCACCTGTACAACAAGTTAATTTTCAGAAGACACGTCCAGAGTTTGAAGGTGATGTCACTATTGTTGTTTTCCCTTTTGTGAAAATGGCGAAGAAATCACCAGAAGTGATGGCTGATGAAATAGGTCGTGAAATGGTGGCTGAAAGCGAAATATTATCAAAATACAATGTAGTTAAAGGTTTCCTAAACCTTCTCGTCTCTGATAATTATTGGCTTTCATTTTTTGCTGAAAATCATCAGAAAGAGTTGTTTGGAAGAAAGGAAGTTCAAGGTAGCCCTATAGTTGTTGAATATTCATCTCCTAATACAAACAAACCGTTGCACCTCGGACATATCCGTAACAACTTGCTTGGTTGGAGCGTGTCTGAAATATTAAGAGCTAATGGCGAAAATGTTGTTCGTGTTAATCTCGTTAATGACAGAGGTATCCATATTTGCAAAAGCATGATCGCTTGGCAAAAATGGGGCGATGGCTGTACTCCTGAATCTACAGGAAAGAAAGGTGACCACCTTATTGGTGACTTTTATGTCTTATTCGACAAGCATTATAAAGAAGAGGTGAAACAACTGCTTCCTTCAAATTATGATGAACTCAGTGATGAAGAAAAGGAAAAGGCAAAAGCTGCAGCTGAAGAAAACTCAACCTTGATGCAAGAGACACGTGAGATGTTAAGAAAATGGGAAGCTGGCGATAAAGACATCCGTCAATTGTGGGAGACAATGAATCAATGGGTTTATGATGGATTTGACGTTACTTACGAGCGCCTCGGTGTTTCTTTCGAAAAGATATATTATGAATCACAAACATATCTCTTAGGAAAAGAACTCGTTAACGAAGGCCTTGAAAATGACGTTCTTTATAGAAGACCAGACGGTTCTGTATGGTGCGATTTGAGAAACGAAGGCCTTGATGAAAAACTCTTGCTCCGTAAAGATGGAACATCAGTATATATGACTCAAGACCTGGGAACAGCTCAGTTGCGTTACGAAGAATATCAACCGAAAAAATTGATATACGTTGTTGGTAATGAACAGAATTATCACTTTGACGTACTTAAACGTGTCCTCGTTAGATTAGGCCGTGAATGGGGTAATGATATCGAACATCTTTCATACGGTATGGTTGAATTGCCAAACGGTAAGATGAAATCTCGTGAGGGTACTGTGGTTGATGCCGATGACTTGATGGATGAAATGGTAAAGACTGCAAAATCCGTGTCAGAAGAACTTGGCAAAGCACATGGACTCAGCGAAGAGGAATCAAATAGATTGTATGATATGATAGGAATCGGTGCATTGAAATACTTTATACTTAAAGTTGATCCTAAGAAGACCATGCTATTCGATCCTCAGGAATCTATCGACTTTAATGGTAATACTGCATCATTTATTCAATATACACACGCTCGTATCAGTTCGGTGATTCGTAAGGCATTGGAAAATGGAATTACTTTCGGTAATGAAATTCCTGTTTCTGATTTGCAGCCAAAAGAAAAGATGCTGTTGGTTAATATTTATAACTGGCCATCTGTGTTGGAGCAAGCTGCTATCAACAGAAGCCCTGCAATGATTGCAAACTATATCTATGATTTGGCTAAAGATTTCAACCAATTCTATCAAGAATGCAGCATTATGAAAGAGGATGATGCAAAACGTAGAGAATTCAGACTGCAATTGGCAGATATGACAGCAAGATTGCTCCGTAACGCATCAGGATTGCTCGGAATCTCAATGCCAAACAAAATGTAAAAAAAACATAAAAAGATGAATGTCTTTTATCTGCCCGACGCACAATTAGGAACTATCTCCTTCCCAGAAGAGGAATCTAAACATATTGTTAAGGTTCTTCGAATGAAGGAGGGAGATCGTTTCTGCGTCACCAATGGAAACGGTTCTTTGTTTGATGCTGAGCTTGTTGATGCGCATCCCAAAAGAGCCGCAGCAGATTTGTCTAATCAAAGAAGCGGCTATGACATAAAGGAGTTTAAACTTGCGATAGCAATAGCTCCGACAAAGCTTAACGAGAGAACAGAATGGTTCCTTGAAAAAGCTACGGAAATTGGTATTGATGAAGTCAAGCTTTTTGCTTCATATCATTCTGAACGCCGTGTTGCAAATGTTGAGCGTTTTAAAAAAATAGTTGTAGCTGCAATGAAACAGTCTGTCAAATCAAAAATGCCGGTCATTGAAGATATGGTCCCGTTTGATAAGTTGGTGAAACAGGATTTTGACGGACAAAAATTTATTGCATGGATTGACGACGATGTCAATGAACAATTATGTGATTTGTATAAAAAAGGTGAAAACGCAATCGTGCTGATAGGCCCTGAAGGTGATTTCAGTAAAGAGGAGGTAGAACTTGCTAAACAGAATGGTTTTGTGCCAGTAAGCCTTGGCGAAGCTCGTCTTAGAACTGAAACGGCAGCGGTGGTGGCTTGTCATACGATACAGCTGATTAACCAAATGAAATAATTATAAACATACCAGAAACCAAAATTTTATGAAAAAGTTATTTGTATTGTTTTTTATGCTGATGTCTTTTAATGTGTTCGCTCAAAAGACACAGATAGCTCTCCTTAAATATAGAGGCGGCGGCGATTGGTATTCTAATCCAACATCTTTGCCGAATTTAGTGAAGTTCTGCAATCAATCTATAAAGACCGATTTGAATGTCAATGTCGCAACGGTTGATGCAGGAAGTCCCGACATTTTTAATTATCCATTTGTTCACATGACGGGTCATGGTAATGTGGTGTTTGATGAAAGAGAAGCGGAAAATATCAGAAACTATTTGATTGCTGGAGGATTCCTTCATATTGACGATAATTATGGAATTAAAGATTATGCTATGAGTCAGATGCAAAAGGCGTTTCCCGAATTGCAATGGGTGGAGCTGCCATATTCTCATCCGATATTTCAAAAACCGTATTCTTTCCCAGATGGCTTGCCTAAAATACACGAACATGACAACAAAGCGCCGCAGGCTTTTGCCTTGATATATGAGGGCAGGTTGATTTGTCTTCTTACGTATGAATGTGACCTTGGTGACGGTTGGGAGGATCAAAGAGTGCATTATGATTCAGAAGAGACTCGCCTCAAAGCTCTTAAAATGGGAGCAAACATAATTGAGTATGTGTTCTCAAATTGATACAATATTTAATGTTCCCTGTGACTGGAAAAAATACTTGCCTTTTTTGTGGGGCGACTTTGTACGGACGCTCCGATAAGAAATATTGCGACGATTTGTGCCGTAATAATCATCATCGTAAAAATGATGAGGGCACGCTTATGATAGTGAAAAAAGTGAACGGTATGTTGTCGCGTAATAGAGAGATATTGAAATCGCTATCAAAGAGCAATAGGACTTTAGTGGGTAAATGCGAACTTCAGAATCGCGGCTTCGATTTTGAATTGGTGACAAGTGTTCATAAAACCAAAAGAAACGAAGAATACAGGATCGTATATGATTATGCTTATAAATTTGTCGATGAAAATGAAGTGATATTGATAAGGTATTAAGCATATATTTGTAACGTTATTTTTGCACTGTGATAATGGTATTACAAAATATTTTATCTTTGTAAAGCATAATAAATAATTGACACTGATGAAAAAAGAGATGCGTAAACAGATTCAGAGATATTCCCCAATAGCATTGGCGGCAGTGACACTGTCATCATGTATTCCAACGCTTACGGCTATCGCTGTCGTTGAAAGTCATAAAAATGGCGATGGACAAAGAGAAAAACCTAATATTATCTTTGTTCTTGCTGATGATTTAGGATATGCTGATTTGTCGTGTATGGGACAAAGTAAATTCTCTACGCCAAACATTGACAAATTGGCTTCTCAAGGAATGTTGTTTACTCAGCATTATTCTGGCTCGTCAGTCAGTGCGCCGTCGAGAAGCTGTCTCATTACAGGACAACATACTGGACATACTGTAATAAGAGGTAATAAAGAGATGCCCGTTGAAGGACAACATCCTTTGCCGTCAGATACTTATACCATATTTAAAATGTTGAAGGATAATGGATATAAAACATCAGTGTTCGGTAAATGGGGACTCGGAGCTCCTGCTACAGAAGGCGCTCCTGAAAATCAAAGCGTCGATGAGTTCTTCGGATATAATTGCCAACGTCAGGCTCATAACTATTTCCCGTATCATCTTTGGCATAATGACGAAAAGATAATGCTCGATGGTAATAAAGATAAAAATGAAGACGACTACGCCCCTTATATCATTCATAAAGAAGCTATTGATTTCATTAAGGAAAATAAAGATACGACATTCTTTATGTGGTACACTTCTGTTATTCCTCATGCTGAATTGAAAGTGCCTGAAAAAGAACTGCTGCCTTTCGCCGGAGATTCTGTCTTTGAAAAAGAAGTGGAATACAATGGTTGTGACGAAGGAGAATATTATAAAAACGGTGGCTATGGCTCACAGAAATATACTCATGCAACGTTCGCTGCAATGATTTCAGTACTCGATAAACAGGTCGGCGATATTTGTAATGTTTTAGATAGCTTGGGAATTGCGGATAACACGATGATATTTTTCACGTCCGACAACGGTCCTCATCTTGAAGGTGGAGCCGACCCTGATTTCTTCAATAGCAACGGAGAACTCCGCGGATATAAACGTGACTTGTACGAAGGTGGTATAAGAGTGCCTTTAATAGTTAAATGGAATAAAGTCGTGAAGGAAAATTCTAAGTCGCAACATGTCTCAGCATTCTGGGATTTCTTGCCGACAGTGGCAGATATTGTAAATGCAAAACTTCCTGAAAATATTGATGGCATTTCTTATCTTGATGAGCTTGAGGGTAAAGGCAAACAAAAAGAACATGATTATCTTTATTGGGAGTTCCATGAAAATAATGGCAGACAGGCTATAAGAAAAGGTGACTGGAAAGCTGTGAAATATGACGTTCATAATAACGGTAAGATAGAACTATATAATCTTGCTGATGATGTCTCCGAGAGAAATGATTTGGCTGCCGAATATCCTGAAAAAGTCGCGGAATTCGATTCTTTGATGAAGACGTCAAGAACGGAGTCTGACTTGTTTAGGTTTCAGTAAGATTATTAAAGCGTTTGTTAACTGTTAATAGTAAATTGCAAATTGAAAACAACTCTTACTTTTTCTGATGCAGTTAGAATATCTAAGCCGCTGAGGTTTAATATGATGTTTAAACCTGTCGGCTCTGCTTGTAATTTGAATTGTTCGTATTGCTATTATCTTGATAAGGTAAGGATGTTTGATAAACAGTCGGTGATGCCAGTTGAAATTCTTGAAAAATGTATTAGAGAATATATTGAAATCAACGACAATGAGGAAATTACGTTCGATTGGCATGGCGGAGAGCCTTTGCTTTTGGGCCTTGGCTATTTCGAGACGATAGTGAATTTGCAAAGAAAATACAAAGGTAATAAGAGAATATATAATACAGTGCAGACAAATGGGACGTTGCTGAATGCAGAATACGCATCGTTCTTTAAATACAATAATTTTCTTGTAGGAATTTCGATTGATGGACCACAAGTCGTCCATGATAAATATAGAAAATATAAAGGCGATTATCCTACTTTTCACAAGGTGTTGGAAGGAATAGAATTGCTGCATCGTTATGGCGTGGAGTTTAATACTATGACAACAATTAACAAAGTTAGTGAGGGTAGGGGACTTGAAGTATATGACTTCTTGAAAAAAATAGGTAGTCGCTATATGCAGTTTATGCCAGTGCTTGAGTATGTTGACGAATGTAATAATATAACTTCTCCTGGCTTGGCTAATTCCAAATTGGCGTTGTGGTCTGTTGATCCGCTTGAATATGGAAAATTTATGTGCGACATCTTTGATTGTTGGGTTAAGAATGATGTGGGTACATATTTCGTGAATTTGTTTGATTCCACCTTGGCGAATTACTGCGGAGTTGGTCCTGGAACCTGCGTGTATTCGGAGACTTGCGGAGCTAATGCTGTGGTTGAGCATAATGGTGACATTTATCCATGCGACCATTTCGTATATCCTAAATATAAACTTGGAAACATTAAAGAACAATCGTTGAGCGAGATTGTGTCGTCTAATAAAATGACAGAGTTTGGTATTGATAAAAGGAATGCTCTTCCTTATAAATGCTTGAAATGTAAATATTTCCATATATGTCATGGCGAATGTCCAAAACATAGATTTGATAAAACTGAATCTGGCGAGCGAGGAGTAAATTCTCTTTGCGAAGGCTTGTATTATTTCTTCTCTCATACGGAACGGTATATGCAGGAAATGAAAAAACTTATTTTTGAGGGAAGAGAGGCAAAACTTGTAATGAGTTATGATTTTTAATAATTTTAAATGTATCTTTGTAATTTGTTAGAATAATAAAAAGTATATGATGAAAATTGCAGTTCCAACAAGAGATGAACGTGTAGATGATCATTTCGGACATTGTGATCATTACACCATTTATACAATAGATGATAATAAAGTTGTTAAACGTGATACATTGGCATCTCCGCAAGGATGTGGATGTAAGTCTGGAATCGCAGCGGATTTGCAGGAACTTGGTGTTGTTGTGATGTTAGCGGGCAATATGGGCGAAGGCGCAAAAAGTAAACTTAATGCTCATAATATAAATGTAATACGTGGTTGTTCAGGAAATGTTGATGAACTTGTAAGATTATATCTCGAAGGTAAGGTGTCTGATTCTGGAATTGGTTGTTCTGAACATGAGTGTGGTGATAAAAGCGATAAAATAGATGCACAAAATATAAAACTCAAAATATAATATGGCTTTAATTAAGGAGTTGAATGGGTATATTCCTAAAATTGGAAATAATTGTTTTATAGCG